>NZ_JBPCOU010000025.1:0-13018 GCF_050999895.1 Methyloceanibacter sp. | reverse complement strand
CGACAAGGGTGCGTATGTCAGCTATCTCGAGGGCTGCACGGCGCCGATGCGCGACACCACCCAGCTGCACGCGGCGGTGGTCGAGCTCGTTGCGCTCGATGATGCCGAGATCAAATACTCGACGGTGCAGAACTGGTATCCCGGCGACAAGAACGGCAAGGGCGGCATCTACAACTTTGTCACCAAGCGTGGCGATTGCCGCGGGCGCAATTCCAAGATCTCGTGGACGCAGGTTGAGACCGGCTCCGCCATCACCTGGAAATATCCGAGCTGCATTCTGCGCGGGGACAGCTCACGCGGCGAGTTCTATTCGATCGCCATTTCCAACGGCTATCAGCAGGTCGATTCCGGCACCAAGATGATCCATCTCGGCAAGGACACGTCGAGCCGTATCATCTCCAAGGGCATCGCCGCCGGTCATTCCAACAACACCTATCGCGGCCTCGTTTCCGCGCATCGCCGCGCGACCAACGCCCGCAACTACACCAACTGCGACTCGCTCCTGATCGGCGATAAATGCGGCGCGCATACCGTGCCCTATATCGAGGCCAAGAATGCGTCGGCCACGTTCGAGCATGAGGCGACCACCTCGAAGATTTCCGACGATCAGCTCTTCTACTGCATGAGCCGCGGCCTTTCCGGCGAGGAAGCGACCGCCTTGATCGTGAACGGCTTCGTGCGCGACGTGCTCCAGCATTTGCCCATGGAGTTCATGGCCGAGACGCAAAAGCTCATCTCGATCAGCCTCGAAGGCTCGGTGGGTTAGTTCAAACGGATTCAATTCCAGGAAGTTAGAAAGAAGTAGTGATGCTTGAGATCAAGAACCTTCACGTCGATGTCGATGGCCGCGAGATCCTGAAAGGTGTCGACCTGACCCTGCCCGCGGGCGAGGTGCATGCCATCATGGGCCCGAACGGCTCTGGTAAGTCCACGCTCGCTTACGTGCTCGCCGGCAAGGACGACTACGAGATTACCGAGGGCTCCATCACCTGGAACGGTCAGGACTTGAACGACATGGACCCGAGCGAGCGCGCTGCCGCCGGCGTCTTCCTTGCCTTCCAGTATCCGATGGAAATCCCCGGCGTCGCTACCATGACCTTCCTGCGCACGGCGGTGAACGCGGTGCGCAAGGCGCGCGGCGAGGCGGAGCTCTCGACACCCGATTTTCTTCGCGTGGTGCGCGAGAAGGCGAAGCTGCTCAACATCGACCCCGACATGCTGAAGCGGCCGCTGAATGTCGGCTTCTCAGGCGGCGAGAAGAAGCGCAAAGAGATTTTGCAGATGGCGCTCTTGGAGCCCTCGCTCTGCGTGCTCGACGAGACGGACTCCGGCCTCGATATCGACGCGGTGCGCATCGTCGCCGACGGCGTGAATGCGTTGCGCGGTCCGAACCGCGCCATGCTCGTCATCACGCATTATCAGCGCTTGCTGAATTACATCGTGCCCGATCGCGTGCATGTCCTCTCCGCCGGACGCATCGTGCGCTCGGGCGGGCGAGAGCTGGCGCTCGAGCTTGAAAATACCGGCTATGCCGAATTTGGCGGCAAGGCCGCGTAAGGATGTCGTGATGGATTTGCCGGTTAAGCAGTTCAGGACCGAGGCCGAGCAGGCCTATCTCGACGCGTTTGTCGCGGCCGAGAAGGGCCTTCCCGGAGCGGGCGACAAATGGGTTTCTGCCCTGAGAACCAAGGCCATCGAGACCTATGGCCGCCTCGGCCTCCCGCATCGCCGCATCGAGGCGTGGAAATATACCGACCTGCGCTCACGTCTCACCGACGCTCTGCCCCCTGTGCAGGCGACAGGTGTGCCGCTCACGGACGCAGATCTTACCCAGGCGCTCGGGTCCTATATGCTCGCCATGCCGGCCTATCGCCTCGTGGTGGTCGAGGGCGAGCTTCGCGCCGAACTCTCGGACGTCCCGGGTCTGAAGGCCGCAGGTGTCGAGGTTCTGTCCCTTGCCGAGGCTCTCGAGCACGCGCCGTCCTGGCTGAAAGATGTTCTAGGGCAGGTGAACGCGCGCGACGACGACGCGATCCTGGCGCTCAACACTGCCTTGATGATGGGCGGCGCGGTGCTGCGCATTCCCGCAGGCGTCACCGTCGACAAGCCGGTGCATCTGATCCAGCTCGACGGCAGCGGAGAGCCTGTCGGCAGCGTCAGCCGCAATGTCATCGTGGCCGAGGCGGGCGCTTCGATCACGGTGTTGGAAAGCTATGCCGGTCTTGGCGGCCGCGGGCTGCAACGCAATGCCGTCACCGAGGTTTTGGTTGGCGATAAGGCCGCAATAACTCATTACAAGCTTCAGCGTGAAGACAGCGAAGCCTTCCATCTTTCCACGTGGCTCGTGCGCCTCGGCGGCGACGCCCGCTACGATGCCTTCCAGTTTTCGCTCGGTGCGAGCCTGTCGCGCAATCAGATCTATGCCCGCTTCGACGGCGAAGGCTCGTCGGTAGGCATTTCTGGCGCCTTCATGATGCGCGACCGGCAGCATTGCGACACGACCATTCTCGTGGAGCATGCCGTCCCGCATTGCTCGAGCCGCGAGCTGTTCAAGGCAGTGCTCGATGGCGAGTCGCGCGGCGTCTTCCAGGGCAAGATTGTAGTCTCGCCCGGCGCGCAGAAGACTGACAGCAAGCAGATGGCGCAAGCGCTGCTGCTCTCGGAAGCCGCGGAGTTCGACTCCAAGCCGGAGCTGGAGATCTTCGCCGACGACGTGGTCTGCGGCCACGGCGCCACCTCCGGCCAGATCGATGAGGACCTCTTATTCTACCTCGAAGCCCGCGGCATTCCCGAACCGGAGGCGCGTGCGCTTATGGTGCAGGCCTTTGTGGGCGAAGCTCTGGAGCGGCTCGAGAACGAGGAGCTGCGTACCGCGCTTGCCCATGCATCAGCCGAATGGCTCGGAGTCGAGCTCGACTAGGATTGGATCGCGACCGATGACCATCGTGACGCCGACCAAGGGCGAGCTGGCGGTAAGCCCCGTGCCTTACGATTTGGAGCCGATCCGCGCCGATTTCCCCATCCTTGAGACCAAAGTCCACGGCAAGCCGCTCATCTATCTGGATAACGGCGCCTCGGCGCAGAAGCCGAAGCCCGTGCTCGACACGATTCAGCGGGCTTACGGCGAGGAATATGCCAACGTCCATCGCGGCCTGCATTATCTGAGCAACACGTCGACCGCGAATTTCGAGAAGGCGCGCGAAAAGGTGCGCCACTTCCTCAACGCGCGCTCCGACGACGAGATCATCTTCACCCGCAACGCCACCGAGGCCATCAACCTCGTGGCGCAGAGCTTTGGCGGACCGCGCATCCAGGCGGGCGATGAGATCCTGCTCACCATCATGGAGCATCACTCCAACATCGTGCCCTGGCATTTCTTGCGCGAGCGCCAGGGCGCGGTGCTGAAATGGGCGCCCGTCACCGACGCCGGAGAGTTCGAGCTCGATGCGTTCGAGAGGCTGATCACGCCGCGCACCAAGATGATCGCCATCACGCACATGTCGAATGTGCTTGGCACCGTCGTGCCGGTGAAGGAGGTAGTGAAGCTCGCTCATGACCGCGGTATTCCTGTGCTGGTCGATGGCGCGCAGGCCGCCGTGCATTTCCCCGTTGACGTCCAGGACCTCGATGCGGACTTCTATGCTTTCACCGGCCACAAGCTCTATGGCCCGACCGGCATCGGCGTGCTGTACGGCAAGAAAGAGCATTTGGAAGCCATGCCGCCTTATCAGGGCGGCGGCGAGATGATTGGCTTCGTGCGCCAGGAAGAGATTACGTACGCCAAGCCTCCGCACCGCTTCGAGGCCGGCACGCCGGCCATCGTGCAGGCGATCGGCCTTGGCGCCGCCATCGATTATGTCAAGAGCGTCGGGCGCGACAGGATCGCGGCCCATGAGGATGCGCTCATTGCCTATGCCATGCAGCGCCTGGGCGAGATGAACTGGCTGACCATTTTCGGCCGCGCCAGGGGGAAGGGGAGCCTCGTTTCCTTCAATGTCGAGGGGGCCCATCCGCACGATGTGAGCACGATTTTGGACCGCCACGGCATTGCGGTCCGCGCCGGCACCCATTGCGCTGAACCGCTTTTGGCCCGATTTGGCGTGACCTCGACATGTCGGGCCTCATTCGCCATGTATAATACGTTCGAGGAAGTCGATAGGCTGGTCGAGGCCTTGCAGAAAACCCACGAGATGTTCGCCTGAAGGCATGGCTGAAATGATGGAAAAGATACAAGACACGGACGAGGCAAGGGCTGCCGACGCCGCCATGCCAAGCCCCGCTGCCGCTACGCCGGATGGGCCTGCCCTGGGCGAGCCCGGTGCGTCTCCCGCGCCGGCGCCGATCGCTGGCAACGAGCCGTCATCGATTCCGCCGGATGAGCTCGAGCGGCTGCGCACCGATCTCATTGCCGCTCTGAAGACGGTGTTCGACCCGGAGATCCCGGTCGACATCTACGAACTCGGCCTCATCTATCGCCTCGATGTCGACGACGATCGCAATCTCACCATCGACATGACCCTGACCGCCCCCGGCTGCCCCGTCGCCGGCGAGATGCCGGGCTGGGTGCAGAATGCCGTCTCGGCAGTGCCCGGCGTCGGCCAGGTGAAGGTCAATCTCACCTTCGACCCGCCCTGGGAAATGAGCCGCATGTCCGACGAAGCGCGCCTTGCGCTCAACATGTTCTAGGTGCAGCACTTGAACCGCACCCTCAACTGCCCCAACTCGAAGCCATGACCATGCGCCCCAGACCGCAAGTGATGCAATTGACCGAGGCCGCCGCCGAGCGCCTGCGAGCGCTGGTGGCGCAGTCCGGCAAGGATGGCGCCGGCGTGCGCATCGGCGTGAAGAACGGCGGCTGCGCCGGCATGGAATACGTGATGGAATATGCCGAAGCGCCCACGCCGCTCGACGAGATCATCGAGGAGAAGGGCGTCAAGCTCCTGATCGATCCTAAGGCCGTACTCTTCCTGCTCGGCACCGAGATGGACTATCGCAGCGATCGCATGCGCTCTGGCTTCGTGTTCAACAACCCGAACCAGACGAGTGCCTGCGGCTGTGGCGAATCGGTCGCGCTGACGCCAGCGGGCGAAACCGCGCAGGCCGCCGGCGAAGCGCCAGAGCAAGCCTCTTAAATCGCAATCAACGTCAGGAAGTGAAGTGGTCGCGCCCTTACGGGACGCGCACCGGCCGCGTCATGAAGGCGGGGACATGGTCGCCCATGCCGCGCACGCGTGAACGCTCCGACGTCCGGTCTTGCGGACGGTTGGGCTGCGCCTGCCGGCTGGGCTGTGCCTGCCTGTTCGGCTGTGGCTGACAGTGGGGCTGGACGGCAGGGGCCTGCATGGCGGCAGCAGAGGGAGGCGCCTGCGGAGCGGGTCGTTGTGGTTGCGGACGCATCTCTTTCGGCGGGCTCGATGGTATGCAGTCGTGCCCATTGCCGTTCGGCTTGGCGCTTGCTGCAGTCTGCTCGGGCCGCGCTGGACCTTTACCGGGGCTTTTACCACGGCGGGGGCCGCGTCCGGCAGACCGGCCGGAAGACGATTCGGAGTCTGCGGGCCATTCCGGCTGACCGTCGATCGACTGAATCTCCTGACGCAGAATACGCTCGATGGCCTTGATAGCCTTTACATCCTTCGGCGTCACCAGCGTTGCGGCGAAGCCTTCGCAGCCCGCGCGCCCGGTGCGGCCGATACGGTGAATATAGTCCTCGGGATGGATCGGCACATCGTAATTGAAGATATGGCTGACCTCCGGGATGTCGAGGCCGCGGGCGGCGACATCGCTCGCCGCAAGAAACGCAATGGAGCCGTTGCGGAAGGCATCGAGCGTGGCGGTGCGCTGATGCTGGTCCATGTCGCCGTGCAGAGCGCCGACATTGAAGCCATGCCGCAGAAGGGAACGATAGATGATACCGACGTCCTTTTTGCGATTGCAGAAGATGATGGCATTCTTGACATCGATCTCCCGCATCAGGGCGCGAAGCGCTTCGCGTTTGCCGGCCGGATCGTCGGGCACCTTTTTCAGCCTTTGCACGATGGTCGTCGCGGCCGTGGATTGCGGCTCGATCTCGATACGCTCGGGCTGGTGCAGGAACTTATCGGCGAGGCGTTGAATTTCCGCCGGCATGGTCGCGGAGAAGAACAGCGTCTGCCGGGTGAAAGGAAGGAGTTTGGAGATGCGCTCGATGTCGGGAATGAATCCCATGTCGAGCATGCGGTCGGCTTCGTCGACAACGAAGATCTCGATGCCGCTGAGCAGGATCTTGCCGCGTTGCATGTGATCGAGCAGGCGCCCCGGCGTCGCGATCACCACATCGGCGCCACGGCCGAGCTTGCGATCCTGTTCCTCATACGACACGCCGCCGATGAGGAGAGCGACAGTGAGCTTGTGGCTCTTGCCGAGAATATCGAAATGCTCTGCGACCTGGGCCGCAAGCTCGCGGGTCGGTTCCAGGATCAGGGAGCGCGGCATGCGCGCTCGGGCCCTGCCGCGCTCAAGACGCGTCAGCATCGGGAGCACGAAGGATGCCGTCTTGCCGGTGCCGGTTTGCGCGATCCCCAATACATCGCGGCCTGCGACAGCGGGTGGGATGGCTTGGCGTTGGATCGGAGTGGGGTTCGTGAAGCCGGCAGACGTGACGGCGGTTAAAACTTTTGGGCTTAAGCCAAGTTGTGAAAATGTCATGCGTTAGCAAAATTGCGAGGAGTGAAAAGCGCCTCGCACGTTCTTTCTTTCTGGTGGGCGCAAGTAATTTGCTGCAACGATTCGCAGCCAGTGCGCAAGCTTACTTTACATTGCGGGACCGTAGAATGGGCCATCCGCAATAATTCCCTATTCAAATAGGGGGCTCTCCTAACCCGTGCAAGGGGCAAATGGCTGCAAGCAACCGAAACATGCTTAATTGTCACGGGGTGTGATGCATGCGCGTCGGGATCGGATGGATATCGGGGAGGGAGCCGTCCGATCCGCGAAAGGGCCCAATCAATGAGCAATGAAGATCATGCCAACGTCGCAATCAAGCCGCCGCTCCTCTTCCTGGCCGCGCTCGGCCTCGGCTGTCTTTTGAGCCTTGCCGTTCCCATCGGTCCGGCACTCGCATCGCCCAATGGGGCTACTCTTGCCGCGGGCCTCGGGCTTATTGTCGGCGGCCTTGTCCTCGCGGTGCTTTCCGCGCAGCGCTTTCAGCGCGCCGGGACCAGTGTCGTTCCCGATTGGCCGGCCACGGCGCTCGTCACGACCGGCCTCTACGCCAGGTCCCGCAATCCCATCTATGTCGGCCTCATCCTCGTTTATGTGGGCCTTAGCATCGCCCTCACGAGCGTCTGGGCGCTGTTGCTGCTCGTGCCCGTGCTCTTGATCCTTCAGCAGGGTGTCGTGCTGCGGGAAGAGGCCTATCTGGAGCGGAAGTTCGGAGAGGCGTACGCCGCCTACAAAGCCCGCGTGCCCCGCTGGCTCTAATCAGATATCCAGCTCTTCGGGCGCCGCAAACTCGGCCCGCTCCTGGATGAAGCGGAAACGCGCTTCCGGCTTATTGCCCATAAGCTGTTCCACGACGTTGCCGGTCAGGATGCGGTCGTCATCGGCGATATCCACGCGCAACAGCGTACGCACCTTGGGGTCCATCGTCGTCTCTTTGAGCTGCTTCATCGGCATTTCGCCGAGGCCCTTGAAGCGGCTGACCTCGACCTTGCCCTTGCCGCTGAACTCCTTGCGCAGGACCTCTTCCTTATGGGCGTCGTCACGCGCGTAGATCGTCTTGCCGCCTTGGCTCAAGCGATAGAGCGGCGGCACGGCGAGACAGAGATGCCCGCCTTCGATGAGGCCTCTCATCTCGCGATAGAAAAATGTGATCAGGAGGGCCGCGATATGCGCGCCGTCCACATCGGCATCGGTCATGATCACGACCCTCTCATAGCGAAGGTCCTCCTCGCGATAGCGCGTGCCGGTGCCGCAGCCGAGTGCCTGGACGAGGTCGCTCAGGAGCTGGTTGTCGGCGAGCTTCGTGGAGCTGGCGCTCGCCACGTTCAGGATCTTGCCCCGGAGCGGCAGCACGGCCTGGATCGCGCGATCACGTGCCTGCTTCGCCGAGCCGCCGGCGGAATCGCCCTCGACGATGAAAATCTCTGTGCCCGTCGCCTCGCTGACGGAGCAATCCGCGAGCTTGCCGGGGAGGCGGAGTTTCCGCGTCGCGGTCTGCCGCCCGACCTCCTTCTCCTTCCTGCGCCGCAAGCGCTCCTCGGAGCGGTCGACGACCCAGTCGAGCAGGCGGCCAGCCTGGTTCGGGTTGCCTGTTAGCCAATGATCGAAGGCGTCGCGCATCCCGCTCTCGACGATGCGGGTTGCCTCCTGGCTCGAGAGCTTGTCCTTGGTCTGGCCCTGGAATTCCGGCTCGCGCATGAAGAGAGAGAGCATCGCTCCCGCGGTGCCAAGCACGTCCTCGGCGGTGATCTGTTGCACGCGCTTGTTGCCGGTGAGCTCTCCATAGGCGCGCAAGCCTTTGACCAGGGCGGCGCGCAACCCCGCTTCGTGCGTCCCGCCTTCGGGCGTCGGCACGGTGTTGCAATAGGAACTGATGAAGCCGTCCTCGCGCGCGAGCCAAGAGATGGCCCACTCCAACGAGCCGCGCCCTTCGGTTTTGTCGATCTTGCCGACAAACACATCCGCGGTGACCGTCTCCTGGCCTTCGATGCGGCTTGCGAGAAAGTCCTTGAGGCCGCCGGGGAAGTGAAACACGGCGGTGGCAGGCGGCGCCTTGTCGCCCGTCAGCAGGGCCGGCGCGCATGACCAGCGGATCTCGACGCCGCGAAAGAGATAGGCCTTGGAGCGCGCCATGCGGAACAGCTGCTCCGGCCTGAACGCCGCGCCCTTGGCGAAAATTTTCGGGTCGGGCTTGAAGCGGATCTTGGTGCCGCGGCGGTTCTTGACCGCGCCGAGGCTCTGCAGCGGACCGTCCGGCGTTCCGCGCGTGAAGGTTTGGCGGTAGAGCTTTTGCCCGCGCGCGACCTCAACCTCGAGATCTTCCGACAGCGCGTTGACCACGGAGATGCCGACGCCGTGCAGGCCGCCGCTCGTCTCATAGACCTTGGCGTCGAACTTCCCGCCCGAATGCAGCGTCGTCATGATCACTTCGAGCGCGGATTTCGTTTTGAATTTCGGATGCGGATCGACGGGAATGCCCCGGCCATTGTCGCTCACGGTGAGGGAGCCGTCGGCCTCGTACTCGACCTCGATGCGGCTCGCATGCCCCGCCACGGCTTCATCCATCGAGTTATCCAGCGCCTCGGCGAAGAGGTGATGCATGGCGGCGGCATCGGTACCGCCGATATACATGCCCGGGCGCCGGCGCACCGACTCCAGGCCCTCCAGCACCTCGATGTCGGCAGCCGTATAGCGGTCCTCGGCGCTTCGCCCAGCCGGAACGCGCGGCCGCTCCACCGGCGTGTTGCCGCGCGCCGGTGGCCTCCGCGGCTCATCATCGAGCTTCGCGAAGAGGTCTCGCGCCGTCGCTTTCGCCGCTTTCGTCACCTTGCGTTTGGACACCTGGAACCTCTTGCCGGAACAAGGGGCGCAAACCAGCGCCCGCGGCTTTCCCGGACTTGAGCAGAATCAACGCTCGTGGAACTGCCTGCTAGGTCGCACGCAGGCACGGTTTTTTCAAGAAGCCCGTTTCAGGCGATTTTGCCGCCGCCGGTCTTGGTGATGGCGAGCACGGAAGGCCGTGGCGGCACGCCGTCCTTGAAATCGGGCCAGCGAGTCACCGGGTCTTTGAACGTCGAGGCATGCCCGAAGCCGATATAGGACTCCGCGCCGTCGGCGCCGGGGTGCTGCACCGCAAGAAAGAGCGTTTCGCCGTCCGGCGTGAAGCAGGGGCCGCAGAGTTACGCACCGATGGGCGCGCGGAAGAAGAGCTTCGGCGTGCCGCGCGAGGGGCCTTGGGTCTCGAGCGCGTAGAGGCCGTCCGAGCGGCCGGTGCGCGGCCAGTTTTCGCCCTGGTCGGTCGCGATCCAGAGCCGGCCTTTATTGTCGACGCAGGCATTGTCGGGCGAGGCGAACCAGCCATTCTTGGATGTGGCTGGATTCCACAGCGCGCCGACTTTGGCGTTAGCGGGGTCGCTGCAGCGCACGAGAATATCCCAGGCGAAGCTGTCGGCGGCATGGTCGCCACCGGGCGGCGTCATCTCGATAATGTGCCCGAAGGCGTTATCCGCCCGCGGGTTCGCCGCGTTGACCTCGTCGCTCTTGCGCTTTGTGTTGTTGGTGAGGAGGACATAGACGCAGCCATTGACCTCGTTTGGCTGCACGTCTTCGGGCCGGTCCATACGCGTCGCTCCGAGAAGATCGGCGGCGATCCGCGCGTCGATCACCACGTCGGCCTGCGATTTGAAGCCGAACTCCGGCGTCAGCCATTGGCGGCCGAACTCGAGCAGCAGCCAGGCCATGCTGCCGTCCGCGTCGAAACGCGCGACGGAGAGGGTGCCTTTCGACAAGAGGCTTTTGTTGGCGTCGCGATTGTTAGGGTCGTAGCGTCCCTCGGAGACGAAGCGATAGACATACTCGCCGCGTCCGTCGTCACCGCAATAGACCACGACGCGGCCATCCTTATTCACGACCGTCTCCGCGCCTTCGTGGCAGAAGCGGCCGAGCGCGGTGCGCTTCGCCGGCACGGAGTTAGGATCGAGCGGATCGATCTCCACGATCCAGCCAAAGCGGTTCGGCTCGTTCGGCTCCTTGTCGACATTGAAGCGGTCTTGGAATTTGCCCCAGGCCTGCCACAGGCCGGGAACGCCGTAACGCTTGTAGCTTGCCGCCTGATCTCCCCCGAGGCCCTTCGGGCGAGCGCCGCCGGGCACGCAGGCACTGCTCCAGAAATAGCCGTGAAAAGTTCTCTTCCGCGGTGAGGTAGGTGCCTCACGGGGTCTTGCCGCCGGCACAATTGTTCAAGGTGCCGACGATGCGCGTGCCGATCGGATCGGCGCTGGTCTTCAGCCGCGCGTCCCCTGCAGCAGGGCCGTCCGCCGTCATCTCTGTGCTGCTTGCGCTGAGACGCCGGTTGTATCGGCTGTCCAGAACGGGCGCCCAGTCGTCCCCGTTGCGGGCGATCTCGACAATGCTAACCCCGTGCGCCGCCATCTCGATGTCGACGAGTTTGGCGGTCATCTTCTCGAAGCCGGACAGGTCCTGGCGCTCGTCGATGCCGGGGAACATCACCTCCTCGTTGGTATATTCGTGATTGACGCAAAGCAGCCCGCGCCTGCCGCTGTCGTCGAGCGGGAAGAAGGCGATGTAGTCGTTATTGTAGCCGAACTGCTCCAGCTGCACGGTGGCGCTTTGGCCGGACGGGTTGAAGTCGGGCGCATCGGCGAAAATCGGATCGCCCCATCTGAGCAAGACCTGCGCGCGATAACCGGGGGCGACGTGATGGGTCTCGTTATTGCCTGCTGCGAGTTCGGTAAAATCGAAGCGCTCCACCGCCGTTCCGGCCCTGGCGCCGCCGCTCGTGAACGCGCTCGGGCCGAACAAGGCGGCGGCGCGGCCGCGCCCAACGTCCCGCGCATGAGATCGCGCCGGCTGAAGCGCTGGGCGATGACGTCACCGAGTGTTTCCCCAGCCTCGGGGCTGCGGGGCACGTCGTCATGGGCCTCGAACGCTGCCGCCCTGTTGCAGAGACCACCTATTCTCGCCATATCCCAATCAATTCCCAATGACCCTGGCGCCGAAACTAGTGCGGTGCCGTGACAGATTTGCGAACAGGAGCGGCGCATGGCGGAAGAGACACCCATTTGCAACTTCGGCTGGAACGCGCCGCCCTTTACGCTGCCGGGCGTCGACGGCAACGCCTATCGCCTCGCCGATCTGAGCGGCCCGAACGGTACGCTCGTGATGTTCATCTGCAATCACTGCCCCTATGTGAAGGCCGTGATCGACCGCGTGGTGCGCGACGTGAACGAGCTTCGGGGATTTGGCGTGAGCGCCGTTGCGATTTCTTCCAACGATGCCGAGCATTACCCGGACGACTCCTTCGCCAACATGAAGCGGTTTGCCGAGGTTCATGCGTTCACGTTTCCCTATCTTTACGATGAGAGCCAGGACATCGCCCGCGCCTACGATGCCGCGTGCACTCCGGACTTCTTCGGCTTTAATGCAGACCTTGAGCTGCAATATCGCGGCAGGCTCGATGCAAGCCGGAAGGAAGCCGCGAGCCCAGACGTGCGCCGCGACCTGTTCGAGGCCATGAAGCTCGTTGCCGAGAGCGGGCACGGGCCTAAGGAGCAAATCCCCTCCATGGGCTGCTCCATCAAGTGGAAGGCCGCCTGACCCAGCGGCTGCTTCCGCGCCGCGCCGTTCACGCCTGCTTAACCTTACCCCTTACCGCTTTCTTTACGCGCCGCTCTCTAACTTGTCTCAAAAGCGGGGGAGTTCGGTTGCGACATGGTGCTTCGCTATGTCTTTTTGATAGCGCTTGCCACGGGCGCGGTTTGGGCCGCGTTCAACGCTGGCGCGAGCCAGGCTCAGCTCTTGCTCGTCGACGCCGGCCAGTCGGGCCTCGACGCGAAGACGATGCATCTCTGGGCGCTTGGCGCCATTGCGGCTGTGATCGGCTTCTCGCTCTGCCGCTTCGTCATCTTCGGCCTGCCGGCCATGATCGACAGCTGGTACCAGGGCAGCAAGAACTGGATTTACACCGTCATTTTCGGCGCCGCCATTCTCGGCGTCTTCTATTTCATGGAGCCACAGCAAGGACCGGCGGGCGGGGCATTGCCTGCGAACGATCCTGGGGCCCTGATGGAGCCTGCCAATGAGCAGAAGGATCCGCTCGTGGCGCAAGTGGATCCGATCGCTCCGATAATCGAGCCGGAGAATTCAGAGGATAGGGGGAGCCTGACTGCGCCTTCATCGTCAGATCCGCGCACCGACGGGGGAGCGCGGGGAGGTGAGGACGGTTAGCGTGTCAGGCCGAAAAGTGGGGCGGTCGCATCAAGCGGCCGCCCCATCTTCTTAGCCCGTAAGCGTCGCTAGA
>NZ_JBPCOU010000011.1:0-19314 GCF_050999895.1 Methyloceanibacter sp. | reverse complement strand
ATGTAGGGCTCGCCGCTCTTATCAAGCTGACTTTCGTGCGCTCGAGTCGCAACGATGATGGCCTGGTCGAGTAACGAGCTCATGGTCTGGCCCTCCTGAATGAGCGCGCATGGCCCCAGCTTCGCCCCAGCATCGGGTGAACCAACCAGGAACCAAACGTGAAGAGATCGAACGCGATCACACGGGATTCTGCGGAATTTGGGGGGGCTCCGTAGCTTGGGAAGCTACTGCTCTACCACTGAGCTACACCCGCGCCCCGACTCTCTTAGCACGGCGCGCTGCAGCGAGAAAGCAAGCCGGTCTCACGCAGTGGTGATACGCCGGAGGCTTGCGATGAAGGAGAGTCCCCCTGTTAATGGCTTTTGGAGCCATGTAATGACAGATGCTGCGCATATTTCCCGGGTGGCGAAATTTGCCGACCCGGACTGGACCGCGACGGGCGAGCGCCGCGCGCGCGTGGCCCTTGCAGGCTTGCGCACGCTTTGGATCAACACCGGCAGCCTCTGCAATATCGAATGCGTGAATTGCTATATCGAATCGAGCCCCACCAACGACCGGCTCGTCTATATCACCTCGAAGGAAGCGGCGCGCTTCTTCGAGGAGATCGCCGGCGCGAGTCTGCCGGTGCGCGAGATTGGCTTCACCGGCGGCGAGCCGTTCATGAATCCCGACATGCTCGGGATGGCGGAGGACGCACTTGCGCGCGGCTTCACCGTGCTGATCCTGACCAACGCGATGCAGCCGATGCAGCGGCCGCGGATCAGCGCCGGCCTGCTCGCACTGCGCGATAGTTACGGCGATCGGCTTACGCTCCGCGTCAGTCTCGATCATCACAGCCAGATCCTGCACGAGACGGAGCGCGGCGCCGGGACGTTCCTGCCGACACTGAAGGGTATCGACTGGCTCGCTTGGGCCGGCTTCAACTTCACACTTGCGGGACGCACGTGCTGGAACGAGAGCGAAGCCGACGCGCGGGCGGGGTATGCGGCGCTGGGCGCGGCGCGGGGCTGGGGCATCGATGCCTACGACCGCGCGCAGCTCGTCTTGTTTCCGGAGATGGATGCGCGCGCCGACGTGCCCGAGATCACCGAAGATTGCTGGGGCATTCTCGGCAAGCTGCAGGAGGACGTGATGTGCGCTTCAAGCCGCATGGTCGTGAAGCGCAAAGGGGCAAAGGCCCCGACCGTTCTGCCCTGCACACTGCTGCCCTATGACCGCGCGTTCGAGATGGGCACGACGCTGGCGGAAGCGGCGAGCGCGGATAGCGGCATGTTCGAGAGCGGCGCGGTGAAGCTCTGCCATCCGCATTGCGCCAAGTTCTGCGTGCTCGGCGGCGGGTCCTGCTCGGCTTGAGGGCGGCGGCCTAAGCCTGCTTGAAGTGCTTCGACAGCTTCAGGCCTTGCGCCTGATAGTGCGAGCCGATGCCCTGACCGTAGAGCGTGTCGGGAGTGTTGGTGAGCTTGTCATAGACCAGGCGCCCGACGATTTGCCCGTCCTCCAAAATGAAGGGGATATCGAGGCTGCGCACTTCGAGCACGGCCTTGGCGCCAGGGGCCTTGCCCTCGGTATAGCCGAAGCCCGGATCGAAGAAGCCGGCATAATGCACGCGATACTCCCCGATCAGCGGATCGAACGGGGCCATCTCGGCGACATAGCCCGGCGGCACCGACACGCTCTCCTTGGAGGCGAGGATGTAGAATTCGTGCGGATCGAGCACCAGGCGGCGGTCGCCATCGAGATGCACCGCCTCCCAGAACTGGTTGACGCCGTAGGCGCCGATCTCATCGACATCGATCACGCCAGCAAAGCGGCGGGCGCGGTAGCCGACGATCCCGGCGGGCGGGATCGGTGCGAGGCTGATGCGCAGATTCAGTCCCTCACGAATGGCGGCGTCGCCCTCCACGAGACCCACATCTGAGTGCAGCTCGCGCAAGAGCTTGTCGGTGACGCGCCCCGGCTTCTCGTCGGCGTCGAGCTGCTGGCCGACGCGGCGGCGGAAGCGGATCTGATTGAGGCGCGAGCCGTAGCGCACCTTGATGGAGAAGGTGCGCGGACAGATCTCGGCGAAGAGCGGCCCGTCATAGCCTTCCTCCACGGTGTCGAAACTATCCTGCCGGTCGGCGATGAGCCGGGTGAAGACGTCGAGGCGGCCCGTGGAGCTTTTCGGGTTGGCGAAGCCCGCAATGGTGGAGCGCAATTTGAGCTGCTCGATCAGCGGCACGAGATAGACGCAGCCGGCCTCCAGCACCGCGCCCTTGGTCAAATCGATCTCGTGAAATTTGAGCTCGAAGAGCTTGTCGCGCACCGTGGCGCCTGGCCCGGGCAGGAAGCTTGCGCGGATGCGGTAGGCGACCTTGCCGAGCCGCAGATCCAGGCTCGCGGGCTGGATCTGGTTCTCGTCGATTTCGGGCGCGCCCTTGATCTCGCCCGCGGCGATCAGCGCGCGGATCGCCTGGCTCGGCAGGATGCCGGTGCGCGCAAAAGCGCTTTTCGGCGTTTCGGCAGGGGCGGTCACGGTCGCTCTCTCCGGCAGTCCGGGAAAGAGCTTGTCTTGGGGCTCGGCGCTTTGCATGGGTCCGTTCTTGGCATGGCAAGAGGCGCTATAGCACTTTAACCGAGGGCTTCTCCCCCGGATTCACAAGGTGAACTTTTCGCGTGAGGCTTGACGGGGCGTGCCCGGAGCGCGATTAATCCTGCACTAGTGGTGATTTGGCCGGCCGGCTTGCAGCCACGTAAAATAAATCGCTAAAAGGCCGTGCGAGGCGCCCCGCGCCAATCCCGGTCTTTTGGTCAGCCAAGGTCCGGTTTTTTTTGTGTCCCGCTTTGGCTCCACGTTCAAGGAGTGCCCGAACCATGGGGACAGCGAAGGACGGGAAAGGCGCGAGCCGCAATTGGCGCCCGGCAACGCAGCTCGTGCATGCGGGCACGCTGCGAAGCCAGTTCGGCGAGACATCCGAGGCGATTTACCTTAACTCCGGCTATGTCTATGACAGCGCAGAGCAGGCGGAAGCCCGCTTCAAGGGCGACGAGGAAGGCTTCGTCTATAGCCGCTACGCGAACCCAACCGTCGCCATGTTCGAGGCCCGCATGTGCGCGCTCGAAGGCGCGCCCGCCGCACGCGGCACGGCTAGCGGGATGGCGGCCGTCGCAGCCTCGCTGCTGTCGCATCTCAAGGCCGGGGACCATGTGGTGTCAGCGCGCGCGCTCTTCGGGAGTTGCCGCTACATCGTGGAGGACCTGCTGCCGCGCTACGGCATCGAAAGCACGCTCGTCGACGGCCGCGACCTCAACGCCTGGGAGCGTGCCGTCAAGCCGAATACGCGCGCGTTCTTTTTCGAGACGCCGACCAATCCGGTGCTCGAGCTTGTCGACATCGAAGCCGTTTCCTCAATCGCGAAGAAGGCCGGCGCGCTCGTCGTGGTCGACAACGTGTTCGCAACCCCGCTGCTGCAGCGGCCGATGCCGCTCGGCGCCGACATCGTCGTCTATTCCGCGACGAAGCACATCGACGGTCAGGGACGCTGTCTCGGCGGCGTGGTGCTCGGAGCGCAGGAGTTCATCGAAGAGAGACTGCACAATTACCTGAAACATACCGGACCGTCGTTGAGCCCCTTCAACGCCTGGGTACTGCTCAAGGGCTTGGAGACACTTACCGTGCGGGTGGAGCGCCACGGCGCGTCGGCGGCTCGCATCGCTGACTTCCTCGCCGAGCGGCCCCAGGTTGCACGCGTCTTCTATCCTGGCCGTGCGGACCATCCGCAATATGAGCTGGCGCAGAAGCAGATGACGGGCGGCGGGCCGATGGTCGCTTTCGACGTCAAGGGCGACAAGCAGGAAACGTTTCGCTTCATGAATGCGCTCAAGATCTTCGAGATCAGCAACAATCTCGGCGACGCGAAGAGTCTCGTCACCCATCCGGCGACGACGACACATCAGCGCCTCTCGCCCGAGACTAGGGCGGAACTCGGCATCTCCGATGAAACGGTCCGGCTGTCCATCGGGCTTGAGGATGTGGACGACCTTTTGACGGACCTCGAGCAAGCGCTGTCCGCTGCCAAGTAGGCGCCTTGCTCGTTCCGGACCCCTATGTCACCTTGCCGCGAAATCCAGGCGTAAGAACGAGGCCGATCATGTGCCGGAACATCAAGACGCTGCATAATTTCGACCCTCCCGCCAGCGACGAGGAGATTTTTTTGTCTTCTCTGCAATTTGTGCGGAAGCTGAGCGGTTTCACGCGGCCATCGGGGGCCAATCAGGTGGCGTTCGACCGCGCCGTGAATAAGGTGTCCGCCGCCGCGCGAGAGCTGATCGATTCCCTCGTCACCACAGCCCCTCCCCGCGATCGCGAGGTCGAGGCGCTTAAGGCGCACGCGCGATCGGCGGCGCGGTTTCCGTCAGCATGACGGTCGATCTGCGAGGAAAGCCCGCTGTGTCCTCCGAGACTGCCAACGTCGCGGAGCTGCTAGCGACGCTGGTTGGCTTCGACACGACAAGCGTGGAGTCGAACTTGGCGCTGATCGATTTCGTGCGGGATTACCTCGCCGGCCACGGCATCAAGTCGACACTCATTCCCTCCAGCGATGGCGAGAAGGCGAGCCTGTTCGCAACGATCGGCCCCGCCGGCGATGGCGGAATCGGCCTTTCCGCTCATAGCGACTGCGTGCCAGTCGAGGGCCAGAATTGGTCCGCCGACCCGTTCGTCTTGCGCGAGCGCGACGGCAAGCTCTACGGCCGCGGCACCTGCGACATGAAGGGGTTTCTCGCCGCGGCCTTGGCGTCCGTGCCGCTTTTCAAGTCTCGTGCGCCAAAGCGGCCGGTGCACATCATCATTTCCTATGACGAGGAAATTGGCTGTCTCGGCGTCCGCCCGATGATCGAACGGATCGGCCGTGAATTGCCAAAGCCGGCGGCGATCATCGTCGGAGAGCCCTCGGGCATGAGGGTGATCGACGCGCATAAGCGCATCGATTCCTACCGCACCGTCGTCACCGGCCGCGAGGCGCATTCGAGCATGCCGCAGCTCGGCGTCAATGCCATTGCTGTCGCCGCCGAGCTGATCCGCGAGCTGGATCGACAGGGGGCGGACATCACGAGCCGGAGCAACGACCGGCGCTTCGATCCACCCTTCTCCACCGTCATGGTCGGCGTCATACGCGGCGGCACCGCAGGCAATATCGTGCCTAAGACCTGTTCGTTCCAATGGCAGGTCCGCAGCCTGCCCGGTGCGGGACCCGCCGAGGTGCCGCGGGACCTTACCGCCTTCGCCGAAGCGAATCTTCTATCGCGCATGCAGCAGGTGGCACCGGACGCCAACATCGAGACGATCGCGCACAACACCGTGCCGGCTTTTCTGGCCGAACCCAATTCGCCCGCGGTCGCGCTTGCTCTCAAGCTAAGCGGCGCGGAGACAACCCATACCGTCTCGTATGGGACCGAAGCCGGCCTTTTCGAGCAGGCAGGCTGTCCCGCCGTGATCTGCGGGCCTGGCCATGTCGCACAGGCCCATACCGCGGACGAGTTTGTGGCCGTGGCGCAGCTCGATGCCTGCATGGCGTTCCTCGCGTGTCTCAGCGACGAGGTCGGCGCCTAAGCCGCTCAGGCCTCGGGGATGGTGTCGGAATCGAAGTGGTAACGGCTGTTGCAGAATTCGCATGTCACCCAGATCTTGCCGTCGACGATCATCTCGTCGAGCTCCTCGCGCGTAAAGCGCTGAAGAAGATCCTCCACCCGCTCGCGTGAGCAGCTGCAATAGGAATCGAGCGGGATCGCGCGATAGGCGCGGACCTGTTCCTCATGAAAGAGGCGATAGAGCAGGCGCTCCGGCGGCAGCATGGGGTCAAGCAGCTCGTGATCCTCCACCGTCTCGGCCAGCATCCGCGCGCGCGTCCAGTCCTCCTCATCGATCGAGAGCGGGCCGGACGACCCATGCCCGCCTTCGCTGGTGAGCTTTTGCACGAGCAAGCCGCCGGCGCGCCAGGTCCAGGGCGAGCCGCTCGGCTGGCCGGCGCGATAGTGCTTGGCGACGGCAAGGCGAATGAAGGTTGGAAGCTGCTCGGACTGGCGGAAATAGGTGTCCGCCGCCTCGGTCAGGCTTTCGCCTTCCAGTGGCACCACGCCTTGATAGCGCTCGGTCTCAGAACCGCGGTCGATGGTCATGGCCAAGTGACCGTTGCCGAGGAGCGCCGTCTCACCTTCGTCCGCAAGCTCCGCGACGCGTTCGGCGGAGAAGCGCGCGTAACCCCGCAGGCGGCCGGGCACTTCATAGTCGGCGACCAGGAGGTCGATCGGACCATCGGTGGACGCCTGGAGGATGAACTTACCCTCCGATTTCAGTGCTGCGCCCAACAGCGCGGTCAGCGCGACCGCCTCGCCCAGGAGACGTGACACGGGCTCGGGATAGGCGTGCTGCGAAAGAATGGTGTCCACTGTCGGACCCAGCTTCACGAGACGACCGAAAACGTCCGCATTCTCGGCTTGAAACGGCAGGATGAGATCGTCGTCGGGGATCTGGAGCGCGATGCGCTCGTCCGAGGAGCGCTCGATCATCGGCTTGCTCTCCGCCGCCTCGCCGGCTTGGCGCGCGCGGCGCGGCGCGCGCGGACAGGCTTCGGCGCCATCAACTTCGCGCCGAGACACCAGGCAAGGATCGCTTTTTGCACATGGAGGCGGTTCTCCGCCTCGTCCCAGACGGCCGATTGCGGCCCGTCAATGACCTCAGCCGTGACTTCGTCGCCGCGATGGGCCGGCAGGCAATGCATGAAAATCGCGTCGGGCTTGGCCGCAGCCATGACGGCTGCCGTCACCTGAAAGGGACGCAGGCGCTCATTGCGTTTGCGCTCGTCGGCGTCGCCCATTGATACCCAGACATCGGTGATGACGCAGTCAGCGCCGCTCGCGGCGGCCATCGGGTCATCGCCGACCTCAATCTCGGCACCCTCCTCTGCGGCCCACGCCAGCAATTCCGGCGACGGTGCGAACGCCTTCGGGCAGGCGATCTTCAGCTTGCAGCCAAAGCGGGCGGCGGCCTGCACCCAGGACGCCGCGACGTTATTGGCATCGCCAAGCCAGGCGACGGTGTTGCCTTTGATGGGGCCTTTGCGCTCCTCGAAGGTCATCACATCGGCCATGACTTGGCAGGGATGCGAGCGGCAGGTGAGACCGTTGATAACCGGCACGGTCGCGTGCGCGGCAAGCTCGGTCAGGGTCTGAGGCGGTCCAGTGCGAAGCATGATGACGTCGACATAACGCGACAGGACGCGTGCGGTATCCGCCACGGTCTCGCCGCGTCCCAATTGCATGTCCTGACCGTTGAGCACGACGCTCTGGCCGCCGAGCTGATGCATGGCGACCTCGAAAGAAACCCGCGTGCGCGTCGAGGGTTTCTCGAAGATCATCGCAAGCACGGGCGCCGATGGCAGCTTCAATGATTTCGGCACGCGTCCCTTGGCTTTCAAGGCCGCGGCCGTATCAATGAGCGCGCGCAAGGTCTTGCGATCCAACGCGTCAATATCGAGGAAATGATGGATGGGCATCGCTACCGCCTGACGCGAAGAATCAGGCTTGCGCCAGCGCGTCGCTTTTGAGCGCGACGCAGGCGGCATCGATCCTTACGCAGGCAAGGTCAATCTCTTCTTCGCCGACAATGAGCGGCGGCAATAGGCGCACGACATTGTCGCCAGCAACCACGGTCAGCAGGCGCTGATCCCGCAGGGCGCGCACCATATCCTGGTTCGGCACCTTGCACCTCAAGCCAAGCATCAGGCCCTCCCCTCTGACCTCCTCGATGATGGCATTATGCTCGTCCTTGAGGCCGACAAGCCGCTGCTTCAGTTTCAAACCCATTTGCGCGATATGATCGAGAAAGCCGGGCTCCAGCACGACGTCGAGCACGGCGTTGCCCACCGCCATGGCGAGCGGATTGCCGCCAAAGGTGGAGCCATGGCTGCCCGCGGTCATCACGGAACCCACCGCCTCGGTCATGAGGCAGGCGCCCACGGGGAAGCCGCCGCCGAGGCCCTTGGCCACGGCCATGACGTCCGGCGTGCTGCCGGCCCATTCATGTGCAAAGAGGCGCCCCGTGCGCCCGATGCCGCACTGCACCTCGTCGAGCACAAGCAAGATGCCTTTATCATCGCAAAGCGCCCGCAAATCCTGCAAAAACCGCCAAGAGACGGCGCGCATGCCGCCCTCGCCCATGATGGGCTCGATCAGCACGCCGGCGGTTTCGTCGCCGATCGCCGACTCGACAGCCTCGATGTCGCCGAGCGGCACCTGATCGAAGGCCGGAACGGGCGGGCCAAAGCCTTGGAGATGCTTGGCCTGGCCGCCGGCCGCCATGGTCGCGAGCGTGCGGCCATGAAATGCGCCCGCGAAGGTGACGAGACGATAACGCTCCGGCGCGCCGTTTTCGGCGTGATAGCGGCGGGTGGCCTTAATGGCGCATTCGACCGCCTCTGCGCCGGAATTGGCGAAAAACACGCGGTCGGCGAAGCTCGCCTGCACCAGCCTTTGGGCCAGGCGCTCCTGTTCAGGGATGCGATGCAGATTGGAGACGTGCCAGAGCTTATTCGCCTGCTCCGTCAAGGCCTTGACGAGATGGGGATGAGCGTGGCCGAGCGCCGTGACGGCGATGCCGCTACTGAAGTCCAGGTAGCGGTCGCCCTTGTCCGTCACAAGATAGGCGCCCTCGCCGCGGTCGAAGGCAAGGTCGCTGCGGGCGTAGGTCGGAAGAACGGCCGACATGGGATTTGACGTTGTCCCCAAATAAAATTGCCGCCGTCCGGCGGCAGTGAGGAAACTCAGAGCTTTAGGTCCCGTATTGGGGCCTGTCAATCAAGGCAATGCACGCTCTATCCCCGCGCCGTACACGTTTTCCCGCATGGGATCGTTTGTGTTCTCGCACGAGAAGTGGCAGAATCCTCCTTGTTCCGGCGAAAAGCGGGGGACAAGCGTGGCGGACGCTTGCCGTGTTTCTCCGGACTTAGTAGCGTATAACCGCTCGGCCACAAGATGTCGTGGGTCCAGTAGTTGCGCCCGGGCGGTTCATTCTCAGCAGTAATTCGGAGTGTTAAAAGCCGTCTTTAGGCAGACGGGCGGATTCTGAGTCCATACGAGGAGGCCAAAAACATGGCTTGGAATGATGAAAGAGTCGAACTGCTGAAGAAGCTCTGGGCGGATGGCTTAAGTGCAAGCCAGATCGCCGGTCGCTTGGGCGGGGTGACACGAAATGCGGTGATCGGGAAGGTGCATCGACTTGGGCTTTCGGGGCGCGCGACGAGTTCGCGCTCATCGAGCCCGAGGCCGCGCCGGACCCAAGCCCCCCGACAGCACAGAGCGCCTTCACTCGTCTTCGCAACACGGGGCAATCTCGCCCTGAAGCCCGAATACGAGAGCGAGCCGGAGCCTTTGTCGGCGCCGGTACAGGAACTTGTGATCCCGATGCATGAGCGGGCGAGCATTCTCACGCTTAAGGAATCCATGTGCCGCTGGCCCATTGGAGATCCGGGCGATGAGGAGTTCCATTTCTGCGGACGCAACGCCGGCAGCTCGATGCCGTACTGCGAACATCACGCACGCATGGCCTACCAGCCCGCGCAGGCTCGCCGGCGCGAGAAGCGCTTTGCCACAGGTTAGTTGAGGGTGGGGCACGACGGAAAGAGGCGCCCGTTCGGCGCCTCTTTTCATTTGCGGCCAGCGATGCCGGAACCGGCAGGCGTCAGGCTTTCTCTTCCAGCCTGTCGCTGAAGGCGTAGCCCGCACCGCGCACGGTGCGCACCGGGTCGGTCTCATTGCCGCGCATCATCGCCTTGCGCAAGCGTCCGACATGAACGTCGACCGTGCGCTCGTCGACATAGACGTTGCGGCCCCAGACGCCGTCGAGAAGCTGAGCGCGGCTGAAGACGCGACCCGGACTCTGCATCAGAAACTCAAGCAGACGAAACTCGGTCGGCCCAAGATGGATCTGACGATGGCTGCGCGTCACACGGTGGGACTCACGGTCGAGCTCGATATCGCCCACGCTCAAGACCGAGGCGATGCGCTCCGGGCTCGTGCGGCGCAAAATGGCCCGCACGCGAGCCATCAGCTCCGGCAGCGAGAACGGCTTCACCACGTAATCGTCGGCGCCGGTGGTCAGTCCGCGAATGCGATCGTTCTCCTCGCTGCGCGCCGTCAGCAGGATAATGGGAATGTTGCGGGAATCTTTTCCCGTGCGCAGGCGGCGGCAGAGCTCGAGGCCCGAGAGGCCGGGCAGCATCCAGTCGAGCACGATCAGGTCCGGCGCGCCCTCGGCGATGGCGACCTCGGCCTCGTCGCCGCGATGCACGACATCGACCGTGTAACCCTCCGCCTCGAGATTGTAGCGGAGCAGCAACGCGAGCGGCTCCTCATCTTCGACAACAAGAACCTTAGCGCCTGGGGTCATTGGGGTTGTCTGCAACATGGGCTAGCCCGCCGACCGCAACGCAACGGGTGTCATGCTGGTGTTGTCGCCTTTCGGCCGATGGTCCGAGATGGCCTTGCCGTGCACCAGGTAGAAGACTGTCTCGGCAATGTTGGTGGCATGATCGCCGATGCGCTCGATGTTCTTGGCGCCGAACAGGAGATGAGTGCAGAGGCCGATATTGCGCGGATCTTCCATCATGTAGGTCAGGAGCTCGCGGAAGAGCGAGTTGTACATGGCGTCGATCTCTTCGTCCCGGTACCAGACCTTGAGCGCGCGATCGGCATCGCGCTCGATATAGGCATCGAGGACCTCTTTGAGCTGGCCGAGCGCAAGCTCGCCCATATGCTTGAGGCCGAGCATCAACTGCTTGGGCTGCTGCTCGCCGACGACGGCGAGCGCGCGTTTGGCGATGTTCTTGCCGAGATCGCCGATGCGCTCCAGATCGCTGGAGATGCGCAAGGCGGCCATGATCTGGCGTAAATCGTAGGCCATCGGCTGGCGGCGAGCGATCATCACGATCGCCTGCTCCTCGATCTCCTTCTCCAGTTCGTCGATGGCCTCGTCCTGCTGGATGGTATAGCCGGCGAGGTCCGGGTCGCGGCCCTCGAGCGCATCGATGGACTGACCGAGCACCTGCTCCGCAAGACCGCCCATCTTGGCGATCTTGTTGTTGAGGAGGGAAAGCTCCTCCTCGTACGACCTGACAATATGTTCGTGCTGTTCCATCGAACTAAACCTCCTTGCATATCAGCCGAAACGGCCGGTGACGTAGTCCTGCGTCCGGACATCGGTGGGATTGGTGAACATCTTCGTGGTCTCATCGACTTCGACGAGCTTGCCGAGATGGAAGAAGGCGGTGAGCTGGGAGACGCGCGCTGCCTGCTGCATGGAATGCGTGACGATCACGATGCAGAAGTTCTTCTTGAGATCTTCCATCAGTGCCTCGATGCGGGCGGTGGCGATTGGATCGAGCGCCGAGCAAGGCTCGTCCATGAGGATCACCTCGGGGTTCACCGAAATCGCGCGCGCGATGCACAGCCGCTGCTGCTGGCCGCCGGAAAGGCCCGTGCCCGACTCGTTCAAGCGATCCTTGACCTCTTCAAACAACCCCGCCTTGGTCAAGCTGTTGACCACGATCTCCTCAAGCTCCGACTTGGAACTGGCGAGCCCGTGAATGCGCGGGCCGTAAGCCACGTTCTCGAAGATCGACTTCGGGAACGGATTGGGCTTCTGGAACACCATGCCGACGCGCGCACGAAGCTGCACCGGGTCGACCTGCGGCGAATAGATATTCTGCCCGTCGAGAGTAATCTCCCCGGTCACGCGGCAGCCCTCGATGACGTCGTTCATGCGATCGAGGCAGCGCAGAAAGGTCGACTTGCCGCAACCGGAAGGGCCGATCAGCGCCGTCACCGAGCGGTCCGGAATGTCGAGCGAGACATCGAACAGCGCCTGCTTGTCACCGTAGAACACGTTGACGTCGCGCGCCTTCATCTTTAAGTCGTGCTGCTCGGCGGGCAAGGCCGCCTCGTCGCGTTCTGGCATCGGCGTTTGCACCCGGATGATTGGCCGTGCCGCCACCTTAGCCTCCATGGGATAATCCCTTTCTACCACTTGCGTTCGAATCTGTGCCTAAGGACGATGGCGACAATGTTCATCACCGCCAAAAAGCCGAGCAGGACAAGAATGGCGGCCGAGGTTCGCGCCACGAAGCCGCGCTCGGGACTGTCGGCCCAGCTATAGATCTGCGTCGGCAGTGCCGTGGCCGGATCGAGAAGGCCCATGCCTTCCACGCTGGGGATGAAAGCGTTCATGCCGATGAGGAGCAGCGGCGCGGTCTCGCCAAGGGCCTGCGCCATGCCAATGATGGTGCCGGTGAGAATGCCGGGCATGGCCAGCGGCAAAACGTGATGGAACATCACCTGATGCTTCGATGCGCCGACACCGAGCGCCGCCTCGCGGATTGAGGGCGGCACGGCCTTTAGCGCGGCGCGCGTGGCGATGATGATGGTCGGCAGCGTCATCAGCGAAAGGACCATGCCGCCGACGAGAGGGGCTGAGCGGGGCAACCCGAAGAAGCCGAGAAACACGGCAAGGCCGAGCAGACCGAACACCACTGACGGCACGGCGGCGAGATTGTTGATGTTGACCTCGATGATATCCGTGAAGCGGTTCTTCGGTGCGAACTCCTCAAGATAAAGCGCCGCGGCAATGCCGATGGGAAAGCTCAGCAGAAAGCACACGAGCAATGCATAGAACGAGCCGGTGATCGCGCCGGCGAGACCCGCGCGCTCCGGGTAACGGCTATCGGCGTTGACGAAGAGCCCATAGTTGAACGGCGTCCGCACGAGGCCGCGCGCTTCAAGTGTATCGAAGGCATCGATCTGAAGCTGCGTGAAGCGGGGATTCACCACCCGCGGCATCTCGCCCCCGGCAAGCGTAACGAAATTCGGCGCGAGCGGCAGCGCGGCCAGGAGCGTCTTGCCTATCAGAGAGGGATTCGCTGACACGCGTTCTTGGATCGCGTTAGGCGCGTCTTCAGCGAGCATGGTGAAGATCGCCGTGTCGTGGACATCCGGCAGGTAGGTCTGGAGACTGTCCCTGGCGAGGACGGCAAAATCGCCCATGGGCGGAGGCCCTGCTTCGATCTTTGCCGAATCCACATAGACATCGAGCTTGAGTTTTAGTGCCCCACCCTCCTCGACAACGACGCCACGGTCGCGCAGGCGCTCGAACCAACGCACTTGGTTCGATGACAGCGCAGCTTCCTCCTTGCTGAGCACGCCTTTGTTGAGCTGATCGAACGGATCGGAGGCGGGGATCGCGATCGTCATCCTCTTGCCGATGGTGTCCGGGTGCGTGAGCAAGTAATCGCGTAGGATATAGGGCGCGTCGGCGCTCAAGATTTTGGTGAGCTCGGTCTGTTGCTTCGGAGTGGTCGCGTCCGGGACGAGGCTCGTCATGGCATCACGGACGAGGACGCGGAAGTTTCCTTTCGCGGGATCCTTAGGGTCGACCTTGGCAGGGTCGACATAGATTTCGAGGTCGATCTTGGTCTGCACGAAAGCCTGGTAGCCAGTCGAGATCAGCGAAACGAGGAGGATGCCGAGAAGTCCGACGGCGAGGCCGATGGCCATAATGCCGTAGGCCTGCAGGCGGCGATCCGCGGCATAGCGTTTGCGCACGCGCCGGCGTGCGTCGGTCGATGCCCAGTCGAGGTCTCCCTGGCGTTCGCCTAACGTCGTCTCACTCATATTGCTCTCGGTATTTGCGCACGATGTGCAGGGCGAGGACGTTGAGCGCCAGCGTCACGACGAAGAGCACGAGCCCAAGGGCGAAGGCGGCCAGCGTTTTGGGATTGTCGAACTCGCTGTCGCCGATCAGGAGCGTCACGATCTGCACGGTCACGGTGGTGACCGGCTCGAACGGATTGGCGGTCATGTTGGCGATGATGCCCGCGGCCATGACCACGATCATGGTCTCGCCGATGGCGCGGCTTGCAGCGAGCAAGATTCCGCCCATGATACCGGGCAGCGCGGCAGGCAGCAGCACACGCGTGATGGTTTCGCCCTTGGTCGCGCCCATCGCGTAGGAGCCTTCCCGCATGGCACGGGGCACGGCGGAGATCGCGTCGTCGGAGAGCGAGGAGATAAAGGGGATGATCATGATTCCCATGACCCCGCCGGCAGCCAGCGCGCTGTTGGGAGCGATCGGCACCCCGATCATCTCGCCGAAACCGCGCATGGCGGGCGCCACGGTGAGGACGGCGAAGAAGCCGTAAACCACGGTCGGAATGCCCGCCAGAAGCTCCAGCACGGGCTTGATCACGGCACGTACGCGGTGATTGGCGTATTCGGTGAGGTACACCGCCGACAGCAAGCCGATGGGGATGGCGACGGCGAGCGCAATGAGCGAGATCAGAAGCGTTCCGGCGAACACAGGGATTGCACCAAAGGCGCCGCCCGCGGTCACCTGTCCTTCGCGGATGGGGATCTGCGGTTCCCAGTTCAGTCCGAAGAAGAACTCGAGCGGCGATACGCGCTCAAAGAAGCGCAGCGCCTCGACGAGCAGCGACAGCACAATACCGAGTGTCGTGAGGATAGCGATGAGCGAGCAGGCGATCATCAGGCCGCTAAGCACGTGCTCGGTGCCGTGGCGCGCTCGAAACTGCGGACTGATGCGACGACCGGCGAGGAAAAGACCAAAGATCGCGACGCTCAAGGCGACAGCCGCCATCGCATAGGTCGCTATCGCCTGCCAGCTTTGATAGCGCTCGGCGGCTTCCTGCACCACAATATTCGGTTCGCCGAACACGTTGCCGGCGGCAACCGACCTGATCTCGCTGAGCAGAAGATTGATCTGGTCTGAATTGAGGCCCCGCGTGGCGTCAAGCGGCAGGCTCCGTTCCAGAAGCAAATTGATGACGGGGCCTTGCAGGGCCACCCAGATGAGAACGAGCAGAAGAGACGGCAGGCCGACCCAGGCAGCCACATAGGCGCCGTGATAATTGGGGCGGGAATGGAGATTCCTCTCGCGGCCCTGTACAGAGGCGACGGCGCGACGACGGCCGAAATAATAGCTGACTAGGCTCAGGGCAACGAGCACCAGCAGCATATAGAAAATCATAATCCGCCTCTGTTTCTCGGATCGGCCCGCTGAGGGAGCCGAATGCGAGACCTTTCGATCAAAAAGACCAACGCGTGGCCGCGACGAGAATCACGGCCACGCTATTCAGTCTCAAATCCTCACAGGCTACGACGTCGGCGCAGACATTTTGTCCGCGTTCTTCGCACGCTCCTGCATCTCCTTCAGCTGGTCGTCGGAAAGAACGACGAGGCCACGCTCGTGCATGTAGCCATCCATGCCCATGGCTTCATTGCTGGTGTATTCCATCACGAACTCGTCCATGCCAGGGATGACCTTGCGGTGCGCGTTCTTGATGTACAGGAACAGTGGACGCGACAGGCCGTAGCTGTTGTCGGCGATGGTGTCGAAGCTGGGCTCGATGCCGGCAATCTTCACGCCTTGCAGCTTGTCCTGGTTCTCGTACAGGAACGAGTAGCCGAAAATGCCCAGAGCATTGGGATCGGCCTCGATGCGCTGAACGATGAGATTGTCGTTTTCGCCGGCCTCGATGAAGGGTCCGTCCTGACGCATGGGCGTGCACTTCTCGGTCACGAGCTTTTCGTAGTCAGCCTTCTCCATCGCGCCCTTCTGCTTCTTGAAGTAGTCGAGCGACTTGCAGCCTTCGTGCATCGCGAGTTCGACGAAAGCGTCGCGCGTGCCGGAGGTGGGCGGCGGGCCGTAGACGGTGATCGCGATGTCCGGAAGGGACGCGTCGACATCGCTCCATTTCTTGTTGGTGTTGGCGACGAGCTTGTCGCCAGCGGGGATCTCGGACGCCAGAGCCAGGAACAGTTGCTCCTTGGTCAGGTCGAGCGGCTTGCCCTTCTTGGACTGAGCGATCGAAAGACCGTCATAGCCGAGCTGGATCTCGGTGATGTCGTTGACGCCGTTCTTGGTGCAGAGTTCCCATTCGGACTTCTTCATGGCCCGGGACGCGCCGGTGAGGTCAGGATTGCCCTCGCCAACACCCTGGCAAAAAACCTTCATGCCACCGCCGGTGCCGGTGGACTCGACGACGGGCGCCTTCTTGCCGGACTTCTTGCCGAACTCCTCGGCAACCGCCTGGGAATAAGGGAATACGGTCGACGAGCCGACCACCTTGATCTGATCGCGGGCCAGCGCGGGGCCGGCCGTGCAGAGAGCGGCGACGGCAAGCGTCGACGCTACGATACAAATTCTGTTCACTGTTCTCTCCCTTGTTGGATAGAGCCTCGGCCAGCGCGAGCACGCCGCTGAGCTCGCCGGCACGCTAGTCCCGGGCAATAATGTTTTTATGACGCGCATGATTCGCCTTTATGACAGTTCATAGCGTTGATTTGGATCAGTTTTCTGAAGAGACGCTGTGGAAAACGACTATCGGAGGCCTGACAGGCAGGGCAGGCCGTTAAGCGGATCACTACGCAGCCGGTCCTATAGCCGCTTTCTGGCGATGGAAGCGGCACGGCTGCTCGAGGCATTTGGCGCGGAGGTGCGGGTATTCAATCCGTCGGGCCTGCCGCTGCCCGACGATGCGCCGGTGGAGCATCCCAAGGTCCAGGAACTGCGCGACCTGTCGGCCTGGTCGGAGGGACAGGTGTGGTGCAGCCCCGAGCGGCACGGCGCGATGACCGGGATCATGAAGGCGCAGATCGACTGGATCCCGCTCACCATCGGCGCGGTCCGCCCGACGCAAGGCAAGGCGCTCGCGGTCATGCAGGTGAGCGGCGGATCGCAATCGTTCAACGCCGTCAATCAAATGCGCGTGCTCGGCCGGTGGATGCGCATGATCACCATCCCCAATCAATCTTCCGTCGCCAAAGCGTTCGAGCAATTCGACGAGGCTGGCCGGATGAAGCCCTCGGCCTATTACGATTACGACAGGGTGGTCGACGTGATGGAGGAGCTGGTCAAATTCACGGTCCTGACGCGGGGGCGATCCGGGTACCTCACCAACCGCTACAGCGAGCGCAAGGCACGCCTTGCCGAGCCCATTCTCGGCGTCAAGCTCAGCGCGATGTGATCGAGCAGACGCACCGCGCAGTTTTTAAACGCTGCGCACCTCATTGAGCATGATCGTGAAGGTCGAGCCCTTATTGGGATTCGACGCGATCATGAGCTCGCCGCGATGGCGGTTGAGGATGTGCTTGACGATGGCGAGGCCGAGGCCGGTCCCGCCCTTCTCCCGGCTTGACGCGACGTCGACGCGGTAGAAACGCTCGGTGAGCCTTGGCAGATGCTCCGGTGCGATGCCCGGGCCGTTATCCACCACCGCAATGGCGTAGCGGCCTTCCTGGCGTCCGAGCGAGGGAATGTGCTTCGGCACCAGCCGGACAAACCCGCCCTTCATCCCGTATTTTAGGGCATTTTGCACGAGGTTCTGGATGACTTGGACAAGCTCGTCGCGGTCGCCGCGCACGATCGCGGGCTGAGGAAAGCGGCCCACCTCGAGCTGTATGTCGTTTTCGAGCGCGAGCGGCTCCAAGGTCTCCCGCGCTTGGCGGAGCACCTCGTTCAAGTCAACGAGGTCGCTGGGCGGCACATGCGCGTTCATTTCTACACGGCTTAAGGAGAGCAGCGCGTCGATGAGGCGCGTCATGCGGGCGGCCTGCTCCACCATGATGGGGAGGAAGCGCTCGCGTGCGCCGGAATCTTCCTTGGCGGTTCCTTGCAGGGTCTCGATGAAGCCGCGTAAGGAGGCGAGCGGCGTGCGTAGTTCATGGCTCGCATTGGCGATGAAGTCCGCGCGCATCTGATTGATGCGCTCGCCCTCGGTGAGATCGCGCAACAGGACGAGAATATTGCTGCCGGGTTCGAGCCCGCGGGTAATGGGCGCCACGGTGGCGGCCATGCGGCGCCCAACCGGCACCCGTTCCGCGTAGGTCACGGTGACGGCGCGGCCGCGCTGCGGCGCCGCCCCCACCGCATCCAGGAATTCCGGGGTGCGGATCGCCGAGGAGATGTGATTGCCCTCGCGCAAGGAGGCGAACAGGCTTCGAGCCGGAGCATTGCAGGACAACACCTGTCCCGATGCATTGAGGAGGATGACAGGATCGGGCAGCGCTTCGGCCATGACCTGCATCGCGGAGGCTTCGCGCGCGGAGGCCGCGGGATAAGGGAGCCTGCCCTCAAACGCCTCGCTCTCGTAGCGATGGAGAAGCGCAACCGAGGCCACAAAAGCGAGAAAGCCCATCAGCGCAATGGCGGGCGGGAGCCCGGCAGCGGCGGTCAACGTCACCATGATGACAGCGACGGCCACGACCAGCCAGCGTGAGGCCGACAGACGCGCGGCGATCTCCTTGAGGCCACGCAGAAGGGCCGACCAGACCCTCGCGACTTGCCCCGGCGCAATCGTCGGGACGCTCTGGCCCATCTGGTCGCTCAAAACCGCATCCCCAAGAAAATCGGCCGAATCATTAGTGCCATATCTTTATGTTTTGCGCTTGGAATATCACGCTTTTGCGACACTTCGCAGCGCCCCTCATGACGAAACAATGTCGACCTTCCGGCTCCGACCCGTTTCCGCCATCCTGCTGATATAGGGACTGCGCCGGGGGATGGGCAGACACATCGCCAAACAATCTGATCGCCGGCGTGGGCCCCTTAGGCCTTCGCAGCCATGAAACAGTGCCGCGACCTTACGTCTATCGCCTTTTGCCGGCGCCGCATTATCCTTTGAGCGAATCCATACCGAGACGGGGATTGGTATGAAGCGTCGTGTTCTCTCTGCATTCGTGTGCGTGCTCGCTGCGCCTGCCATGCTCTTCGCAGCGCCGGCCCGCAGCGAATGTCTCCCTCCTTTCACCGAAACCATCGGAACAGAGCCGGATCCGGCCCTGATTCTGGCCGAAGGTTCCGCACCGATTGCCGTGCGCATTGCCGGTCCCTTCGACGTTCCCTGGTCCGTTGCGGCCTTGCCCGATGGCGCCTTCCTCGTGACCGAGCGACCGGGGCGGCTGAAACTGGTGCAGCCGGGCGCCGAAACCCACGAAATCTTCGGCCTGCCGCCCGTGTATTATTCGGACATGGCGGACTGCTCGATGTAGCGACCGATCCCCAGTTCGACAGCAATAACCTTGTCTATTTCTCCTATCTTCAGGCGACCAAGCCGGTTCCATTCTTCGCATCATGCGCGCGCGCGTGGACGTGAGCCGCAATAGGCTGACAGAGCAGGAGGTCATCTTCGAAGGCACGCGCGCGGCGAAACCGGAGATGCTGGGGGCCCGACTCGCACTCAGCGCCGACGGCTACCTGTTTCTCTCCAGCGG
>NZ_JBPCOU010000089.1:0-12030 GCF_050999895.1 Methyloceanibacter sp. | reverse complement strand
AGCATCTGCACCAATGACTCTGCTGCCATTGTCCCTCTCCAATCTGCCTGAAGGTTAGGCCGTTGGGTTGCTTAGTGTTTTTGCCGTCTCCGGTGCAGCTTCCTCCGACTCAGTGATCATAACGCTGTTGCGGCGTAGCGAAGTTGCTAACCGGCCACAGGGCGAGACTTTTCCGCATCAATCCTCTCCTGGACCCACAAAGGGGATAGGCTTGATGGTGCCTGTGCTGACGGGATCGGCCGCTTGCGCCATCGGGATGCTCCCGCGCCGTGGCTGTGGCCGGCAGAAATGGCGGCCGTCCTTGGCGTTGCTCACGAGCAGATCGAGGTGGAAATGGTTGTAATGGTGGCGGTCGCCGCCGGGCCCAAGCACGGTGTAGAACTCGGCGCAGGCGCCTGAATAGATCTCCGCGAGGAAGGCTCGATCGCGCCGGCTGCCGCGCCACCAGCCTTTGACCACGCTGATCTCTTGCCCATTGGCGAGGCGGAAGCCGCCAATGTCGATGCCGTTGCCGAAGGCGTGCTCGGAGATCCGCCCGCGATTGTTGCCGTTGCGGCCGCGGCAGCTATAGGACGCGATTTGGCGGATTTCGATGACGGGCTGGCCGTAATAGCGGTAGGCGGCGGGCTGCACCGCGCCCTTGATCCAGCGCTCGAGCGCCGCCGTCATGGGGCAGCCGATAGTGGCGGGAGGCTTCAGTCCCACCGTGCCGCCGAGCGCGCCCGAGACCTTGAGCGGCCGCACCAGCCCGCACACGCCGGGGCCGTCGATCGTCTGCATCGGCTGCACATAGGCGGTGGCGCGTACGACGCCGGTCGCGAGGCACGCATTCTCGACCTGGGCGCGCCAAGGCGCACGCTGCCCGTCGTTGAAGGTGCCGCCGCCTCCGCAGCCCGCAAGATAAGCGAGCAGCGCGAAAAGGGCGGCAAAAGACGCAATACGTGCCCCCATGCCCTGTAAAATGCGGCCAAGGGTCTGAATAATCCTTCAATGCTAATGAAAGGTGTCGTGCCCCCCAAGACGCGGCTATCCGGCCGCAAAAAGAAGGGCCGCCCGGTCTGGGCAGCCCTTCCATTGTCGACCGCGGACCGCAAGGACCGCTCGTCTTAGCGTCGTAAGAGACGACGCCTAGATCTCACGAGAGGCGAGAATCCAGGTCAGCCGTGCCTGCGACCGCGGGCTATGACAATGAGACACTGGATCACCTCCTTTCGATTGTTGCGGGAAGCGCTGCATATAGGATGGGATTGTCGGGAATGAAAGGTTCGTCCGTGGCCGCCAAGGATACAGAGACTTGGGATGCCATCGTCATCGGCGGCGGCCCCGCGGGGCTGACCGCGGCCATCTATCTCGGTCGTTTCCGCCGTAAGGTCCTTGTCATCGATAGCGGGGAGAGCAGGGTCTGGCGTATCCCCAAGACCCATAACCACCCGGGCTTTCCCGGCGGCATCGAGGGGCCGGAGCTGCTCGAGCGGATCAGAGCGCAGGCAAAGGATTACGGCGCCGAGTTCCGCAAAGGCGAGGTGACGGACCTCGCGCGCGAGGAAGACGGCGGGTTCCGCGTCTCCTTCGACGGCGAGACGTTGCATGCGTCCTTCGTGCTGCTTGCAACCGGCGTCGTCGACAACGACCCGGAGCTGCCGGGCGTCGAGCGCGCCATCGATCGCGGGCTGCTCCGCATCTGTCCCATCTGCGACGCCTATGAGGTGATCGACAAGAAGATCGGCATCATCGGCGGCGGCAGCAAAGCCGCGGCCGAGGCGCTCTTCTTGCGCACCTATTCCGACGACGTGACCCTGATCCATAATCGCGACGAGGCATCGCTCACGCCAGAGGATCGCCGCAATCTGCAGGAGGCAAAGATCGAGCTCATCGAATCCTCAATCGGCCGCGTGGATATCGAGAATAACGCGATCGAGGCCTTCGATCTCGGCGGCACCGAGCATCGTTTCGATACCGTCTATTCGGCGCTCGGCTCGACCTCGCAAAGCAAGCTCGCGCGCGATCTCGGCGCGACCGCCAACGCGGAAGGCTGTCTCAACGTCACCGACCATCAGGAGACGAGCGTTGACGGACTCTACGCCGCCGGCGATCTCGTGCGCGGGCTGAACCAGATCAGCGTCGCGCAGGGCGAGGGCGCCATCGCCGCGACCGACATCCATAACCGCCTGCGCAAGGGACGTTAGGGCCCGCCACGAAGGCGCGAGCCCGTCACTCATTGCGGGAAATCGATCACTTCGAGATTGAGCGGCAGCTGGTTCTTATGCGCGCCGCCCAAGGCTTTTGGGTCGATATTCACCTTGCCGCCCTTGAACAGGGGATCCTCGTCGGTGATGCGCCCCGCGCCGGTGAAGGACGTAAACACGTAAGGCAGTCCGTTGCTGAGAAGCGGCGAAGGCCCGTCCATGACATGGAAATGCAGATGCGGCGTATCGGTGTTGCCGCTATTGCCGAGCAGCCCGATCACGTCCCCCGTTTTGACCTTATCGCCGGCCTTCACCTTCAAACTGCCCGGCTGCATATGGGCGTAGAACGTGAAGCGTCCGTCGCCGATATCGATCACGGTGTAGTTGCCGCCCGCCATCTGGATCGTCGCGTCGTCGGGCAGCTTGCCCGGGATCTGCTCTGGCAGATCGTCCTCGACGGCGACGACGGTGCCGTCGGCCGCGGCGTGAATCGCATCACCGAAATAGGCATAGCTTTCGACCTTGTCCGCAGGCCCCGTGGCGAGCATGCCTTTAGCGTTGAGCTGAACGAAGTCGATGGCGAAGCGCTCCGCCACCCGGATGCCGCCATTGATGGGAAGCGTGGCGCCGCGATGATAGGAATAGGGCGTGCAGCAGCCGCCGCCCACGACCCAGCCTTTGCCCTTCAGTGGCGGCGCGACCACGACCGCGGCTTCCCCTACAGGAAGCGCATCGCTCGTGAAAACGATGTCTTCGGCGGGTTCCGGTGCCGGATCGCGATCGCCGTCGGTTTTGGGCGCCGGCGACTTCTCGGCGGAAATCTCGATGCGGTGTTTCACCGCTTTGGGGATCGATGCGTCCCCGGGAAGCGTCACATCTATAAACAGAATACCGGAGCCGCCGGCCGGAAGGACGTTTCCCTTGGCGCCACCGTTCAGGCGCAGCATCTGCGTGAGCGCATCGCCTTCGAGTGTGTTGAGGACGCTGCCGCTCGCTTCATCGAGCGTCTCCACCTTTTCGATCGTCACCGTGCCGGACGCCATGCTCATCAGCACGAGCTCATAAGCGAGATGTGTTCGGTCGTCCGATCCGAGCACGGGACTGGGCGAGGCAATCGGCATCGTCACGAGCGGCGACACGACTTCGTCGGCGCTGATCGTTCCCGCTTTTAGCGGCGACGGCGAGGCGGAGAGGAGAAGAGCGATAGCTAGTGCCGCGCTGGTCGCCGAGAAGCATGTCGTGAAGAACCGAATAGGCATGCGTTGCGTCTCCCTTGCTGTGCCAAGCGCGCTGTATACGGATAGAATATCTCAAATTTAGGTCAGGCCGAGCGCCTTCCGCGCCTTGGCCGTGATCGATTGGCGCGTCGAGAAATAGCCCTCCCAGGGATCGCGCTCCTGGGCTTTGAGCCGTGCCGGCAGCGTTTCGACCGTGTAGGGCGCGCCGGTTTTGAGCGCCTTCAACTCGTCCCACCGCAGCGGGCAGGCGACCGGCGCGCCGGGCCGGGCGCGGGTCGAATAGTTGCAGATCGCCGTGCCGCCGCGCTGGTTGCGGAGATAGTCGACGAAGATTTTCCCGGTGCGGACCTTCTTGGCCATGTTCGCGGTGTAGCGGTCTGGCCGCACCTGAACGAGCGCGTCGGCAACGGCCTTGGTGAAGGCCTTGACCTCCCCCCAGCCGAGCTTCGGTGCTATCGGCGCCACGACATGCAGCCCCTTGCCGCCGGTCGCCTTGAGGAATGTCGTGAGACCGAGCTCGGCGAGGAAGTCGCGCACTTCGACGGTCGCATCCTTCAGGGTCGCGAAGTCCAGTGCTTCATCGGGGTCCAGATCGAAGACGATATGGTCGGGCTCGCTCACCTTCGGCAGCTTCACGCCCCAATCGTGAATCTCAAGCACGCCGATCTGCACGAGGCCGAACAGCCCGTCCGCGCCGTCGACATAGAGATATTTCTTTTTGCTCTCCCCGCCCGGGATCGGCACCTCCTTGATCGCCTTGCTCATGCCCTTCATCACGTGGCGCTGGAAGAAGCATTCCTTCGTGTGGCCCTCGGGGCAGCGCACGAGGCTGATCGGACGCTTGACGACGTAAGGCAGCATGTAGGGCGCGACCGTCTCGTAATACCGCGCGAGGTCGAGCTTGGTGAAATCGATCTCCGGATAAAGCACGCGGTCGGGATTGGTGAGCGTGATTCCGTCGAAGACGGGCTCGCTGTTGTCCTTCGCCTTTGACGCGCGTTTGTTAGCGGGTGCGGACGCTGCCATGTCGGCCTCCTGATTGACGGGCTTGTCGCGATGGACGTCGCGCGCAGGCTTGTCCTCACGCAGTCCCTGGAAGCTTGGATGGCGCAGCCGCCCGTCGCGTGTCCATTCCGCATAGTTGACAGCGCAGACAAGCTCGGGTTCGAGCCACACCGCGCCTTTGCGCTCCGCCGTGGGAACCGCCTCGAAGGGCGAGGTCTTGCGCTCCAGTGGCTTGAAGCGCTTGGCAAGAGCGGAGAGGTCGCGCTGATTGAAGCCGGTGCCGACCTTGCCCGCATAGATGAGCTTGCCGTCCTCGAAGGTTCCGAGCAGGAGCGAGGAGAATGCGCGGGTTTTGACATCGGAACGACTATACCCGCCGATCACCAATTCCTCGCCGCGCGTGCATTTGATCTTGAGCCAGCTCTTGCCGCGCCCGGATCGGTAGGGTGCGTCAGCGCGCTTGGATATGATGCCCTCAAGACCGGTCTGGCAGGCCTGATCGTAGAATGCCCGTCCCGACCCTTGCAGGGAATCGGAATAGACGAGCCAATCCGAGACGCGCTTCCCGGACATCAATTTTTGCAGCAGCCCCCGGCGCTCGCTGAGCGGCGCGTCGCGGAGATCCCTGCCATCGAGCGATAGCAGATCGAACGCAAAATAGCGGATGGAAGGATGCGCGCTGTCGATATGCTCTTGCAGCGATTTGAAGTCGGTGAGGCCGGACGGGAGCACGAACGCCGCTTCGCCGTCGATCAGCGCGCTCTCGCAGGGGAGCGTGAGAATGGCCTTGGCGATCGCGGGAAAGCGCGCGGTCCAGTCGAGCCCGCTGCGGCTGAACAGGGTGACGCTTTTCCCCTCTTTGCGCGCAGCGATGCGGTAGCCGTCATATTTGACTTCATGCAGCCAGTTCGGGCCTTCGGGGACGTGGGTATCGAGGCTCGCAAGCTGCGGCGCGACGAAGTCCGGCGCTAACGTGCCGCGGGTTTTCGCTTTCTTGCCGCGCCCGATATGCTTCCAGACGGCGGAGTTTTTTTTTGAGCGTTGGAGGACCAGACCGGCACGTCGCCCGTCTCGATTTCCTCCATGCTGAGGCCGCTCTTCACGCTCGTCATGTGCTGCTCAGTCGGCTCGCCGCCCTCCTCGGCATGCTCGTCGCGCTTCTTGATGAGGAGCCAGTTCTCGCGCTTGCCGCCGGTCTTGTCCTTCTTCATCCGCACGAGAACGTAATCGCCGTTCAGCCGGTTGCCATGCAGCGTGAATTTGAAGTCGCCCTTGGCGAGGCCTTCGTCGGGGTCCCCGATCGGCTCCCAGGTGCCGCGGTCCCAGATCATGACCGGGCCGCCGCCATACTCGCCTTTGGGAATAACCCCTTCAAAACCGCCATATTCCAGGGGATGGTCCTCGGTCCTGACCGCGAGGCGCTTCTGCGCCGGATCGAGGCTCGGGCCCTTGGTGACGGCCCAGCTTTTCAGGACGCCGTCATGCTCGAGCCGGAAATCGAAATGCGTGCGGCGCGCGGCGTGCTTTTGGATGACGAAGCTGTTGCCCTTTTTGCGCGCGGGGACGGCCTTCGGCTCCGGGGTCTTCGCGAAATCCCGCTTGGCCTTGTATTCGGCCAGCAGATCGTCGCTCTTCCCCCGCGCCATGGCCTAGGCCGACTTCCGCTTCGGGGCGCGAGAGGTCTTCTTCGCAGGCGCACGCGTGGCGGCGGCAGCCTTTTTGCGTGAGGCGGCTTTCCCGGATGCCGCGCCCTTGCCCGACGCACTCCCTTTGCCTTGCTGCACGCTCTTCTTGAGCGCGTCCATAATGTTGATGACCTTTGCCGTGGGCGCGCCCTCGGTCACGATCTCCGGCGCGCGATGCTCGATCTTGGCATTGATCAGCTCCCACACCGCGTCGGTGAACTCGTCCTTGAACATCTCCGGCTCGAATGCGCCCGCCTTGCGCTCGATGAGTTCGACGGCGAGCTCCAGCGCCTCCTTGTCGACCTTGACGTTCGGAATCTCCTCGAAGAACGGATCGGCGGCGCGGATCTCGTCGCCCTGGCGCAACACTTCGAGCAGGAGGCCGCGCCCGCAAGGCTTGATGGCGACGATATTGCTGCGGCCGCGGAGGATGAACTGGCCGACGCCGACCTTGCCGGTCTGCGACAGCGCCTTCTGCACGATGACATAGCCCTCATCCGCGAGGTCGCCGTCGGGCAGAAGGTAATAGGGCGTCTCGAAATAGCGGGCGTCGATCGCGCCCTCGTCGACGAAGCGCACGAGCTCGATCGTCTGCTTGCTCTCGAGCTTGAGGTCGTCAATCTCGCTCTGGTCGAGTAGGACATATTTGCCCTTCTCGTATTCGTAGCCTTTGGTGATGTCTTCGTTCTCGACCGGCCCAACGCCTGGAGCGACCTTTTGGTAGCGGATGCGGGTCCCCGAGGGCTCGTGGATCTGGTGGAAGGCAAGCTTCCGCTCCGAGGTGGTCGCGGCGAACAGCCTGACCGGGATGCTGACGAGCGAAAGACGTAAATGCCCAGTCCAATAGGCGCGGGGTGCCATACACGTTACTCCTGAAAAGACCGCTTCAGCCCTGGCCCGGGATCGGGCCCCGCAAGACCAAACGGTGCCCGATCCCAGCCGGTTCCGGTGGGAAATCGGGCAAATGCGCTCACTTCTCTACCTTATAACCATTTTCCTTAAGCATACGTTGGAGGGCGTCGGGAAAGGTGAGGACCGCGAGCTTTCCGGGGCATTCGCCCTGGTCATCCATGGGCTGGTCGCACTGTTCGAGACCCCAGTCGCTCGCTTTGTCGTAATGGGCAAGCATTAGCGTCCAAGCCTCCTTGCCCTCGCCCAGCAGGATTTTCTCGCCGACATAGCCGGCGAGAAAACCGTTCACGTCTTCGTCCGGCGCATTGCCGATCATGGATTTCAGCCAGGCTTCATGGGCCGGCTTGAAGCTCGGCTCTGTGCTGACATCCTTGACGGCGCCGGACTCAAGCGCCAAAATCTCCAATGGTGCCTCTGAGCACGCGTAACAGGAGAACGCGTAGAGAAACGCGTTGTCGCGGGTCTCGAATTCGTGGCGGCCATCAGCGTCGAGATCGACGGCGATCAGCGGACCGCCGTCGAATTGGCCCACATCCACCGTGCTCCAGACCGTGCCGTCCTTGCTGCTTGTCACCACGCTGGTATTCGAGCAGCAATGCGCGCCGCCGGTATAGAACGAGACCACGACCTCCGGGTGCGGGTTATCGGGATCGAGCTCCGCGATCTGCACGCTGACGGGCGGGTCCGGAAAGGCAACATCCTCGTCTCCCAGTTTCGCCACCTCCTTGCCGTCGACCGAGATGGTGACGATAGGGGTGAGGAGCGTTTCACCCTCGCTCGTTGTCTCGCGATAGCTGAGCGCCGCCTTGACCGCGCCTTGCGAAATCTCCCGGGGCTCCGGCACCGCGCCTTCGTTTTCCCAGCCGCCCGCTTCGATTTTCGGCGCGTCGCTAACGGCCGTAATGTCGGGAACGGTGAGATATTTGGCGTCGGCGGCTTTGACGGCAGCGGCCAGACCGTCTGCCGCGCCCGCGGGCCGGTGCTGAAGGGCAAGGCCCAGCACCAGGAGCGGCAGGACCGGCAAGATACGCAACGCTGCCATAGGGGCTTCCTCTGGACCTGACACCCTCACAATCAAAGGCGGGCGTCTCTAGTCTAAGCCGGTCATGGCCGCATTTCAGAGATTTTAAGCGTTTGCCGCCCAATTTAGGAGGGCTATTCGACCCTTGCATCCAAAGCCCTAGCGCCCACCTTGGGTATGGGTTTAAGCCGTGGCAGGCCATAGTGCGGTCCGGCAAGGCCATGTCATCGAGGTCAGGATGAACGATACCAGCCCGGCGCTACAGCCGACCGCGCCTGCCGCGGTCATCACGGGCGCGACCGAGGGTATCGGCCGCGCGCTGGCGGAGGAGTTTGCGCGAAACGGCCATACCCTCCTTCTCGTCGCGCGCAACGAGGAAGCCTTGGCGCGGACGGCGCGCCAGCTCGAGGCCGATCACTGCGTCCAGGTGAGAATGACCGCGCAAGATCTGAGCACGGTCGACGGCTGCGCCGGGATCGAGCAGGCGCTCGCTAGCTTCGGGCTTCACGCCGATATCCTCGTCAACAACGCCGCCGTCATGTATGCGGGCTTCTTTCAGGACAAGGAGCCAGACAATCTCCAGCGCGTCGCCGATCTCAACGTCCGCGCCGTGGTCGATCTCATGCGCAGGTTCCTGCCGGGAATGCTCGCGCGCGGGCGCGGCGGCATCCTAAACGTCGCCTCGGTCGAAGGCTTCATGCCGGTGCCCTATCAAGCAACCTACGCGGCCTCCAAGGCCTTCGTCATCTCGCTGAGCCGCGCTCTCTCCTATGAGACGATGTATACCGGCGTGCGCGTGAGCGTGCTGTGTCCTGGGCCCATCGACACGAATATGCATGCAAAAGCGGGCGGCGATAATTCATTCTATGTGCGCTTCTTGCCGGTGATGACGCCTAAGAAGATGGCACGCATCGGCTACCGCCGCTTCGTCCGGGGACGAAAGATCATCGTCGCAGGCTGGTTCAACCGCTTCAGCGTGATCGGCTCCCGCTTCACGCCGTATTTTATGCTGCTGCCCTTCATGGGCATGCTGTTCCGGGTGCGGGACGCGGACGGCAACGTGCAGATGCCGAAACAGCCGCGGGTGAGGGCCCCGAACACGCGGCTGCGCGCCCGCTGAGCTTCGGCACGCGTCAAATTTCGAGGGTTGGTGGAGCCGGACGGGATCGAACCGACGACCTCAGCAGTGCGATTGCTGCGCTCTCCCAACTGAGCTACGGCCCCTGAAGTCAAGGCATTTAGGGATCGGCCTTACGGCCTGTCAAGCGACCGCCGCGTGCCTGTCGCGCGAACGAGAGCCGGCAAGGCTTGCCCTGCGCGCCGTCCCTCCGCTAGATGATGCCGCTGCCCGTCAGGAGGAGTTGATGGTTCCTTTGATTGTATTTATCGCATACGTGATCGACCTCTATATCTGGGTGATCATTATCTCCGCGATCCTTAGCTGGCTAATCGCCTTCAATGTCGTCAACACGCAAAACCGCTTCGTCTACACCGTTGCCGACACGCTCTATCGCGTGACAGAGTCGGCGCTGCGGCCGATCCGCTCCATCCTCCCCAACCTCGGCGGCATCGACATCTCGCCGGTGATCCTCATCCTTTTCCTGCTCTTTATTAAGAACGTGGTCCTGCTCGGCTGGATCTTGCCGGCCTTTCAAGAGCCCGTTTACGTCAATCCTTGAGCGGAAGCGTTTCCACGCTCGTGCCGCGCCGAACCGCATCGGGCATCATCCTGCCGGTTCGCCTGACGCCGAAGGCGCAGAAGATCAGATCGCAGGCGTGGAAGAATTCGACGGCGCCCCCATGCTCGAGGTGCGCGTGCGGGCGCTGCCGGCGGAAGGCCGCGCCAATGCCGCGCTGACCAAACTCGTCGCGCGCTGGCTCGACGTGCCGCCCTCCACGGTGACAATCGCGCAAGGCGGCAAGTCGCGGTTGAAGCACGTCATGGTCGAAGGTGACGCCGGGGCGCTCGCAGAGACCCTCGCCGTTCGCCTCGCGGCGCTCGCGGAGTAGGTCTCTAGGGGCGCTGAGCGAGGCCCTGACTGATCTCCCCAACAATTGCGTCCGCAGCGGCGCGGGGATCGGCGGCCCGGGTGATGGGCCGGCCGACCACGAGATAATCGGCCCCCGCCACGATCGCCTCAGCAGGAATCATGGCGCGGGCCTGGTCCTGTGCGTCGCTTCCGCGCGGCCGTACGCCCGGTGTGACGATGAGAAAGTCGGCGCCCGCCGCCTCGCGGACGACTTTGGCTTCATGCCCCGAAGCGATCACGCCATCGAAACCCGCGCGCCGCGCGAGCATCGCCCGGTGCAACACGATTTCCGGGAGCGGATGGTCGATGCCCTGCTCGATGAGATCGGGCGCGGCCAAATTGGTGAGCACGGTCACGCCGAGCAGCTTCAAATTGCTGTCGCCGCGCCCGCGCACGGCCGCCGTCAGCGTTTTGGCGTCGAGGGCATGCACGGTGAGGAACCGTGCGCCGCTCCGCGCGGTGGCCGCCGTCGCGCGTTCGACCGTCGCTTCGATGTCGAGCAGCTTCGCATCGAGAAAGATGTCATGGCCCTGGTCGCCGAGCGCGCGCACGAGATTGAAGCCGCCGGCGAAAAGCAGCTCTAACCCGATTTTGAGGCCGCTGACGCTGTCGCCGAGCTTTGCCACGAGCGATGTCGCCTCGTCGACGCTCGGCACGTCGAGGGCCACGATGAGGCGGTCCTTGGCAGCGATCATGATGCGGCGAACTTTCGCGCGGCGATCGCCAGCGCCTCGATCGTGCCGGTGGCCAGCTTCTGTTGCGCCTCGTCCTTGAGGCTGCCGTCCTCCTCGAAGGCGTTCGCCGCGCGGGGAATTGCGATCTGCTGCGGAATGACGAGCGCCCCCGTGCCGACGGAAAGTATCTGCCGCAGCGTCAGCAAGCTGCGCATGCCGCCATAATAGCCGGGCGACGCCCCGCCGATGCCAAACACGCGGGATTGAAACACTTCGAGCCCGGTCTCGCCCTTGGCGCGCACACGCGTCACCCAGTCGATCGTGTTCTTGAGAAGCGGCGTCACCGAGGCGTTGTATTCGGGGCTTGCGATGAAGACGCCTTGATACTCGCCGAGCAGCGCCTTGAACTCGCGCGCCTCGCGCGGCGGGCCGTCGGCGGCTTCGAGGTCCGCATTATAGAGCGGCATCGGATAATCCTTGAGATCGACGAAGACGCCCTCGATTCCGTTCGCCTCGGCGATGTGATGGGCGAGCCGCGCGAGCTTCTTGTTGTAGGACCCTTCGCGGGTGCTGCCGGCAAAAAACAACAGACGCATCCTAGGCTTCCTTCGTCACTTGATGTTTCGCAGCAGGCTCCTTGGCCCGCCCGAAAACATGCCGGAGCGGCACCGTCGCCGCGGCCGCGATGGGGGTTGCAAGCGCAATGCCGAGAATGCCCAGCACCGAGCCGAGCACGAGCTGGCTCAAGATGACGACCGCCGGCGGCAGCGACACCGCCCGCGCCTGGATCAACGGCGTCAGCAGATAGCTCTCCACGAACTGCACGATGACATAGAGACCGATCGCATAGAGCGCGAGGTTGAGGCTTTCGCCGCCGGCAACGAGGATGATGGGAACCGCGCCGATAATGGGCCCGAGATAGGGGAGAAAACCCGCAAGTCCGGCGAAAAGAGCGAGCACGAAGGCGATGGGCACGCCGAGAATGAGAAGGCCGACATAGGTGATGCTGCCGATCACGGCCATGGCGAGGCCCTGTCCGATCAGCCAGCGCTGCAACACTTCGCCGGTCTCAAACAGCATCTCGTATGTCGAGTGCCGGCGCTCCTCCGGCGCTGCCCGCGCCGCGAGATTGACATAGGTGTCGGGATCGGCTGCGAGGTAGATGCCGAAAAAGAGCACGATCAGCGTGGCGGTAAAGACGCCGAGCACCGAGCCCGCAACCGCGGTGGCGCCGGTCGCGATGTTCCACGGGCTGAGCTGGCTCAAGAGTTCCATGAGG
>NZ_JBPCOU010000095.1:0-5667 GCF_050999895.1 Methyloceanibacter sp. | reverse complement strand
GTGCTGATGGCAGCCCTTGTCTACGGCATCATATTGTGGCGGCATCGGCGCAAAGACCCGGCCATGAAAGCCGCGCAGAACGAAGTCATCCACGAAAACTATCGGCGAGAAGATGAGCTTCGCCGTCACGAAGGCTTTTAGGTGGCTGTTAGGCGGCTGCGTTGCGCGCTGGCCCGCCTGCCCATGCTCGGTTTTTTTCCCCACGTGTAGCGCGCGCTCCCGAATTGCCAGATGGCGCGATATGCGGCGACTGAAATCAACAGACAGTAGAGCGGCATGAGGAGAACGTGCGCGAAAAGATCGCGGTAGCCTCGATTGCGCACGCTCATCGGCCTTGACCCATCCCTGCGCGATCAGGACGTCATGCGGATAGACGCCGGTGCTCTCTGCAATGGCTATGGCGCGCGCGAGCGTCCCTTCGTCGAGGCAGCCATTGAGGAGAAATCCGTATTCGAAGGCATGCGCGGGGGATCGCTCTTCGCCAGGCCAAGAGGCGCGCGCCTGCGCCGTCCGGTGTTCCCCCGCTACCCGCAACTCGAGAAGCCCCGCAACTTTCGCCTCCCAGTATTCGCACTTTTAAGTCGTGAGGCAATCATCCTAACTTGCTTTGCAAGTATTCGCGCAAAAGATGTCTTTCAATACTATGCTCGTAAAGATTGCATCTTCGATCTAGCAAGCGCGTGAAGCTCGGGGTAAAGAGAGACGTGAGCTCGCTTCGCGATTCTTTCAAATTCAAACGTCTCGGCGCCGTCCTTGGCGCGGTTGCGGCGCTCGCCCTCCTTCTATTCACGCTGCGAATCACAGCGGCGGAAGCGCAGACCAAGACCGAAATCGTCCCCGACATCTGGCAGGGCGACGTGCTCCGGCCCAAGCCCGACCTGCAAGGGCTCGAACGCCTCCGCTTCGTCACCGACAGCGACTATCCGCCATTTCACTATCTCGACGAGGTTGGCGGGTTGACGGGCTTCAACGTCGATCTCGCGCGCGCGATCTGCGAGGCGCTGGAGGTCGAATGCGAAGTGACGGCGGTCTCGTGGGACTCGCTCTTCACGAGCCTGCTCCGCGACGACGCCGATGCGGCGATCGCCTCGATCCGCATCAGTCCCGAGACGCTCGCCAGGGCCGATTTCACCACGCGCTATTACGCCACGCCGGCCCGCTTCCTGGCGCGCAAGGACAGCGATCTCAGGGACATCCGTCCCGAGACCATCGAGGACAGAAAGGTCGGCGTCGGTAAGGGCACCGGCCACGAGGCCTATCTCGGCACCTTCTTCAAGGGCGCCACGATCGTGCCCTTCGACAGCGCCGAGGAGGCGCAGAAGGCGCTGAAAGAGGGCAAGGTCGATCTCATCTTCGGCGACGGCATTGGTCTCACGTTCTGGATCAACGGCGTGGTGAGCGAAGGCTGCTGCGAGTTTCGCGGTGGACCCTATCTCGACGCCAAGTTCTTCGGCGACGGCGTTGGCATCGCGGTGAAGAAGGGCAACCGCAAGATGGCCGAGATCCTCAAATATGCGCTTGAGCAGGTGCACGATAGCGGGCGCTATGAGGAGCTGTTTCTCCGCTACTTCCCGATGAACTTCTTCTGATCGCTGTCACGGGTGCGCGCTGAATTGCGCTCGCTGCGGAACGGGAGCCAAAGGCTCCAGCCAAACCGCACAGGGTCTTCCGTTTGATAGGGCGTAAGCCCGATCGTCATGTTCTGGTGCCCGGCTTCCGGCTGCGCCGTATAGGTGCGGAACAGCCGGTCCCATAAAGAGAGATTGAACCCGTAATTGGAATCATGCTCGCGCCTGAGCACCGAGTGATGCACGCGGTGCATGTCCGGGGTGACAACGGCAAGCCGCACGATCCCGTCGAGCCATGCGGGCAGCGCGATATTGGCGTGGTTGAACATGGCGCATGCGTTGAGGATCACCTCGAACAGAAACACGGCGAAGGGCGATGCTCCGAGCGGCACCACCACCACGATCTTCCACAGCATGGAGAGCGCGATCTCGACGGGGTGAAAACGCACCGCCGTGGTCACGTCGATATCGCGGTCAGCGTGGTGCACCTTATGCAGCCACCAGAACAGCGGCACCTTGTGCGAGACGAGATGCTGAAACCAGATCGCGAGGTCGAGCACGAGCAGCGTGACCAGGATCTTGATCCACTCGGGCCAGTGAAGCTGATTCAGCAGTCCGATCTGGTGCTGTTGCGCGTAGAACGCGGCGGCGACCGCAGCCACAGGCACTGCAAGCATGGCCATCAGCCGCAGCACGGCGGTTCCTGTTGCCGCGATGCCGACATTGGTGAACCAGCGCCGCCGCTTCGAGACTGAGAGCACGCGCTTCGGCCAGCCGAGCTCGATCGCCGCCATCACGAGAAAGACCCCGAGGAAAACGGCAAAGCGGATGAGACCGTCGGTTTGGCCGAGAAGACCGTCCATGGACAAACTGCAGGGTTGGAGGATTGACCCGTCAGTTAGTCTGCCTTCCCGCCAAGGACAAGCCAACCACGCCTGCGATCACAAGAGCGAGAGATGCAACCTTGAACAGGGTCAGGGACTCGCGAAAATAGGCGATCCCGATCAGGGCCGCGAGCGCGGTGCCCACGCCGGACCAGATTGCGTAGGTCATCGAAAGCTCGAGCCGCTTCAGAGCCACGATCACGAAAGCGGCTGACAGCGCATAAAAGACCGGAACGGCGAGCGAGGGAATGAGCTCCGAGAAGCCGCGCGACAGCTTCATCGCCGTGATGCCGGCGACCTCGAACAGAATGGCGGCGGTGAGAAAGACGTAAGGCACCAAAGCGGCTCCGCGATCGAGTGCAACGCAATCCGTCCTCAACAGCGAATTTGCGTGACGCCGTGATGACAGAGAGTGCGTCCGGCCTACAGGAATTCGAGCGGTTGCGGCCCGGCGGGCGGCGGAAAGGCGCGGTCGAGCGCCGCAAGGTCGTTGTCGCTGAGCTCGATGTCGAGCGCCGCGCGATTCTCCTTCACATGCGCGATGCTCGATGCCTTCGGGATGACGATGAGATCCTTGCGCCGCAGCGTCCACGCCAGCGCGACCTGCGCCGGCGTCGCTCTGATGCGGGCGGCGACGGAATTGAGCGCAGGGTCGCGCAACAGGCGACCTTGCTCGATCGGCGAATAAGCCATGAGCGGAATGTTCCGCCTCTGCGCCCACGGCATCAGACCCTTCTCGATGCTGCGGCGCTGGAGATTGTAGAGCACCTGGTCGGTGACGACGGCGTCCCCGCCGGGCAGCGCCACCAGCTCCTCCATGTCGCCGACATCGAAATTGCTCACGCCCCAAGAGCGGATCAGGCCCTCGCGCAGAAGCGCCTCGAACCCTGCGACAGTCTCGGCGAGCTTGATGTCGCGGCGCCAGTGCAGGAGGTAGAGATCGATAAAGTCGCAGCCGAGCCGGGCGAGGCTCCATTCGCAGGCAGCGATCATTCCCGCCCGCGACGCGTTATCCGGCAGTACTTTGCTGACTAGGAAAATCTCTTCGCGGCGCCCGGCGATGGCCTCGCCAACGATCTCCTCGGCGCCGCCGCTGCCATACATCTCCGCGGTGTCGATCAGGGTCATGCCGAGCTCGATACCGAGCTTGAGGGCCTCGACTTCCTCGCGCCGCTTGCGCGGGCTTTCCCCCATGCGCCAGGTGCCTTGGCCGAGCTGCGGCACCGTCTCGCCGGACGGGAGTTTCACCATAGGAATGGGACGCTTCGGCATGGCGCTTATCCGCTCATCGCGAAGCTACGATATCGGAGCAGTCCCGGGATGCGGCAGCACTAAAGATTAAGCCTTCCGCGCCGCCGGAGCGCGATGCGCTCTTTCTTCCTTGCGCGAATGGAGCTGGAAGGCCAGCACGAGCAGGAGCACCCCGAAGATGAGCGCATAGGCCCCGAGCCACCAGGTCAGCACCACGGCGCCGACCACGGGTGCGATCACGAGCACGATGCCAAAGATCACCGACGCGATCCCGCCAAGAGCAAGCCACCAGCGGCCATGATCGAGCTTCAGGCTGAACGCGGCCGCAAGCATCAGCGCGCCGGAGATGATCGCCCAAACCGCGACCAGGAACACGAAAGCGACGGCGGTGATCGCCGGCCAGAGAAAGGCGATGGCGCCGGCCGCGATGTCGACCACGCCTTCTAGGATGAGCAGGCCCCAACGTTCGCCGTTCCGCGCCGCCTTGATGCCCGCGGCGATGCCGAACACGCCGTCCACCAGCATATAGGCCGAGAACAGCAGCACGAGGGACAGGATCGCCGCTGCCGGCACCAGCAGGCTGATGAGGCCGAAGGCGATGCCAAGCAGGCCGCGCAGGCCCACTGTCCACCAACTATCCGCCAACACCTCGCTCAAAGCGTCGACGCGCGATTTTTCCGATGTCGACCCGCGCGCTCGCGGAGTTGCCGCCGTGGCCATGATTGTTACCTCGCTCTCCAGTTTGGCTTCTAAAATTTGCCCCGCCAAAATTATGCGCGAATCGGCGTGGGCGATAATAATGCGGCCATTCTAAAGCGGTGGCGCCGCGATTTGTTGCACTTGTCCACACCGCCTTGACCGCCTCAAAGCTCCAGGCCGGCCTCGGAAACCAGCCCCGTGATGGTCTGGCGCAGCCACATATGGGCGGGGTCTTGGTCGTAGCTCGCGTGCCAGAGGAGCGAGATTGTGAAGGTCGGCAATTCGACCGGGACAGGGCTCGTTGCGAGGCCGAAGGCGTCGGCGAAATAGCGCGCGCGCCGCGACGGCATGGTCGTGATCAGCGCCGCGCGCCGCACGATGAAGGGGACCGCGAGAAAATCCGATGTATGAGGGAGATGGTCCGGCTCAGCTTGAGCTTTGCGAGCGCGTCGTACACGGCGCCATGCGGGTCATCGCTGAGGCCGGTCAGCACATGCGGGACGCTGAGATAGTCCCCAAGCGATATCGGCACGGCGAAACCGAGCAGGTCGGAATTGAAGAGGCACAGGAAGCTGTCGGTATAGAGATTGCGCCTCTTGTGATGGGTCTGGCCGTGGTTGAACGCGCCGATGCCGAGATCGAGCCGTCCCGTGTCGAGTTCCTCGAGGATGGAGAGGCGATCGAGGGGTTTTAGATGCAGCGCAATATGGGGCGCCACCTTGCGCATGCGAGCGGCGAGGACCGGCACTAAGGCAACTTCGATTGGAGTCGCAAAACGATCAACGCGGCGAGGCACGGATGGACATAGGCATTATCGGCGCGGGCCGGGTTGGAACGGCCCTTGAGTCGAAGTGCCATCGCACGTTTATGGCGCGCGGGATCCCAAGCGGTCGCAAGAGCGCAACGCGACAAGCGTGAGCGATGCGCTGGCGGTGGCGGAGGTCCTCATCCTCGCCACGCCCTGGCCGGTGATGGAGTCGCTCATTTGCGAACAGGCGTGGTCCCTTGACGGCAAAATCGTCATCGACGTCACCAATCCCATCGCCGCGAATTTGGCGGGGCTTGCGATCGGCTTCGACAGTTCCGGCGCTGAGTTGCTGCAAAGCCAGGCGCACGAGGCGAAATTTTTCAAAGCCTTTACACCGTCGGGGTGGATGTCATGGCCAAGCCGCGCTTCCCGGAAGGGCGTGCAGCCATGTTCGTCGCCGGCCCCGATGGGCCGGAGAAGCAGCTGGTGATGAGCCTCGTCGCCGATGTCGGCTTTG
>NZ_JBPCOU010000100.1:0-13173 GCF_050999895.1 Methyloceanibacter sp. | reverse complement strand
GGACCGCCTGGCCGTAATCCTCGCAGGCCGTCTCCAGCGCATCGAGCTTGAATAGCCGATAGGTCGCGGAGAAGAACTGCGCTTGGCCGAGCTTTTGCCGCATGGCCTCATCCTCGACGTCGATGGGACGGCTGGTGACGAGGCGCGGATCGAGGAATCCGGCCTGCTTGGCCATGGGGACGAAATCGTTCCAATAGAGCGCGCCGCCGAGGCACTCGCCATAGAGCATGGGATCGGTGCGGATGTGATCGGAAAGCCGCCGGTCGCAATAGACATCGGCGAAATAGAGCTCGCCACCCGGCTTCAAGAGATCATAGGCGCCGCGCAGCACCGCGGGCTTGTCCACGGAGAGATTGATAACGCAGTTGGACACGACCACGTCGAAGCTCTGCGTCTCAAGGCCGAGCTCGTGGAGCTTCTCGATATAGCCTTTGCGGAAGGAGACGTTGGGGCGCGCGCAACCGAAGCGCTGCATATGCCAATCGAGATGGGTCTTTGCGGTCGCAAGCTGCTCGTCGGTCATGTCGATGCCGACGACTTCTCCCGCGGGCCCGACCAGCTGAGAAATGAGATAGGCGTCACGCCCCGACCCTGAGCCCAAATCGAGGACCCGCTTGCCGAAAAGCGCCGCCGGCACGGTGATGCCGCAGCCGTAATATTTCGCCGTGACGTCCGGATGAATGTTGGCCAATGCAGCCTGGAGGTGAGGCGGCACGCCACCGCCATCGCAGCAGGCCGACGTCTTGAGGTCCTGGGACGATTTCAGGACCTTGCCGTAATACTCTTTCACCACCTCGATATTCATCGCGTTGCTCCTGCATTGATCGCCGGCAAGACTAGCAGGACGGATTGCAGCCGGGCAGAGGCTCCAAGACACAGCTGCGTGAGCATCACGTGTCTTGCATGGCGCCGCCCCCGCCGCGAAAGCCAGTAGCGAGCACGTAGGTTTCCGCCGAATCCGCACGGCTTGCCTTCGGCTTCACGTGGCGCACTTTGGCAAAATCCTTCTTCAGCCGCATCATGAGCTCGCTGCCGCCGCCGCCTTGCAGCACCTTGGCAAGGAAGCTTCCGCGCGGGGCGAGCGCCTGCCGGGCAAGGTCGAGGGCCGCCTCCACCAGGGCCACAATGCGCAGATGATCGGTGGGCTTGTGGCCGGTCGCCGACGCCGCCATGTCGGAGAGCACGACATCCGCCTTGGCATCGCCGAGCACGAGCGTGAGCCGCTCCGGCGCGCCGGTGTCGCTCATGTCGAGCAGCAGCACCTCCACGCCGGGAATCGGTTCCATCTCGCTGATATCGGCGGCGATCACTCTGCCCGTACCGTTGCCCGCACGCACGCGGCTCGCGGCGACCTGGCTCCAGCCGCCCGGCGCAGCGCCCAGATCGAGCACCGTCATGCCCGGCTGCAAGATGTTGTGCTTATCGTCGATCTCGGCGAGCTTGAAGGCGGCGCGGGAGCGGTAGCCCTGCCGCTTCGCCTCCTCGACATAGGGGTCGTTCAACTGCCGCTGTAGCCAGCGGGTCGAGCCGGACTTCCTCCCCTTCGCCGTACGCACGCGCACCGAGAGGCTGCGCCCGCCACCGCGCGCGGGCCCGCGTCCGCTTTTCGTCTCTTTTACCATTTCAATCGTGGCATCTCGCCGCCCGCCCTTGACCGAGCCGCGCGCTGTGGCCCATTTCCGCCTTGTCCGCCTCTAACACACCGGCTGCATGCCCCGCTATTTCGTTACCCTCATCGTCGCCGTCGCGCTCTTCATGGAGACGATGGATTCGACCGTGATCGCGACGTCGCTGCCGGCGATCGCGGCGGATTTGGGCGAGGATCCCATTGCGCTCAAACTGGCGCTCACGTCCTATTTGCTCTCGCTCGCGGTCTTCATACCCTTAAGCGGCTGGATGGCAGACCGCTTCGGCGCCCGCACCGTGTTTCGCGCCGCCATCGTCGTCTTCACCCTGGGCTCGGCGGCCTGCGGTTTCGCGCAAGGCCTGCCCGACTTCGTCCTCTTCCGTATCATTCAAGGCATGGGCGGCGCCATGATGGTGCCGGTCGGCCGCCTTGTCATTCTGCGCACGGTGCCGAAGGCGGAGCTCATCTCCGCCCTGGCCTGGCTCACCGTGCCGGCCCTGATGGGTCCGGTGATCGGGCCGCCGCTCGGAGGCTTCATCACCACCTTCGTGTCTTGGCGCTGGATCTTCTGGATCAACATTCCGGTCGGCATGCTCGGCGTCTATCTCGCCTCGCGTTATGTGGCCAACATTCGCGAGGAAGGCCTACCGCCGCTCGACCTGAAGGGCTTTTTTCTGTCGAGTATCGGTCTCGCCGGGCTTGCCTTCGGCTTCACCACCATGGGCCAGGGCCTGTTCCGGCCTATAGCGGTCATCGCGCTGTTCGTTGTCGGCGCGCTCGGCTGCTTTTTCTATGTCCGCCACGCCCGCACGGCGCCGGAGCCGCTGCTCGACCTCAAGCTGTTCAAGATCAACACGTTTTTCGCAAGCGTGGTCGGAGGATTTCTCTATCGCATCGGCGTCGGGGCGCAGCCCTTCCTCCTGCCGCTCTTCTTTCAGCTCGGCTTCGGCCTCTCCGCTTTACAATCGGGCCTTCTTACGTTTGCCAGCGCCGTGGGCGCCATCGCCATGAAGACCACCGCGGCGCCCATCCTGCGCCGCTTCGGCTTCCGGCGCGTGCTCGTCGTCAATGCCGTTTTGAGCAGCCTGTTCATTGCGGCAGCCGCGCTCTTCACCGCGGAGACGCCGCATGGCGTCATCCTGGCGCTGCTGCTGGCCGGCGGCTTCTTCAAGTCGCTCGAATTCACCAGCATCAACTCGCTCGCTTACGCCGACATCGAGTCTAAGGCGATGAGCCGCGCGACAAGCTTTGCATCCGTAGCGCAGCAACTCTCCCTCTCCGCGGGCGTCGCCATCGGTGCCCTGGTGCTCGAGTTCGAGCGCATGGGACGCGACCATGCGACCGTCGTGGCGGGAGACTTTCCGGCGGCCTTCGTCATCGTCGCGTGCCTGGCGGCAAGCTCGGCGCTAATCTTCCTCCAACTGCCGAAGGGGGCCGGCGCTAGCCTAGCGGCGCGCGCACGCCCCATCGGCCCAAGCGAGAAGGCGGCAGCGCCCGTCGAGGCGGGCGAATAGGATAGGATGCGCGTGGCGGGGTTCAGGCGCGCGGGCCGGCCTCTGGCCTGCGCTGACCCATTTGGCGGTCCTGCCCATCCTCGGCCATCAGGTTGGTGAGAATACCTTCGCGCAAGCCCCGGTCGGCAACCCGCAACCGCTGACAGGGCCAGACCCTGAGCAGAGCCTCGAGAATGGCGCAGCCGGCGAGCACGAGATCGGCGCGTTCGTGGCCGATACAGGGTTGCGCCGCGCGCTCGGCGAAGCTCATGGCAATAAGCCGATCGGACACCGTGCGCACGTCATGCGCGCTGAGCCAACAGCCATCGACCCGCGACCGCTCGTAAACCGGCAGGTTGAGATGAATGCCCGAGATGGTGGTGACCGTTCCCGAGGTGCCAAGGAAGTGCGCGCTCTGATTGGCGATCCGCGCGCCAAATCCATGTTTCGCCTCGAAAGCTGCAACCGCGGTCATGACGTCTTTCACCATCGCCTCGTAGCTTTGGGTGCTGACGTCGCGTCCGCCGTGGCGCTCGGCGAGGCTCACCACCCCGATGGGCAGGGACGTCCAGGCAGAGATGCAGTTTTGCACCTCCAGCCGATCGTAGATCGAGCGCCGCCAAGGCCCGCGTAAGCGCGTCAGATCGAGCCAGATCAGCTCGGAACTGCCGCCGCCGATATCGAACACGAGCGACCAGTCGCAATTGCGATCGATGAGCGACGCGCAGCCGCTGACGGCGAGCTTCGCCTCGGTTTCCTGGGTTACGATATCGATGGCAAGGCCCGTCTCCGCCCGCACGCGCTCGATGAACTCGCCGCTATTGGCCGCGATGCGGCAAGCCTCCGTGGCGATCAGGCGCGAACGCGACACGCCGCGCCGCGCCATCTTGTCGGAGCATATTTTCAAGGCCTCGATGGTGCGCCGCATCGCGGCGTCCGACAGCCGGCCAGAACTCAGCACGCCTTCGCCGAGGCGGATGATGCGGGAGAAGGCGTCGATGACGAGGAAGCCGCGCCGCGAAGGCCGCGCGATGAGAAGGCGGCAATTATTGGTGCCGAGATCGAGCGCCCCATAGACGGAAGCTGCGGCCGGCCGCGCCGCCACAGACCCTTCCGTCTTGCCCCCGGCTGCCCCCACGAGGTCGTCTTGAGACGCGCCCTGCAGCGACGCTGCCGCGACGGGCGTCGGACTCCCGCCCCCCCGGCAGTCATCCGTCTCGTTCCGTGCGGGTTTAACCCCGGACGGACTCATGGCAGCCGTGCGGGCATCGCCGCTCGGCCCACTCACAATGATCGATCCTTTGGCCCGCACCCGCCCACCGTTTTTGTCATCGGGCGGCACGGCATTGATCCTATGTCTCTAGTCTAACGAGCTATCGCCTTGGGTAAAGCTTCGTTTCGCGCGCCCGCACATTTCCGAGGAATGTCCTAAATGGCCGCAAGCGGGCTATAACCGGACCTGGCTTTCGCCGCGTCCGCGGCCGAGGCGCCCGTAGCTCAATGGATAGAGCACCAGACTTCGAATCTGGGGGTTGCACGTTCGAGCCGTGCCGGGCGCGCCATTAAATCAATGAGTAAGCCACGAAAGGTGCTGCAGCGCTTTGCCTAGCAAGCACATAGTAAGCGCAGCGCGTGCGAAAGCACGCACTTTCCTTCTTAGATCCTCGGGCTTCTTGTTCGCGTATGATCCGTCATCATGGCTGCGCTTCTGACTTTCATATGGTGGATGCTCAACTGTCCATCGGCGGGGAAGCGATGAGTCATCGCGGTTACATGGGCGCTCTCTTTCCTTAGATACGCCGTTCAGATCGGCATGGCGTAAAGAGCTCTCTCAGCCACGGGGCCTGTGACGGGCTGGGAATAGCGGCTTCATGGGGCGCGAAGCTAGCCCCAGGGCGTTAGTCCGTAACCGCGCGAGAGGATTCTAAGCTGACTCTCACCTGAGCGAGAACTTCCTTCATATCGTAGGGCTTTTCAAAAAAAGGCCGCTCTTCACAAAGCTCCTTCACGGCATGTGCTTTTTTGGAATTGCCGGATGTAAGAATGACTGGAAGGCCCGGCCTGTGCGTATGGAGCCATCTAGCTAAGCCGAAGCCGTCCATTGGTCCGGGCATTCGGATGTCAGTGAGGACCAGGTCAATTGAAAAATCGCCGTTCTGGATAATTCCGATAGCTTCGTCAGCTGAGGCGGCCTCAAGGACTTTGAAGCCGCATTCTTGAAGGTGATCTGAGAGCAGGGCTCGGATGAGGAACTCGTCATCGACCACCAAGATGATAGGTACGACCTCGTTAGCGTCATGATCAGACAAACCGATGTCCTTACGCCTGTCCCCTCTCAAGCTGAACCTGGAGTGAGAGAAGTGGTTCCGGTAGTCGGTCTGTTTGGCTGGGAGCACGACGTCCCCCATCCGGCCGAGCGCCAGTAGCTATTAGGCAAGCTGGACGAACTCCACACGAAGAACGCGGGAAAGGTCTCATCGAAGCCGACGCGGCCCCGTAACAAAACACGCCACGTTTCGGAGATTATCCCACTTTGAGGCCTTCTGGCATCACCACCGGTCATGGGTATTAGCAATAAGGGAGCACCGCCTGCCCGCGCAAAAAACGACAACGCCTCCCCCCGGTTAGGGCCAGGGGAAGGCGGTGACGGCACTCAGTTCATTCGGCGCGAACATCGACCATACACTCCGCCATGGGAACTCGCCAGGGGTCTCCTCAACGAGCACGGTGCGGGGAAGCGGCGGGCCATCGTACCGCCAGCGTTAGGCCGCCCTTATGTTGGCAACGGCGGTCTTTCCGCTGCGATTGTCCACCTCAGTGTCAAATGAGACCTTCTGACCTTCTGCCAAGCTCGACATGCCAGCGCGCTCGAGGGCCGTAGCGTGAACGAATACGTCCGTACCTCCGTCATCAGGCTGGATGAAACCAAAGCCCTTTTGCGTGTTGTAAAACTTCACAACGCCCGTCTTCATCGGTCGTCCTTTCCTATCCTTACGATTCTACAGCGTCCGCTGTATGCAACGATAGGTGTGGAAGTCAACAGCAGTGTGGAGCGTAAAGGCGGGGGTAACGCCAGAAGCCCTGGGATCATTGCATGACCGTCGGGCATCATTTACTCAGTCATCGGAACAATCAGATGGCAGCGGGCTTATGCCGCTTCGGCTGTCGGCTGAGGGACATGAGCGGACACCTTCAAAATCGCGCTGCGGAAGTTCAGCTTCTCGTGCATTGAAGTTTTGACCCTTGAATAGGTGGTTAGCGGATGGCCGAAATGGGTTCGCGTTACCTGACAGTCACCTTACGGCGACGTTAACGCGAGAAACCGTTGGAAGCTCTTAGCCTTCAAGCCGCTGATAATGGATCAGTGAGGAATCAAATCGCCAAGTTGGCGTCGATGCTATGCTGCAGATGCCGTATGTGAGGCACCCCGAGTCTTATCGAGCGTCGTAGGCAAGCCTCCCGCTACTTCGATCGCTTCAGCGACCTCCTCGGGAACCGCGTAATGGAGCATGTGCCCCACGCCAGGAACCATCCGTAGATTACTGTGCGGAATCTGCGCGTGAAGCCGGCGCGGCTGCTTGGCATTGACGACACCATCCTTGGTGCCCGCCATGATAACAACTGGCATTGTCAATTCTTGATAGCGGTGCCGCATCGCGATGGCACCTGGGATCATAGCGACGCCGTCTTGACTCTCCGCGCGGATCTGCCCGGGCCGTAACGACATGTTTGGCGTGGAGCCCGTCGAGAAGTTGGCTGGTACGGGTAGTGGCGCGAACATTCCTTTGAGCAGTAGTGGCTGCAATAGTTTGCCAAGCAGAGGAGAGATCGAAAAGCGCAGCAGATCTCCTATGATGGGTATGGCCGGAGGTGAGGACAACAGAACGTCCGCCCGTAACGTTGGATAGTAATAGCCAGAGAGCAGAACGAGTCCTCTTACGTCGTTAGGACGGTTCAGCGCCATTGCCAACGCCACCGCTGCGCCCCAGGAGTGACCGAGGACAACAGAGCGCTTGATATTAACAACATCAAGCGCGTCTTTAAGAAGGTCGGCTTGCGCACGGGCACTCCATGCCGAACCATGCGGCCGGTCACTTGTATCCAAATCCCGGACGGTCGAACGCGATGACGCGATGATGCCTCGTGAGACGTTCCAGCACTCCGCTTGTCCGGAAATCCTCAGCCGTAACCACGTTGCCGTGCAGCAAAACGACTGGTGGGCCTTCGCCCCTCTCGATGTAATGAAGTTTGACTCCGCCGACGGTTACGAAGCGCCCGGTTGGCGGATGTTCGCGCTCGGCCTTACGTGTACGACATATGTTGTATACCGTCAGCCAACGAAGCCGCCGTCGCGACGACGAGTGCGCTCGCGCGCGATGGTTTTCAAACGCGGCTCATGGCTGAGTCCCTTTCGACGAGGCCTAAACGGCCCTCTGATTTTCCCGATAGAAGCGCAGCGCTCATTTTCCCGATAGAAGCGCAGCGCTCCAGGCCCGCGTCGCGACATGTATAGGGTGAAGGGACTCGGAGCGGAGATGTTCCAACGCTGTGACGCGAGGCCGCATCGGAGCCTCGATTCTGGGGTTGGATTTCGCCGATTAAAAGTCGGCGCCGCATGCCCTCCAGCCTAATAGGCCTAGCAGCGAAAGGCGGCGTCCTCTGTCTTTCCCGCGGCGACGACGCGGCGGTGTGCCACCGCATCGACCTGGGCTTCGGCGGCAATTCCCACTCGCTCAGATTTAACTCGCCGATCATCGACTTTTGACTTTTTCCCCTCGCACTGATTGGCCGGTCGAACGGTGCCTCGAATTGTGTCGAGTAGGCCACCTGCTTACCCCACGCTTGGCGGCAGCAGAAGCGGTTCGCGCCGGGTGGTAGCCAGACCACCAAACATCTCGTACCTGTCAAAGGACACCTGAAATACCACTGCCGCCCGCCGAAATGTCGGGGCTCAGCGATCAGATCGAGCCGTTGCTCAATTTTGTCTGGAACGACAATTTTGACAGAGCCCCGATCCTCTCCTTCCTTCAGGATCGTGATAAGTGCGCTCGCGAGCACACCTCGATGACTGGAGTTCCATGTGGTGCTGACAGTGAGGGGCTGACTGTCGCGTGGCAAGAATCCCTCGCGCACGAGCTTGTTCAGATCGAGCTTCAGACCATCTTCAAGGCGCACTCGCTGTCTCGGTCTTGCCGTCCCTCACACTCTCCAGGTGCCCTCATCTTCAACCTGCGGCGTTCGCCAATACCTGCTCCCCAATGCTCGCAGATCGCGCATGTTGGTGTCTACGCAGAGCAAAACAATCGGAGGAACCATTTTTGCCTTCGAACGTTGAAGCTTCAGTCGGGAAGGGATTACTCATGCATAACATATTCTGGATCATTGGCGTGGTCGTGGTCGTCCTATTATTGCTGTCTTTCTTCGGACTGCGGTAAGGCGAACTCTCGAATCATATTCAACTTCGATTGATTCGTTCTAGTGACTAAGGCATGGCTGGGAGGTGCTGTGCCGCAACTAATGGGCGCAAGCTGTTGGCGGCCACTCAAGACTCGCCGTTTACGGCGCGAGAGTCTGCGCTTATTGGATAGCGGCGTACCACCTTCTGTATTGACCCGCCGGTGGACGCGTGATCAACGCCTCGGCGAGTGCAAACCCCTTCTCTGATACCATGAGATGCGCCTCAATGTGGCTCTCGGTTCCGCCACGAGCGAGCTTCGTCAGGCGAAGGCTCATTACCTCCTGCGCCTCGTGACTAAAACGCGCGGAAGTGCCTCGTGACTAAGACGCGCGGAAGTGAAGGCAAAGTCCATCCAGGTTCGGAACATGGGGTCTCGCATACGAACGACGGCGAAGCTGCAAAGCCGACAAGAACGAAGTAAGGGATTAGCGCCGCGTTCTGGTGAGCACGCCGAATAGGAAGCCCAGTCCAAGGGCGATTGCCACTGCCATCAGTGGATTGCGCTTCATCGCCGCGTGGACGTCGTCAAACGCCTCGACGGCCATGTCTTGTGCGCGGCTGTACTGCTCGGTTGCCATGTCGGAGACATTACTGGCCACATCGGCGATCTCCGCGCCCATGGAAGTCGCCTTCTCCGCGGAGGTCTTGGCGGTTTCTGCAGCCAGACGATCGGCTAGGGAATTGGCAGCCTCTCTGTAAGTTTGGTTCGCAGTCGCCATATCAATAGTCCTTTCTTATTAGCCGAAGCGCCTGTGGGCGGGACGATTAACTTGTGGCTTGGAGGAACGTTCCGTCGATGCGCGAATTATCATCAAGGTTCGCCATTAATGGGGGCGTCTAGCGTGCCGTGCTTGGCAAAGGCGCACCACCGCTGAGCACCAAGAGGCAGTACCATGACGAAGTCGTCTACTCCCAAAGTTGCCGCCAAGAAGGCGCGCGGTGCACGTGGCAAGAGCGCCACCAAAGTTGCTGCAGAGAAGGCGCGCGGTGCACATCGCAAGCGTGCCACCAAAACAGCGGCAGAGAACGAGCCTGATTCATATCGCAAGACCTCTCCCAAAGTTGCCATCGGGGAGGCGCGCGATATACGACGCGAGGTCGCAGCTCAATTTGAGGAATCTCGCGATAGCCGAGTCCCAGCCACAATGCAGATGCTTGCTCAAGGGAGCGTAGCTCAGACACGGGAGGTCTATGAGCGTTCAAAGAACGCCCTCCAAGCCGTGCTAGAAAGCTGGCAGAAATCTTTCGGGACTGCTGGTCAGGACGCTGTAGCGCTCAACCGCAAGATCCTCGAAGTAGCTGAGCGTAACATTAACAACGGCTTCGATCTGGCAACGGGCCTAGCCGGGGCCAAGAACGTTGCCGAGGTCATGGAATTGCAAGCAGCTTATTGGCGTAAGCAGTTCAGTGAACTGCGGTTACCCCAGCGGCCGAAGTGAGGTGTCAACCAAAGTAGCTACTGAAGTAGCCAGACCAATCAAAGCCCAGCTCGACGCTGGGGTCCCAAGGCGAAATCAGTAACCGCTTTTGAAGTGGTAATTGAGGCGCGCTCGGACCGTTGCGAAATTTTGATCCTCATTCAGCACCAAGGGCTGGTCACCTGCAACGAGATGCGAGCTATCGGAGCCGAAGTCGTAGTAGAGGCCTTTATGTTCTTTGCGAAGGCGAAACTTCTTCCACACCTTCGGTCCACCAGCCTTGATGAGATATTTGCCGTCGGGGTCCGGCCAAATCTGGGGGTTGCATGTTCGAGCCGTGCCGGGCGCACCATTATGCTAGCAGCGATTGCCGAGCGTGAAGATGCAGCGCAGGCCTCTGCCGGTCGACTTGACCGCCGTTCCGGTGCCTTTGACGACACCGGTCCCGACCTGACCGGCGCCCTTGGCAACACCTTTACCGATCGTGGCGGTTCCTTGCACGGCGCCCTTGACCGGCTTCGTTTCGGCATGCGCGGGCAGGATGGTTCCGGCAACAAGGACCGCGGCGAGAAGCGGGAGCGTGAGACGCATGGTGTGTTCCTCCGTGGCTTTGTGGAGAGCGTTTTGCTCAAGATGAATTGACCAGAACAATCAAAGTTCCCTGCGCGGTTCAACCGCGATTGAGCCTGCAAAAATGGTGCGGAAATGCGTCAGGGTGGCGACGAACCCAGCGCCCGCACCTCCAACGCGAAGCGGTTGGGATCGCGCGTGAACTGCAAATAAATTTCACGCACGGAGTTCTCCGGCACGAAGTCGACGGTTACCTCGCTCGTTTCCACGACTTTGTCGCCTTCGAGCAGCGAAGCCTCGATCGGCACCTGTGCGGCGCTGGAATGTCCCTCGTTACGAACGGAGATCTGCAGAAGATAGAGATTACCAACCTGCTCGATCTCTTGGCTTTCTACGACGAGGACGGGAGGGCCACCGGAGCGCGTGAGCCCGTACCATCCCATGTAGCAAATGGCGAAGGCGATGACCGCTGCGCCGAGTGCGGCGGCGGCCCACTCCCACGGCGACGTCCCGGTCTGCTTTTGCGGCTCGGCCGCCTTGCGCGCCATCACAGGATCAAGCGCGCGAGCGCCGCCCCAATGGCGCCGGGAAGGCTCAAGACCACGCAGATGCTCAGCATCTGCTCCAGCGACAGCCCTTCCAGGCGCCCAAAGGTCCAGAGAATATAGAGGCTGACCACAAATACCGCCGCATAACCGACCACCGTGAATCTCGCGAATACGCTGAAAAACGACTCGGCGGGATGCCGCGCCTCGGTGCCGCGAAATTCCACGACATAGACGACGACATGCATCAGGGCGATCGAAACCACCGCCAGTCCGACATCCTTCCAGACCGTCATCTTATAGGCGATGACGGCCATCTCCTCGGTGGGGGCGACGTTGAGGACCAAGAACAGCGCCCCCACCATCATCAGAAAAATCTCGCCGACATAGTTTTGCCGCGCCGCCCGCTGGTCCCATTCGTCATTGCCGCCTAACTGGTTCTGCGCGAGCATCGCCCCAATGCTGCCTGGCACGAGTTGCAGCGCGATCTTCCCGACGATCTCCCGCAGCGACATCCCGGGTCCGATCAGACCGAACATCCAAAGCACGAAAAGCGCCGCGCAGAACGCAACCGCGATCGCCATGAGCGCATCCGCGACGTCGTCGACGATGTGGGTGTTCTGGCGCAGGCCGCCGAGATAAGAGAGCCAGACCAGCAAGGGAATAAGCACAATGAGGAGAAGAGCCAACCGTAAGGGATCGACATTCAGGCCGAGCGTCCACATCTCCATCGTCATCAGGAGGGGCAGCGAAAAAATGAGCGCGCCGGCGAAGGCGCGCCCTAGCCCTACGATAAACTCCCGGGTGGTTCCCGACCGCGGTTCTGCATTTGCGTGTGTGTTGCCCATCGCCGGTACGGCTCCGTCCCGAGCCTGCGCAAACGCGCTCTTTATTTGCGGCGATTGACCTCGGTGCGCGTGACTTCACCGGCGTCGATCAAGGCATTGACGCAGACCTTCGACAAAGACTTGCCTGCACGGTCCATGCAGCTCCGCAGTGCCGGGCTATCGATGCCGTATTCGGCGCAGAATTTGCGGTAGTCGTTTTGACAGGCCTGCCGCACCGGCTTGCTGATAGGCGCCGCCTCCGCCCAGGAGACGTACGACACCGAAGCGAGAGCGATGAGCAGGCTCGAAACTGTGATTTTCATATAGGCCCCCAAGCGATGTGACCCGTCCAGGATCGAAGACAGGCTTCATTTCTCCGGCGGATGCGACCAATCCGCCTCTCAACGATGATGGAATGCGTCGCGGAATTTTGCAAGGGACCGATGCGCGAGAGCCACGTGCTCGACAATTCTTTCGCGCCGAAGCAGCCGCCCGGAGCCGCGTGTTAGCGTATTGCGGTTGCCCCGACCCTCACAGGAAACCAAAGGCCGGCTCACACGATGTGGAAGCCGGCCCTGGATGACGATTCGTTTTACTCCGGCGGCGGCGGCCTGGTCTTGCCCTCGGTGATGGGCGCGGATTCCGAACTCGGCATCGCCGAATTGTCCGCATCCTCCATCGTATCCGGTGCGGGCGGCCTGGTCTTGCCCATGGTGCTGGGCGCGGATTCCGAACTCGGCATCGCCGAATTGCCGTTCGCATCCTTCATCGTATCCGGTGCGGGCGCAGGATCGGCGGCCATGCTTGCGGTCGCCGTCAAAAGCGCGGCCGTCAGAATTGCGAATGCGGTCTTCATTATGGTTCTCCTTGGGTTCAGTGTGGGATAACGCCCCGCCCGAAGGGTCGTTCCGAAACACGGACGTTTCCTGCCCTTTGACTACGAAATGCCTTCCCCCAGCCTCACTTTCGACCCAACGGCGCGGGTTAACTATGCGCATGCTTGAGCGCTTCCGCAGCCGCGCCACGAAGGCGATTGCCCTGACGCTTTGCGGCCTCGCGCTATTGACTGTCGCCGGCTGTGGCAGTCCCGGAACTGACATGCCCGCCCTCAAGCTGACCGCGCCGCCCGACGACCGCTAGAGCGTCCGCGCGGGACACTTCGTTTTCTATCGCTTGTTTTAGGCTCGGCTTTTCGCGTGGCGGATCCGCAAGCGAGGAACGAAGCGGCTTGCGGG
>NZ_JBPCOU010000093.1:0-3416 GCF_050999895.1 Methyloceanibacter sp. | reverse complement strand
GCCATGCGCCGGATCATCTGTGCTTCGCCCTTGTCGGGCAGCGCACCGTTTTCACCGGCGATCACGTCATGGGCTGGAATACAACCGTGATCGCACCGCCGGAAGGCAACCTCGCCCATTTCATCGCTTCGCTCGACATGCTGATGCATCGCCACGACAAAGTGTTTCTGCCGGGGCATGGCGGCCGCGTGCAAACACCGCAGCGCGTGGTCAGGGCCTATATGACGCATCGCCGCTGGCGCGAGCAGACGATCCTTGCCTGCCTCGACGACGGCGTCTCCACGATCACAGCGATCGTGGCAAAACTTTACGGCGCGTTGGATAAGGATCTGAAGGACGCAGCCGCCCTGTCGGTGCTTGCGCATCTCCAACATCTCGGCGACCGTGGCATCGTCGTGAGCGACGGCGACGAGGGATTGATGAGCGCTTTCTCGCTGCGCTATTCGCGCGCGTCCTAGTTCCCCCGCAAAAGCCGAACGGCGCCTACCCGTTCGTCCGCCTTCTGGCTTTCGGCTTCCGCTTGGTCACCTTCTTCTTGGCGCTTGGCTTCGCCTTCAACGCCGGCTCCAGCCCGGTCTTCTCGCCCTTCTCAAGCTCGGTCTTCACTTCGGCGAACAGGGTCCGGACGCGCGCGGCATTGGTGCCGAGATCGTGCTGGCCGTAACGCGACACCGAGCGGACGTCGATCTTCGCCTGGGTGTCGTCGCCCTTCACCTGCACCACGACATCGTCGGTGAACCCCATGATGAGGGTGCGGTCGGTCGCTTCGATCCTGCCGACGCCGTCGTTGCCCGGAGGCTCACTGATGGCGACAGCCCAGCCCAGGCGGCGCACCGCTTCCTGCACGAGATTGAACACTTCCGCCGCTGAGCGTTCAAGCGCCATGGGCCTGATGTCCGGATAGGCTTCCTGCTGCTCTTCGGTGCCGATCTCGTCGAGATTCTCGATGGGATTGGCGTCGGCGGGACGCGTCTTCGTCAGCATCTTGAACTCCAAGGGCTCGCTCGGAGTCGTCTCGATGGCGGTGAGCTGCGGCAGCATGAAATATTGCGCGGCAAACCAGGCTGGCGCCGCCAAGCCGACGGCCGCGATGAGAATGGCTGCGACCGCCTGACTTGCGCCGATCTCCCCGCCAATCCAGATGCGGACAATGGCCCCAACGGCGATCAGCACGGCAATCGTGAGCCCGATCACCGATACCCTGAGCAGGTTCATCGCGGCCGGCGTCGTGAGCGACGCGAAATGGTGCAGAATGACGGTGAAGATCAGGAGCTGGAGGAAAAACAGCGCCACGCGACGCGCCCAGGTCGCTTCATGCGCCTCCTTGACCAAATATCGCGTGGTCACGACCGATCCCTCCTCGCCGCCGTTGCCACCGCTAAGCTTTGCAGGGCATAACCCCTCCTAACAGGGCTCACAGCACAGATAGCGTGATGCCACTCTCTAACTCCGTTGGCGAGCGCGACATCGCCAGCCTGATCCATCCTTATACCGAACTCGCGCGCTTCCGCGACAGCGGTCCCACGGTGTTTACCCGGGCCGAAGGCATCTACGTCTTCGACGATGCCGGGAGACGCTATCTCGAAGGCATGGCCGGTTTGTGGTGCACGGCGCTCGGCTACGGCAATCAGGAGACGAGATGTTCGATTGTTTGCAGCGCGGTCTCGATCGTGCCGAGGCGATGGTGCGGAAGGAAGGCTTGCGCGGCTAGACGTGCTGGCCGCCATTGATGTGCAGCTCAGCGCCATTGATGTAGCTCGATTGCTCGGTGCAGAGGAAATAGATGGCCTTCGCCACCTCCTCCGGCGTACCGAGCCGCCGCATCGGAATGTCGGCGACGAGCGCCTCGGTGCCAGGCGAGAGGATGGCGGTATCGATCTCCCCCGGAGAGATGGCGTTCACTCTGATGCCGCGCGGCGCGAAATCGGCGGCGAGCTCTCGGGTCAGAGCCGCGAGCGCCGCCTTCGAGGTGGAATAGGCCGAGCCCGCGAAGGGATGCACGCGCGAGCTGGCGATCGAGCTCACATTCACGACCGTGCCGCCGGCCGCCTCCAGCTCGTCGATGAGGCCGCGCGCAAGGAGCAGCGGTCCAAAGAAATTCACCTGAAACACCTTCTGCCAGGCGTCGAGCGGCGTATCGACGGTGCTGAGGCGGCTGCCACCCTCGCCCTTCGGCGAGATGCCGGCATTGTTGACAAGCGCATGCAGGCGCGAGTCTTGCACGATCAGGCGCTGCTTCATCTCGGCGATGGCCTGGATGGTATTCTCCGGGTCGGACAGATCGACCTGAATGTGATCCTCCGGGCCCGCCTCCCACGGACAGTTCTCGGGGAAGCCATAACGCGAGCACGTGATGACGCGCCAGCCGGCCGACGAGAAACGCTTCACCGTCGCGTGGCCGATGCCGCGCGAAGCGCCGGTCAGGATCATTGTCCTGCGTTCCTCGTTCGGGGTCTGCGCCATCATGGAGGCTTTGCGCCGGCTGCTTCGGGAGCGAAGAATAGGGTTTAAGCAGGATCAGGGATAGAGCCGGGTCTTCGCCCAACTCGCCGTCGGCGTGCCGCGGCGGAAGACCATGCGGTCATGCAGACGGTAGGCGCCGTTTTGCCAGAACTCGATCTCCAGCGGCACGAGGCGATAGCCGCGCCAATAAGCGGGCCGCTTGATGTCGCCCTCGCCGAATCTTTCCGTGAGATCCGCGACCGCGTCCTCCAAAGCCGCGCGGCTCGTCAGCGGCCGCGACTGCGAGGAGGCGCAGGCGCCGATGCGGCTTTGCCGTGAACGCGTAGCGAAATAAGCGTCGGACTCGGCATCGGTGGCCGGCTCGATCAGTCCCCTCGCCCTGATCTGACGGCCGAGGCTCTTCCAATAAAGGACGATGGCCGCCTTGGGATTGACGGCAAGCTCGCCGCCCTTGGCGCTCTCGCAATTTGTGTAGAAGACGAAGCCGCCCTCATCGAGGCCTTTCAAGAGGATCATGCGCACATTTGGCAGGCCCTCGGCGTCAACGGTGGCGAGCGCCATAGCGTCGGGGTCAACGGGCTCGGCCGCCTTGGCCTCCTCCATCCAAGCGGAGACGAGGACGAACGGCGCGTCTGATTCGGTAAAGTCACGGGGCTTCAGCCCCTGATTTGGCTGATCTGGATGTGTCATGGCGGGTTCGGTCTTACCCAGTTTCCCCGGCTTTGGCCAATTCCCGGGTCGATACGGTCATTTACGTTTTGCTCACTCTGATACGGCACACTCCTTCATGTTGGTAGTGGGCGCGGGGGATTAGAGTAGTTTCCGCGTCGGTCTTGGGGACGGTTGGTTATGCGTACGTTCCATTGGAGCGCTCCTATCTTCTTAGGGGCGGGCGCGCTTGTGCTTGCGTTATTCGCGTCCGCCCCTTCCTCCTTCGGAGCGGGGGAGGTCAA
>NZ_JBPCOU010000004.1:0-17226 GCF_050999895.1 Methyloceanibacter sp. | reverse complement strand
CTGTTGCCCGCCAGCGTTCTGCTCGCGCGCCGGTTCTTCGGGCGATTGAGTGGCGGGTCACGCAGGAAGAGGATGCCAGCGCGCAAGGCCTGAGCTGGTCTCAAGGCAAATGCGCGGCGAATTCCTGCAACACGCTTGCGTAGACGCGGCGCTTGAAGGGCACGACCAGCCGCGGTAAATCCGCGACCGGCGCCCACTGCCAGGCGTCGAACTCAACCTCGTGGCCCGGACGGGGACCGAGATCGATCTCGCTGTCCTCTCCGGCAAAGCGCACTGCGAACCAGAGTTGAGTCTGTCCGCGATAGCGCCCATCCCAGGCAACCCCGATAAGCTCCTTTGGAAGGTCGTAAGTGTACCAGCGCTGCGCTCTGCCGATGATGTCGATGCGGCGCACGCCGGTTTCTTCTTCAAGCTCGCGGCGGGCCGCATCCTCGGGCGCCTCGCCGGCATCCATCCCGCCTTGCGGCATTTGCCACCATTTGTCCCTGCCCTCGGCCGCGCCGGCGCGTGCAGCCCTGCGCCCGACCCAGACATGACCCTGGGCATTTAGCAGCATGACGCCAACGCAGGGCCGGTAGGGGAGGTCCTGGGCGTCGGCGGAGGTCATGAAGGAAGGTTCAGCTCTGCCGCTGCGCAAGCACGGCGGCGCTGACCGGCACAAGGACGATGCCCTTCGCTTGTAGCGTTTCGGACCAGGCCATGAGCTGCTTCAGGGTCGCCGGCTTCGCGCTCGCAATGCCGATCGCCGTGCCGCGTTCCTTGGCCACGCTTTCCAGGCGCGCCAGCGCAGCGCCGATCGCGGCGGGAGAGTCGTCGATCTGAACGTGAGCCACCGAGTAATCGAGGCCCAACATGCTCGCGATCTGGCCGGCAGTGGACTGCTTCACATTGCCGTCGTCAAGGTAAAGAAGGCCTCGGGCCTTTACCTCCTCAAGCACAGGGAGGAAGGAGACCTGCGAGGACTCGAACTTGGCTCCCATATAGTTGGTCACGCCGACATAGCCGGTGAAACGCGACATCATCCATTGCAGCCGCTTGATGTTCTCCTCCGGCGGCAGCGTGGTCAGGAGCGTATGCGGGCCCGGGTCTTGGCTCGGATAATTGTCGGGCTCGAGCGGTATCTGCAGCAGGATCTCGTGCCCCGCGACGCGCAGCTTCGTCACGCGCTCCTGGAGATTGCGGCCATAGGCGGCATACGCGACGCTGATGGGTGCGGGGAGCGCGGCGACCGCGTCATCTTCCGGACTGTCCGGCAATCCGAGGCCGCTGATCAGAATTGCAACACGCGCGGGCTCGCCAAGCGCCGCCTTGGCGGCATAGCGCGAAGGCCGCGCATAGACCTCGGCGGGACGCTTGCCGTCAGCGCCGACCTTGGGCAGGGGACCGTATTCCGACTCCTCGACCAGGTCGGCGAGGGGCACAGGGATGAGGGGGATGGAGCCGGTTTCAAGCGCCGCGTCCTGCACGGGAGAAGAGGCTGGCGGAGTGGCGGCTGAGGAGGCTGGCGGGGGCAGTAGAGCGGCTTGGTTCGTGGGCGGCGCGGTCGATGGCGGGGGGTCTGCTTGGGCGCCCCCGTCGAGTGGCGGGAATGCGGGCGGCTGGGCGGGTTGCTGCGGCGCCATGAGCCCATCCACGGCGAAGCCTGGGGGCAGGTCGACCCCTGGGGCGGGCGCCGCGTCACTGGGCGGAGCGGCCGCGCTTGGCCCGCCATTGGGTGCTGTCTGGGCTGGAGGCGAAGTGGACTGCGCAGGCGGAGCGGCGGCAGGCTCCGGTGACGGAGAGACCTCAACAACTGCGATGGGTCCCTCGGCGTCGGGACCGGGAAAGAAGGCAAGCCAAGCGCCGCCGAGGACGAGCGTCCAGAACACGATTGAGGCCGTGACGGCCAGCGCCTTCATATCGCCTTGCCTCCCCGCTTGCCGCTTCTTCCGCTCGGCTAAGCCTCCTGCTGTACGGCGTGTCCGGCAGTCTAGCCTGGACGTGCGCCATGACGGGCTTAGTTGGCCTCCGCCTTCTTCTTGGCCTCAGTATCCACCGACTTGATGCCGCGGAGAAGGTCGAGCGCATATTTGAGCTGGGTATCCTTCTCCTTGTCCTGCGGGACATAGGACGAGCTTCCGGATTCCTCTTCGGTCTCCGCGACAGGCGTGTCCTCGCCGTTGGCTGGCTCCTCCGCGTCCTTGTTGTCCTTTTTCTCTTTGTCAGCTTTCTCTTTATCCTCGGCTCTCAGATGGCCGCGCAGATTGGCTTCGCCGCGCGTCACCTGGTCTTCCTTCTTCTTCATGTCCTCGGGCAGTTCTTCCTCGACCACGATTCCAGGGTCGATGCCCTTGGCCTGAATGGAGCGACCGGACGGCGTATAGTACCGCGCCGTGGTCAGCCTGAGCGCGCCGTTGGAGCCGAGCGGGATGATGGTCTGCACCGAGCCCTTACCGAAGGACCGCGTGCCCACGATCGTTGCCCTGTGGTGATCCTGCAAGGCGCCGGCCACAATCTCCGACGCGGAGGCCGAACCGCCGTTGATTAGGACGACGATCTTCTGGCCATCGGTGATATCGCCCGGGCGAGCGTTGGAGCGCTGCGTCTCTTCGAGATTGCGGCCGCGCGTGAGCACGATCGCACCCTTATCGAGAAACGCATCGGAGACCGAGATCGCCTGATCGAGCAGACCGCCGGGATTGTTGCGAAGATCGACGATGTAACCCTTCATCTTCGGCCCGAGCTGCTTCTTCATGTCCTCGACCGCTTTTTGCAAATTGGCGGTGGTCTGCTCGTTGAAAGTCGTCACGCGGACATAGCCGACGTCATCGCCTTCGACATTGTACTTGACCGGATTGATGTGGATTACGTCGCGCACGACCTTCACGTCGAACGGATCGTCTTTGCCCTTGCGCATGAGGGTGAGCGTGATCGGCGAATTAACCGGCCCACGCATCTTCTCCACAGCTTCCTGCAAGGTGAGGCCGCTGATCTGCTCCTTGTCGAGGTGCGTGATGAGGTCGCCGCTCATGATGCCGGCGCGTGCTGCCGGTGTGTCCTCGATGGGCGCCACCACCTTCACCACGCCATTCTCCATGGTAACCTCGATGCCGAGGCCGCCGAACTCACCGCGCGTCTGTACCTGCATGTCGCGGAAGTGCTTCGGTGTGAGATAGGCCGAGTGCGGGTCGAGGCCGTTCAACATGCCGTTGATGGCCGCTTCGATGAGCTTGGAATCGTCGGGCGCCTCGACGTAATCGGCGCGCACACGCTCCAGCACTTCGCCGAACAGATCGAGCTGCCGGTAAATCTCCGAGTTGGTCGCCGCGGGCGGGCTCTTCGCCAGACTCACCACGGTCGAACCGGCGGCGAGCACGGCCAGCGCCAACAGCGCCCACAGCGTGTATTCGGATTTCCGCATCATCCTTGCACCTTCTCGGAAGTCACGGCCCACCATGGGTCGGAATCTATTGGTTTGCCGTCCTTCCTAAACTCAACATAAAGGACGGGGCGTGAACTATCGTCGCCGCTTTGGCCCGGCGTTGCCGGCTTGCCCATCTCTGCGATCGGCTCACCGGCGAGAACAAATTGCCCCGGGCTTACGTCTATGCGGCTCATCCCCGCAAGCAGGACATGATAGCCCCCGCCCGCGTTGATGATCAAGAGTTGCCCATAGGAGCGAAACGGCCCGGCATAGACCACCCAGCCATCGGACGGCGCGGTTACGCGCGCTTCCGGCCGCGTTTGCAGAGAAAAGCCCTTCAGGCTACCGCCTGCGACATCAGGGTCGCCGAACGCCTTGACCTTCTTGCCCTGCGCCGGCAGCGGCAAGGCGCCCTTGGCGGTATCGAAGGGTATCGCCGGCTTCATGCGGTCGGGGCTGGCAAACGCCACTTTTGTCGAGGCGGGCTTGATCTCCACAACGCGCTCGTTCTCGGGGGTCGCCAGCGCCTGCGCTTGCGTGCGTTCCAAGAGCGCGCGCTCGGCGGCGATCTCCGCCTCGTATTGCGCCACTTCGGCCTTCGCGATCTGCGCATCGAGCCGCTCGATCAGCTCGTTCATGCTGGTGATGGTCGAGGCCTGCTGTTCGGCACTCGCACGCACTTGCGTGAGCTCGGCCTCACTTTGCGCGAGCTTTGTCTTTTTTTCTTCCAAGAGCCGGTCGACACTTGCGCGTTCCGCCGCGAGCTTGTCGGTATCGCCCTTCTGCGCGTCGCGCTGCTCGCGGATGCCCGTCTCCAGCGTAACGAGGCCTTCCAGCTCGCGCGATAAATTATCGGCCTGGTATTTCAGCTCGGGGAAGACCTCGGCGAGAAGCATGGCGCTGCGCACGACCGCGAGTGCATCGTCGCGGCGCGTGACGAGCGCCGGCGGTGGCGACCGGCCAATCCTTTGCATCGCGCTCAGCATCTTGACGATCGTTTCCTTGCGCTCGTTGATCGATTTGCGAAATACGCTCACCTGCTCGTTGAGCTCGGTCAGCTTCGCCTCGGTTTCGGAGAGTTTGGCCTCGCTTGCCTGCACCCGCCGGCCAGCCTCGATCAGCTCGCTGTTCAGTCGCGCCCGCTCCGCAGCGAGAGTCGCCACATCCTGAGCAAGCCCTTGTTCCTGGGCGCGGCTCGATTGGAGCTTTTGCTGGCTCTCCTCGAGTCGCTTCTGTGCCTCGTCGCGGGAGAGGTCATCCTCCGCCGCCGCAAAGGACGAGGCACACACGAGGCCGATAAGCAGAAGGGCCGACCGGAATCGGAGTCTCGTGGGAGCCAATCGATCAGATTGCGCCATGCACCCTGGCCATTGAGCCGATCGGAACGACATCGGAGCGGTGAGGCAGAATCAAGGCAAGTTCCTTACGAAGTCTCAACCTTCGGACCGTCCGCCACGATGATAGGGATGGCCGGCAAGAATTGTCGTTGCACGATAAAGCTGCTCGGCAAGAACGATGCGCGCAAGTCCGTGCGGCAGGGTCATGGGCCCCAGTGACAGCGTGCGTTCGGCCTTCTCCAAAACCTGCTGTCCCAATCCGTCCGCGCCGCCGATGACGAAGGCGAGCCCGGGCGCGCCGGCGTCGCGGAACTTCGCTAGGAGGGAGGCGAAGGCTTCGCTGTCGAGCTGGTTGCCCGCGGGATCGAGAGCGACGAGGCGCAGGGGCGGGGCGGCTTTGGCGACAAGAGCGGCGCCTTCAGCGTCGCGGCGGAGCTGTGCGCTGCCCGCTTTCGACTCCGGCACCTCGATAAGGTCAACAGGGAAAAGCCCAAGCTTTTTGCCAGAGACCTTTGTGCGCGCGAGATAGTGCGCGTACAGCTCGCGTTCCGGGCCCTGTTTCAGCTTGCCGACGGCAGCGATCAGGAGCCGCATCGCATTCCTTGGGCTCGCGGCCCGTTAGCAACCACGAAGCTAAATGACCATGCGCTCCATGGGGCGGTCGGCCGACCACATCTTCTCCAGATTGTAGAACTCGCGAACTTCCGGGCGGAAGATATGAACGATGACGTCGCCGGCATCGATCAGGACCCAGTCGCATTGCCGCATGCCTTCGACGCGCGCGCGGCCGAAGCCTTCCTCTTTGAGCTTCTTGGCAAGCTGGTCGGCGACGGCGCCGACATGCCGCTGTGAACGCCCGGAGGCTATGACCATGTGATCGCTGATCGAGGTTTTGCCTTTCAAGTCGACAGTCGCGACATCTTCCGCCTTAGCGGCATCGAGCGTGTCGAGCACGATCTTGAGAAGGCGGTTCGGATCGGCGCTAAAGGGCGCGAATCCGGAGGGAGGTGTACCGCGTTGGGCACCCTCTCTAAGTGGGCGCATTGTGTGGTGAGTATCCTTCTGCCATTGCTCCGTGGAAGCGGTCCGGCTCAACGCAATAAGACGCCAATTGGTTGCCGCTTCGGCCATAAGACTAGTATGTCGGCCCGCTACGTTTCAATAGCTAGTGTTTGTTTCTTCCCGGACGTGGTTTCTTTCCAGCATTCGCGCCCTTGCCGCGGAGCGCGGTCGAGGAAAGCCGCGACAGCGGGTGGCTGAGAATCGCCCAGGCCGGCGGCTCCAGGAGCGGCAAGGCGCCGGCGTCGGACTCATCGACGCGGTTCCTGGCATAGCGGTACGCGGCCTTGCTCGCCATCGCCTTATGCCTGAAGCCGGGACGGTCGAGCACCGCGATGGGCGCCAGCTCGAAGAGCTGCTGCCAGGCACGCCAGCGATGAAAACCCGCGAGATTGTCGGCGCCCATCAGCCATACAAAATGCGTGGTGGGAAAGCGCTGCTTGAGTTCGGCGAGGACATCAATGGTGTAGACGGAGCGGCGCGCCCCTGCGAAGCCGGTAACGACGATGCGCGGATGTTTGGCCAGCTCCTTCGCCGCCGCGACCCGCTTTTTTCGGCTGGGGAGATCGGAGGCGTCCTTGAGGGGATTCGTTCGGCTGACCAGCCACCACACCTGATCGAGGCCGAGTCGCTTCAGGGCAATGAGGCTGATCCGGAGATGGCCTTCATGCGCGGGATTGAACGAGCCGCCGAGAAGGCCGATGCGCATGCCTCGGGCGACCATCGGTAGACGCGCGGTGGTCGCGCGTGAATTGTCCTTGCGAGGCTTGGCGGCCTTGTCTTTCTTGCCGTCGGTTGCCTTCTTCCCTTTTGACTCAGGGTTCGCCTTTTCGGACTTTTTCTTCGAGGGCAAGAGACGCGGTTCCGTTTGTTGTTCGTGTCAGGACCGGATCTGGCCCGAACCGCGCACGACATATTTATAGATCGCGAGCTGCTCGAGACCGACCGGGCCGCGCGCATGGAAGCGTCCGGTGGCGATGCCGATCTCCGCACCCATGCCGAACTCGCCGCCATCGGCAAACTGCGTCGAGGCATTGTGCAGCACGATGGCGCTGTCCACACGCTGGAGGAAGCGGTCGGCCGCGCTTGCGTCGTCCGTGACGATCGCATCGGTGTGCTGCGAGCCGTAGCGGCCGATATGCGCGATCGCCCCGTCGATATCGTCGACCACTTTCACCGAAATGATGGCATCGAGATATTCGGTCGACCAATCCTCTTCGCTCGCCTTCTTCACACGCGTGTCGGCTGCTTGCGTTTCCGCATCGCCGCGCACCTCGCAGCCTGCCTCGATCAGCGCCGCAACCAGCGGCTTGAAATGCGTGGCTGCGACGGCACGATCGACCAGCAAAGTCTCGGCTGCACCGCAAATGCCCGTGCGCCGCATCTTGGCGTTGACCACGATCGTCTTCGCCATGTCGAGACGCGCGCGCGCATGCACATAGACATGACAGACGCCCTCGAGATGCGCGAAGACCGGGACGCGGGCTTCCTCCTGCACGCGCGCGACAAGGCTCTTGCCGCCGCGCGGAACAATGACGTCGATCGCGCCGCCGAGACCCGTCAGCATGAGGCCGACGGCTTCGCGCTGCACGGTCGGAACGAGCTGGATCGCGGCTTCTGGCAGTCCGGCCTGCTTCACGCCTTCGGCCAGCGCATTGCAGATCACGAGCGAAGAGAGAAAGCTGTCGGAGCCGCTTCTGAGGATCACGGCGTTGCCGGATTTCAGGCAAAGCCCACCGGCATCCGCCGTCACATTGGGCCGGCTCTCATAAATAATGCCGATGACGCCAAGCGGCACGCTGACGCGCGCGATCTCAAGTCTGTTCGGTCGCGTCCAGGAGGCGAGCACGCGCCCGATGGGATCGGGCAGGGCGGAAATGTCGCGCAAGCCCTTGGCCATGACGGCGATCCGTGTCTCGTCCAGGCGCAGGCGGTCGATGAACGCGGCATCGCGGCCTTTGCCTTGCGCCGCTTCAATGTCGTCCCGGTTCGCCTTGAGTATATTCGCGCTGCGCGCCTCGATGCATGCGGCCATGGCTTCGAGGGCGGCGTTCTTCTGCGCGGTCGCGACAAGCGCGAGCTCTGCGGCAGCCTCGCGCGCGAGCTTGCCCATATAGAGCAACATCGGCTCGATGCTTTCCTCGGGCTTTTCTGCGAAGGCCATCGTCACACTTTCCGCTTCAACACCATGTCGTCCCGGTGAATGAGTTCCGGGTCGCCACGGTAGCCGAGAATCTCGGCGATTTCACCGCTCTTGCGGCCGATTATGGCTTTAGTGTCCTCGTGCCCGTAGGCGGCGAGGCCGCGGCCGAGCTCATGGCCGTCGCCATTCCTGATGACCACGGCGTCGCCGCGGTCGAAGCGGCCTGCGATGCGTGTTACGCCCGCCGGCAGCAGGCTTTTCCCCGACGCGAGCGCCGCCGCGGCGCCGGCGTCGACCACGAGAGCACCCTTCGGCTCCAGCGTTCCGGCGATCCAGCGCTTGCGCGCCGCGACCGGATCTGAACGGGCAAGAAACCACGTGCCGCCTTTTTCGCAAAGCGCGGCGAGCGGGTTCAACACCTTGCCGCTTGCGATGACGAGATGCGTGCCCGCGGCGACCGCGATCTTGGCCGCTTCGATCTTCGTCACCATGCCGCCGCGCGACAGCTCCGAGCCGACATCGCCGGCCATGGCCTCGATCTCCGGCGTGATCTCGGCGACCTCGTCGAGCCGCCGCGCATCCGCATTCGAGCCGGGCGGCGCGGTATAGAAACCGTCGACGTCGGACAGCAGCACAAGGCAGTCGGCGCTCATCATCGAGGCGACCCGTGCGGCGAGCCTATCGTTGTCGCCATAGCGAATCTCGCTCGTGGCAACAGTGTCGTTCTCATTCACCACCGGCACGGCGCCGAGCGCCAATAGGCGCGCGATGGTCGTGCGGGCGTTGAGGTAGCGCTTGCGCTCCTCGGTATCGCCGAGTGTCAGCAGAACCTGCGCCGCGACAAGGCCGCGCGAACGGAACACTTCCTCATAGGCATGGGCGAGCCCGATCTGCCCAACGGCCGCCGCGGCTTGGCTGTCCTCGAGCTTCAGCGCGCCCTTGGGCAGCTTCAGCGCATTGCGGCCAAGCGCGATGGCGCCGGAGGAGACGACGATGATTTCCTTGTCGCCTCGGCGCAAGGCGGCAATGTCGTCGCAGAGCGATTGAAGCCACGCGGCTTTCAGCGTGCCGGTCGCGGCATCGACCAGAAGCGACGACCCGATCTTGACCACTAGGCGCTTGGCCTCGCTCCATTCCGGTCTCATGGCTGCCAGTCCGCCGCCGGCTTCGCGGCCTCGATTGCTTTGCTCTTCGCCGCCGCGACGGCGTCAGCGAGCGCGCGCAGAACGTTCTGCATGCCTTCGCCGCTCACCGCGGAGATAATCATCGGTTCGACGCCGGAGGCCTTTTTCAACGCGCGGGCTTTCTTCTTCAGCTCGTCCTTCGGTACAGCGTCGGCCTTGGAGAGCGCCAGGATCTCGGGCTTGTCTTCGAGGCCGGCGCCATAGGCTTCGATCTCGCCGCGAATGATATTGTAACCCTCGACCGGATTTTCGAGCGTCGCATCCACGAGATGCAGGAGCACCGCGGTCCGCTCGACATGGCCGAGGAAGCGGTCGCCGATGCCCGCGCCCTCATGCGCGCCCTCGATCAGCCCCGGAATGTCGGCGAGCACAAAGTCTCTGGTGTCGACACGCACGACGCCGAGATTGGGATGCAGCGTGGTGAAAGGATAATCCGCGATCTTGGGCTTCGCCGCGCTGACGGCGGCGAGGAAGGTCGACTTGCCCGCGTTGGGCGGCCCGACAAGCCCTGCGTCGGCGATCAGCTTCAGCCTGAGCCAGATGGTGAGCTCTTCCGCAGGCTGCCCGGGATTGGCGTGGCGCGGCGCCTGATTGGTCGATGATTTGAAGCGGGAATTGCCGAAGCCGCCATTGCCGCCGCGGGCAAGAATGACGCGGTCGCCGGGGTTGGTCAGGTCGGCGATAAGCGTCTCGCGATCCTCTTCAAGGATCTGCGTTCCCGGCGGCACCTTCAAAACCACGTCGGCGCCCTTGGCCCCGGTGCGGTTCTTGCCCATGCCGTGGCCGCCCTTCTGGGCTTTAAAGTGCTGCTGATAGCGGAAGTCGAGAAGCGTGTTCAGGTTGGCGACGCACTCCACGACAACATCGCCGCCGCGGCCGCCGTCGCCGCCGTCAGGACCGCCGAATTCAACGAATTTCTCGCGGCGGAAGCTGACGGAGCCATTGCCCCCTGCGCCTGAGCGCACATAGATCTTGGCTTGATCGAGGAACTGCATGACAAGGACTTAGCACTCTAGGTCTTTACGTCCCACTAGGGGTCAGCCGGCAAGCGCGGCGGGCGCCCGCGCGCGGTCCAGCCGGTAGGTGAGGCAGCGCGCTTCGGTGCCGCGCGCAGCGCAGTCGCGCGTTTCGCCGCCAAAAGGCTCGAAGCCGAGTTTCCGGATCACGCGCTGCGAAGCCGCATTGTCAGCGAAATGTCCGGCGATCAAATACTCCAACCGGTCGGTATCGAAGGCGTGGCGAATGAGTGCCCGAACCGCCTCCGTGGCATAGCCCTGACCCCAGAAAGGCTTTCCGATCCAATATCCCATCTCCGCATGATTCGCCGCCTTCGTGCGGTAGCCCGTGCAGCCGATCAGAACGCCGGAACGCAGAATGGCAAAGACGACACCCTCTTCGCCAGCAAGGGCGCTCGCGATCCATTCGCCCGCCATCTGCTCGCTATAGGGATGCGGGATGGTGCCAGTCATGCTCGCGACGTCGTAATCGCCGGCGAGAAGCGCGAGCCGCGGCGCGTCGGTCAGCCGGATCGGACGCAGGACAAGTCTTTGAGTGGTGATCTGCACGCGCCAAACCTATAGGGGCAGGCATTCTTGCGCGCGATAGAGCCGTTTCGTGAGGCCGGGCGGAAACTTAGTCCGACTTCACCGACACGTAGACGCGACCCTTCTGCTTGGTCGCAAACTCCACACGGCCTTCGCGAATGGCAAAGATGGTGTGATCTACGCCGAGGCCGACACCATCGCCCGGGTGCCACTTGGTGCCGCGCTGGCGGATGATGATGTTGCCCGGGATGACTTGCTGGCCGCCTGACTTCTTGACGCCGAGCCTGCGCCCTGCGGAGTCGCGTCCGTTGCGGGACGAGCCGCCTGCTTTCTTATGTGCCATCGTCGCGTTCCTTTAGCTCTTCTTCGGCTTTGCGGCAGGCTTCTTGGCCGCCGGCTTCGGGGCCGCCTTGGCTGCCGGCTTTTTCACCGCGGCCTTGGCCTCAGCCTTCTTGGCTGCGGGCTTCGCTTCTGCCTTCTTCGCGGCCGGCTTCGTGTCGGCCTTGGCAGGCTCAGCCTTCGCTTCGGGCTTCTTTTCTGCCTTCTTGGGCTCCGGCTTGGCGGCGGCCTTCGACGGCTTTTTGCCGTCGGTTAAAATCTCGGTGATGCGGAGCGTCGTCTGCTCCTGGCGGTGGCCGTTCTTGCGGCGATAGGTTGAGCGCCGCTTCTTCTTGAAGATGATGATCTTCTCGCCGCGGTTCTGTGACACCACTTCGGCAGCCACAAGGGCGCCTGAAATCAAGGGGCTTCCCGTCTTGGGGCTGTCGCCGCCAAGAAGAAGAACTTCGCCGAGCTCGACGATATCGCCGAGATTGCCAGCGATTTTCTCGATTTTGATGACGTCGTTGGGGGCAACGCGATATTGCTTGCCGCCCGTGCGAATGACCGCGAACATGTTCTTAATCCGTCCAAATCTTGGCTTGAGAAACCGGCGCGCCGGAGCGCGCGGCGAGAGCCGTAAAGGACCCACTAGGCGGCGCAATATAAAAGCCGAGGCTCAGAAGTCAATTGCCGGAAGGTGTGGAGTTTCGAGGTGCAGCCTGGGCTGAAGCGAGAGGTTTCTCGCCCTTCCGGTTGCCGCGCGGCATGGGGCACGTTACATGAGCCCTCGGAGAGGTGCCAGAGTGGTCGAATGGGACGGTCTCGAAAACCGTTGTACGTGTAAGCGTACCGTGGGTTCGAATCCCACCCTCTCCGCCAGTAATTAAGGTATTGATATAGCAGGTTTTTTCTGTCTTATCGCAGTGCGAATTGTCGGGCGCTTTCCGGGCCTTGCACGCGGACCGCATCACGCGCGGTAGTTAGAGACTCTTTTGGTGCGCCAATCGACCCTCTCTGGACGGCCTCGTCTCTTATGGGGTGGGTTGGCAGTACCACTGTCTCTCGCCCGAAGCCGCAATTCTTGGCGGGCGAGAGAGACGCTAAACGGAGACGCGCGTGAACGACGGGCTATTGATGCGCTTCAAGAGCAGAGGAGTCTGCGCTGTGCGGTCCAATCCAGAGGCAAACGGGTATCGTCCATCAGCCGATTTGCGGTGAGCTGTGGAGGATGCTTTCCGTTCAAGATCGCCGTGACGATGTCGGGTGCGAGGAAGGCAAGCCTTAGAAGACGCGTAGCGTAGGAACTGCTGATCGCCTCCTCCGCGGCAATCTCTTTCAGCGGTAGGCTCGGCTCCTCGAGCAGGCGGGCGCGTATGGCGTAGGCCCGGAGCAGAAGACGTACCAGGACGGGATCGACGTTCGCCGGCTCCAATCCATCTTCGACCACCATCTGCATCTCTATCCCCGTCCGCTTCAGTCGCGCAGGGATCGTCAAGACTGTCAGATTCCGTTCGCGATTATCTCCGCCAACAGGTTGCGGTTGATCCTTGGCATTCAGCCACAAAGCAACGCCCATTTGATCGAGCGTCACGTCGACCCGGTCGGAGTGAACTTGAACCCCTGTGACCATCGCACGGAGGATCACACGCAGCCGGTCCGCATCGAGATCCTGCCAAGCGGCGGCAAGCCGCCCCGCCTCGTCCAAAAACTTCTTCTGGGCAACTGCGTCGGGCCAATGAAATTGAACTGAGTTCAGCATGGCAACGGGATCAGCCAGCCACGCGTGGATCCGGCCCGTGACCAGAGCCTCGATATGAGAGACTGGAATGCGCTGACCTCTGGTCGCTTTGTTATGCCCTCCAGTCAGCAGGTTTTTGGAGACGTAGTAGCGGTAGCGGACACCATTCTTCGTCGCATTGACTCGGCGTCATGGGCTCGCCATGCGCGTCGTAGATGAGACCGGCGAGCAAGCTTACGCGGTGACTGCCGTTGCCCGCAGCGCGATCGACTCGGTTTGCGGCCAAGGTCGCCTGAACCCTCTTCCAGAGTTCCTCATCGATGATCGGCGCATGCTCGCCCGGATAAGCCTGGTTCTTATGCACGATCTCGCCGCAGTAGATGCGGTTCTGCAGAGGTCCTGATAACGGCGGAAGATATGTCGGACAGTCGCAGCCTCGACTTCATTGACTATCAGCTTCCGATCCTTCACCTCGTAGCCGAGTGGCGGATAGCCGCCCATCCACATTCCCTTCTTCTTGGAAGCGGCAATCTTGTCACGAATGCGCTCGCCGGTGACTTCCCGTTCGAACTGGGCAAATGACAGCAACACGTTCATGGTCAGGCGACCCATAGAGGTGGCGGTGTTGAAGGTCTGCGTCACTGAGACGAAGGAGACGCCATGGGCGTCGCACACCTCAACGATCTTGGCAAAGTCGAGCAGGGAGCGGGTGAGCCGATCAATTTTGTAGACCACGACAACGTCCACCTTCGACTCGCGGATGTCGTCCAGCACTCGCTGTAGCGCGGGCCGCTCTAGTGTTCCCCCGGAATAGCCGCCATCGTCATACTGGGCCGGTAGCGCCACCCAGCCCTCGTGCTTCTGACTCAGGATAAAGGCCTCGCAGGCTTCGCGTTGCGCATCGAGCGAGTTGAACTCTTGCTCAAGGCCCTCCTCCGTGGACTTACGCGTATAAACTGCACAACGCAGCTTGCGGCTGCTCTTCTTGGTGCCGGCCGTTTGCCTAAGCATCTGAAGCGCCCATCTTTTTAGCCAATCCGAAGAAGCGCGGGCCCGACCAGCGGGCGCCAGTGATATTACGGGCGATCGCGGTCAGCGATCGATAGCTACGTCCGGCATAAAGGAAGCCATCCTCCTCTACTGTGACCAAATGCGTGCGGCCGTTCCATTCGCGCATCAACCGCGCGCCCGCTCTGATCTCCTGGGCGCCCTTAACTGCTGACTTCCCGCCAAGCTGATGCGCCTTTCCGAGCGCGGCGAGCTTGCGGCTGGTCGCCTTGCTGAGACTGCCATAGCGAAGTTCCTGGATACGATAGGCGATGGCGCGAACGAGCAGATCACGGCTGAGCCGCGGTGGCTTGTTCCGATATTGGCGCCGCCACTCCTTGCGCAGTTCGTCAGGGCTGAGATCGCGGAGTGCCTCAAGCCTTCGCAACACCTCTATGTCGCCACCTGCGCCGGTCGTTGCTTTGCCTTCGGACGGATGAGCTTCCGCCACGGTCGTTAGACCGTGTCAAAAATGCGATAGCGGCGCGGTCCCGCGTCCGTCTTCTCCGACAGAAGCATCATGCTGAGCTTCTTTTTGACGGCCCGGCCAGAAGGCCGCGCACACTGTGCTGCTGCCAACCGGTCGCTGCTTGCAACTCTTCTATCGTTGCCCCTTCTTGTCGGCCGAGCAGGTCGAGGCAGGTCTGTTGTTTCGTCTGTTTGCCGGTGGCTGGTTTGATTCTGCTGCGAGTGCCGACGGCACGCTTTCTGCGCGTTTGCGGTTTCAGCACCCTCGATCTTTCGCTTCTTTTCTTCGCATTCAATCGGCGACGCTGGCGCTTAGGCCGCTCGACCGCGTCGGTTCTCGTCTCGTCAACACGATGTGATTTGGCCATTTGGGTGGTCCTCCATTTGAGCAAATTGCGCCTCATGCGCAATGCTCCCACCACCCACAGCCCCGCTATTGAGGCGAGGCCCTCTTGGCCGTTGGCACCAGGGCTTCTAGGCCGCCAACGACGTCAGCATGGACGCTCTCTTCGGGAGAGAAGTCCACTCGAATGTGCGACGTTCGGGCAAGCTTTTTGCACGCCACTGAGACGGTGAGTGACAGCCAGACAGCAGCCTTTGGCGGGAAATTTTCTCTGAAGACCGATTTGGCGAAGAGAGGTCCGCCAGTTCCACCCCCGACGAAGTTGATCGTTAGGCCAAATCGACGAAGTCGCTTTGATCGCCCTGACGTTGAACTCTAAGGCAGGGGTGCTTTCTGAGAGTTGCGGCATTCAGCTGCAGCAATCCACACGATCTTCGGCGCGACGGTACCGGTCAGAGCGTGGCCATTCGCCTTCGACGCTCCGGTCCTCTCCAGCCTGGACCCATGGGCATTCGGACTTTCACTGGCGGCCGCCGTGGCAATCTTCTGGTCAGGTCGGGAATAATCCCGACCCTGGTGGCGTGTTGTGCGGCGGGGGTGGTCCTGCACCTAGCTGGTGCAATCAGGTGAAGCAGTGTTCGAGCTAACGAGGAGTGTGATCATGCGTAAGATGATTTCAACGACTGTGCTTGGCCTATTCCTGGCGTTCTCCAGCCATGCGCTCGCGGCCGAAATTGACTGGAGCATGGTCGATACCGCGCTCGGGAAAACGGCTTCAGTGCAAGGGGAAGTGCACCGATACGGCCTTCCGCGCATGGTGCCAAGGGGCTTAGCGCTCGCGCCGTTTTTGTTCCGGGGCTCGAAGAGCAGGTCTTTCCAGGTCTTCTGAGACAACCTTATCCGGGTCTCATCGAGGAAGCCGCAAGACTGTTATATGTGTCGATCACTCGCGCTCGCGCCGCTTGCATCCTGAGTTTTGCAAGAGGCAGAATTGTCCATGGCCGCTTCGTTCCACACGTTTCTTCTCGTTTCACCAACGCGACCGGTGGCGCGTACGCCGCACAAGTCGATGGCCTAACGCCCGCTCTAGCTGCCCGCATTGTCGCTGATTGTGCACTACTCTAAAGCCGCTACCGGGCATGGCGAAGGTAGGGGAGTTGGGCCCGGTTTTGGACCATCCAGCAGAAGGCTTGGGCCCGGGTAGTTCAACTTGAAAGAGCGAGCCTACACGAAGTCCGGTAGTGAGAGCATGTGAAGGAGCCGCCATGATAGCGAAAGTCGTGATGCTCTATCTGACGGTTTACAGCTGTGACACTGGCGCAGTGTTGTATCAAAGCGTACGTCAAATGCCTGACTTCTCAGTCAGCGGCGATCGAGTCGAGGATTGCCGCATGGCTGGCGTGCAGCAGGCGAAAACGCTGACGGCACGCTTTCGGCAGAATCATCCCCACGCAAGCACCAACGTGGTTTGTAGATGGGAGCGTGAGCCGTTCTCGCAACGAGCCTAAGGGCATTGTCAGAGCAAATCGGCTTGAGCCCTGCTGGGGACATCCTAGCCTCCGGCGATACGCAATCCCTTCCGTTATTTCAACAGCTCGCCTGAGGTGATCCGCCTCACGGTGATAATGTACATCCGCTATCCGCTGTCGCTGCGACAGGTCGAGGATATTCTGTTCGAGCGGGGACAGCTAAGGAAGAGCAGAGCTTCTGGGTGCCTTTCCTTTTTCGTCCATTTCTGAAATTGGTCCAGGGCAAAGCCGAAGATTAGTCCGACCTCTGACAATGCCCAACAAAAGGCCGCCGCCGAAGCGAGCGCCTTAGACCTTCGGCAAGAACTCCTTGCGAATGAGGTCAGCAGCTCCGGTCGTCGCGATTGTTGTCTGCGCAGGATCGGCGACAAGTCGGTCGGCTGCATCGCCCAGCAGGGCCAATGCATCTTCGCGCTTGAGTGTCCCCTTCTTCTCAAGACGTTGAACCAGAGCGAGCACGATCGCCGCGCTCGCCAGCGCAACCTCGTTGGCGCTTCTTCCGTGGAACATAGTTCAACTCCTTCGGGCAAAAGCTAACCGAGGGACTTAGAATAGCAAAAAGGGTGCCTGTGCATCTTGAACACGTTTTGGCGAGTACTCGACCCATCTTGGTGCGGCTAATCCGGGAGCCATAAAGAACATAGAGACAAGTGCAATGACCAAGACGCGAAGCGTAACCATGCGTGAACTCCTTCTGCTGGATTGCTACCGTTCGGTTAGAGAAGCCTTTCCAAGTGCTTCCATAACGGAGTCGCTTGTGAGTAGCTCGGGTAAGGGAATTCCTGAAACGGCGTCTGGGCCAAACACCACCGTAAGAGGGATTCCCGCGCGGTGAAATCTAGTGATAAAGGCGCTGACTGAGGGCCGGACTTTTCATGTGCCGCGGAAGCTGCCCGGACGGTCGCCATTGCCGAGTCGTGCATCAGGGCAAAGCTCCGCCCTTGCCGCCCTCCGGTATGGGTCTCGCTTGAGGAATGCTTTCTTTTCGCTCCACCCGGTTCCTAGAAAGAGAGACAAAGAGGGGCTTACGGTGCGCGGCGTTAAACGGCCGCCTCGATCTGGATGGCAGTCGGACGGTCGGAACGGAGCGGCGGGTAAGAGCTTTTGCTC
>NZ_JBPCOU010000052.1:0-94338 GCF_050999895.1 Methyloceanibacter sp. | reverse complement strand
GCATGGCGAGCGACCCCGCCTCCGCGCCCTCGAAGGCGGCGACCGAATCCCTCAGCGCAGCCCGGCCGTGGCTGAAAGCCTATCCGCGCGCGGTCGACTGGCATGCCCCGTTCGAGCCCAAGTTGCTTGGCGACATGCTAGACGAAGCGGTCGCTGCTTATGGACGGCGCGCCTGCGTTTATTTCATGGGCCGCCGCTACAGCTTCGCCGAACTCGGCGACTTGTCGGACCGGGCGGCGAAAGGCCTGCAAGCGCTCGGCGTGCGCGAAGGGGTGAAAGTCGGGCTTCTGCTTCCCAATACGCCGACCTTCGTCATCTTGTATTTCGGCGTGCTGAAGGCAGGCGGCACGGTCGTCAATTTCAATCCCCTCTACAGCGTCGAGGAGATCGCCTTTCAGGCGCGCGACAGCGGCACCAAGATCATGGTGACGCTCGATCTCGCCCTTCTGTTCGAGAGGGTGGAGCCGCTGCTCGCACAAGGCGTGCTCGAGTGCGCGATCGTGTCCCGGTTCGCGGCCATGCTTCCGAAGCTCAAATCGGTGGGGATGAAGCTCCTCCGCTCGCCCAAGCTCGCACAGCTGAATGCCTCGCCGCAAAAGAGCAAAATCCTCATCTCAACCGATCTTCTGGCCAATGACGGACGCTACGCGCGACCGGCATTGACGCCTGACGCCACCGCCGTGCTGCAATATACCGGCGGTACAACGGGCACGCCCAAAGGCGCCATGCTCAGCCACGCCAATCTCTCCATCAATGTCAGGCAAGTGATGGCGTGGCGAAACCGGCTGTCGGACAGCGACCGCGTGCTCGGCGTCCTGCCGCTGTTCCACGTCTTTGCCATGACGACGGTGATGAATTTCGGCATCAGCCAGGGGATGGAGATGATTCTCGTGCCGAAATTCGACCTGATCGCGACGCTCAAGCTGATCGGCAAGTTGCGGCCAACGATGATGCCCGGGGTACCCACTCTCTTCAATGCCATGATCCGGCATCCGCATATCCGAAATTTCGACCTGAGCTCGCTCGAGTTCTGCATTTCGGGCGGGGCCGCTCTCCCCGTCGAGGTGAAGCGCGGCTTCGAGGCGATCTGTAGCTGCGCCCTGGTCGAAGGCTACGGCTTGAGCGAGACCTCTCCTGTCGCCACCTGCAACCCACTCGACGCGAGCGGCAAAGAGGGCTCCATCGGCCTGCCGCTCCCGGGCACCGATATGAGCATCCGCTCACTCGAGGACCCAACCGTCGAGATGCCGACTGGAGAGCCCGGCGAGATCTGCATCGCGGGTCCGCAAGTCATGGCCGGCTACTGGAACAAGCCGGACGACACGCGCTCCGCCTTTGTCGGCCGCTATTTCCGCAGCGGAGACGTGGGCTACATGGACGAAGCCGGGTTTATCTTCATCGTCGACCGTATCAAGGACATGATCAACGCCTCGGGCTTCAAGGTTTACCCGCGGCGGATCGAAGATGCCCTTTACGAGCACGGGGCGGTGGAAGAGGTGACGGTTGTCGGCATTCCCGACGCCTATCGCGGGGAAGCGCCGAAGGCCTTCGTCAAGCTGAAGGATGGCGCCGACGCCTCCGCCGCCGACCTGCTGCACTTCTTGCGCGGCAAGCTGTCGAAGCTGGAGATCCCGGCGGAGATCGAATTCCGCGACGAGCTGCCCAAGACAATGGTGGGTAAGCTCTCGAAGAAAGAGTTGCGGACAGAGAACCGAAGCAGCTCAGCCTAGGTGAGGCAGGTCGTCTCGCGCGATCTTAGCGCAGCCAGGGCAGATCTTCGCCACGCATCCGGCGCATCAGGCGCCTCTCCCGACGCGTGAGCGGCGCTGCCGTGGTGATGGGCTCCTCCGCCTCTTCCATCTGCGCGGACTGCGTCGGCTGCGCCGTGCCGTCTGCAGCTGTTTCGACCGGTACAGGCTGAGATTTCGAGGTCGTCGCCGACATCGGTGCCGTGCCGGCCGCGGACGCCGTCACTGGCTTCGGTGTGGTCGATTTCGGCTTAGGCTGCGTCTCAGGCGCCGGGCTGGTCGAGGCCGTCTGCACGCGCGCGGGCTGCGGGGTCGGCGCCGCGGGACGAACGGTTTCGGTCGCCGGGGCCTCCGCCACCAGTCCCTTCGTCATCGCGAACATGCTGGAAGGGCTTTCGCTGGAGAAGGGCGGCGCGGTTTCAGGAGTGGCCGTCGTCGTGACAAAGCCGTTTCCCTGGGGGGCATCGTGATAGGCCGCGGGTACCGCCGGGGTCAGAATCTCGGCCTGCGGCACTGAAACCTCGGTGCGAAGCGTGTCGACCTCTGGCACGGGGGCACTGGCGAGTTCCTTGCTCGGCGCAGCAGGCGCCGGCGCGGCAGGTGCGGGTGCCTGGGGTTCCGCCTTCGCCTCGATCTGCTCCGTCGGTGTCACGACCGGCTCTTCGGGCTTGCCCGGGATCTCGGAGCGGACCCAAATCTTCTGGCCGCAGAGAAGGCCAAAGGCCTTGCAGCCTTTGAGCACGATTTGCTTTTGCGACACGAGGGTCAGCGTTGCGGAATAAGTGTTGCCGTCTTCGGGATTATAGATTTGTCCGGCCCAGGCATTGGGGCCGGAGGGCGTGAAGCCGCTAAAGAGCGGCAGGCCGAGGATCGCGCGACCGCGCTGACCGGGGTCGGAGTTGCGAATGTCGCGCAGGGGCTTGCCCTTGCTGTCTTTCGCGTTCTCAAGCCAAATGATCTTGGCACAGAGTTGGCTCTTGCCGCATTTGCGCACCTCAATACGCGCCGGGCGCTCCGCATCGGGCTTCATCCAAATGCCCGTGGGATCGGCCGCAGCGGCCTGAGTGGAACTGAAGGGAGCGAGCAGGACCGCCGCAAGGAGGGACGCCGCCGCAATATTCGCATGATGCTTCATAAGCACCTCCGTCAAGGGTCGAGCCGCTGGTGTCCGCGACACCCCGGCAGATTTCGTACGCCCCTGTCCCCGTTGGGCTGCATTCTTGCGCCCTTATTCTTTCGCTTACCCGATCTAACGAACGGGTCCTTGATCTAAGTCCTGTTTTCGGCTGGGCCACCACTTTATGGCCCCGCCCCTTCCAGGATGGCCGCGACACCCATGCCGCCAGCCGTGCAGACCGATATCAAACCCCGGCCTCCGCCCTTATGCAAGAGCTTCGACAGGACGCCGGTGATTCGCGCGCCGGTCGCAGCGAAAGGATGACCGAAAGCTATTGAAGACCCCTTTACGTTCAACTTCGTCCGGTCGATGGACCCTAAGGCCCCCTCTCGCCCCAGTCGCCGCCGGCAATATTCCTCAGATTCCCAAGCGTTCAGCGTCGCCAAAACTTGCGCCGCGAAGGCTTCGTGAATCTCGTAATAATCGAAATCCTGTAGGCCAAGGCCGGTTTCCTTGAGCAAATCGCTCACCGCGACGGTCGGCGCCATCAGCAGACCCTCTCCTTGCACGAAATCCACGGCAGAAGTGCGGCCAATTGTCAGAAAAGCCAAAACGGGAATCCCGCGCTTTGCCGCCCACTCTTCCGAGGCGAGCAGGACCGTGGCCGCACCGTCCGTAAGGGGGGTCGAGTTTCCCGCCGTGATCGTGCCGAGGCCCGAGCGGTCGAAAACCGGCTTCAACTGGGCGAGCTTCTCCATAGAGATATCTTCGCGGATATTATTGTCGCGGAAGACCCCGGCACAGGGCACCACGAGGTCGTCCATGAAGCCCTCGTCGTAGGCGGCCGCGGCCTTCTTGTGGCTCTCGTAGGCGAGAAGGTCCTGCTCCTCGCGGGTGATACCCCATTCCTTTGCCATCAACTCGCAGTGCTCGCCCATGCTGAGGCCGGTGCGCGGCTCGCTTGTGCTTGGCGGCAGCGGCGCGAGTTCGGCGGGGGCAAATCCCTTGAAGGCAGAGACCCGCTCGCCCAGGCTGCGCGCCCGCGAAAGCTTCACCAGCCTTTGCGCGAAGCTGCGCTTGAACACCACGGGCGCATCGCTCGTCGTATCGGAGCCCATGGCGATGCCGCTCTCAATCTGGCCGGTCGCGATCTTGGCGGCGAGGCCGAGCGCGCCCTGGAGGCTCGTGCCGCAGGCCTGCATCATGGTGATGGCGGGCGTGGTCGGGCTCAGCGCACTGCCGATCACAGCCTCGCGCGCGAGGTTCCAGTCTTTGGCATGGGTCACGACGGCGCCGCCGACGACCTCGCCGATATGAACACCATGCAGCGAGAAGCGCTCGACGAGGCCACTCAGGGCGGCCATCAGCATGTCGAGATTGGAGAGCTCGGCATAGGCCGTGTGGGAACGACAAAACGGGATCCTGACCCCGCCAAGCACCGCAACGCGCCGCATCTCGGCCATGATGTCTCAGTCCCCGCTTGGTTCTAGGCTACTGCCGCGGTCGAGGCCGCAGCGTTTTCTTGGTTGCGCCGGTAGTGCAACGGACCGCCGCGGAACGGCGCGAAGCCCGTTCCGAAGATCACGCCCGCATCGACATGGTCGGCGTTGGCGACGATGCCGTCGGCAAGCGCGCGCTCGCACTCGTCGAGCATGGGCTTGATGAGCTCGCGCCCGAGGCGGTCGAGTTCGGCCGGATCGTATTGTTCTGCGGTCTCGCGCTTCGGCTTGCCCTTTTCCCAGACATAAAAGCCCTCGCCGGTCTTCTTGCCGAACTTGCCTTCCGCGACGAGGCGCAACAGCGGATTGTCGGTTCCCGAGCCACCGCCAAGCTTCTCGCCGACGGCGTTGGCGATGTCGAGGCCGACCATATCCATGAGCTCGAGCGGCCCCATCGGCATGCCGAAGGCGAGCGCGGCCTGATCGATCTTATCGCGCGGCGTGCCCTCGTCCAAGCGGCGCACGGCGTCCATCATGTAGGGCGCGAGCGCGCGATTGACCAGGAAGCCGGGGCAGCTCTTGACCACGAGCGGCAGCTTCTTGATGGCGGTGACGAAGGCGGCCGCCTTGCGCACCTCGTCCACGCGCGTCGTCTCGCCGCGCACGATCTCGACCAGCGGGAGCTGCGGCACGGGATTGAAGAAATGTAGGCCCACCAGGCGCCCGGGATCTGTGAGCGCTGCGGCAATGTCCTCCAGCCGTAGCGAGGAGGTGTTGGTGGCGAGGACGGCGCCGGGCTTGATCTTGGTCTCCAGATCGCGGAACAGGGCCTGCTTTATGTCAAGCTTCTCAACGATCGCCTCGATGACTACGTCGGCGTGCTTGATGTGCTTGCCGTCGGGATCGGGGATCAGGCGGGCAATGGCGGCATCGACGGCGAGCTTGCCGCGCAATTGCTTGCCGAACAGTCCTTTGGCGCGGCCGAGCGCCTTTTTGAGCTGGGTCTCGTCGAGATCCTGAAGGCTCGCCTGCATGCCGCAGACCACGCACCAGGCGGCGATGTCGCCTCCCATGGTGCCGGCGCCGATGACATGGACGCGCAGCGGCTTGAAGCTGTGCTTGGGAGCCTCGTCCTTCAGCATCTCGGAGAGCTGGAACACGCGGCGGAGATTGCGCGCGGTCTCGCCCGCCATCAGCGGCGCGAATATCTCGGTCTCGGCCTTGCGCATCGCGTCCGGATCGTCGCCGTAGCGTTCGAACAGCTCGATCAGCTTGAAAGGCGCGGGGTAATGGTCCTCGCGCACCTTCGCGGCCGTTTTGCCGCGCATCTGCTTGGCCAGTAGCCCCCGCACCGGCTCTTTCAGCATCATTTTCTTCCACCACGGCGCACCCTTGGAGCGGCGCTTCTGGAGTACCGCCTTGCGCGCGGCCCAGCGCAGCGCATGGCGCGTCGGCACGATCTGGTCGATGAGGCCCATGGCGCGCGCGGAGGTGGGGCGCAGCATGCGGCCCGTCAGCATGGCCGTCATGGCGTCGAGGGGGCCGGCGGCGGCGATGGAGCGCACCGTACCGTTGAGGCCGGGAAACATGCCGAGCTTCACTTCGGGGAAGCCGAGCCGCGTCCCCTCCTCGCGATCGGCGATGCGGTAGTCGCACGCTAGAGCGAGCTCCAGCCCGCCGCCCAGACAATAGCCGTGGATGGCGGCGACGACCGTGACCGGGAGCCGGTCGATGCGGTCGAACAGTTCAAGCGTCTGGCCGACGACCTCCTTGACCTTGTCCTCGGTGTTGAAGCTTTCGAATTCGTGGATGTCGGCGCCGGCGACGAAGCTCGATTCCTTCGCGCTCATAAGCACGAGGCCTTTGACCTCGCCCCGGATGGCGGCGTTCTCGATGGCCTTGACAATGTCGCCGAGCTCTTCGGTAGGCCTGCGCCCAAGCGAGTTCATGGTCTCGCCCTTGCGGTCGAACACCGCCCAGGCAATGCCCTCGAAATCGATGGAGAAACGCCAGTCCTGAAGATATGAAAGTGTGGCCGCCATGTTCCCCTATTCCGCAGCGATATGGTCTGACTGGTCCGCACGCCGCGCCGGCACAACGTTCGTCTCGCGCTCGGACCCGATCTCCTCGGCGGCAAAATCGTCGACACCGATCACGCGTGCCACGAGATCGCGCAGCTCGGCGAGATTGCGCGCTTCTTCGCTTGTCAGCACGCTCTTCTGCTCCGCTTCGGCGATCCAGTCGTTGTTGTGATAGCGCCCGATCTCGCCCTTACGGATTGCGCGCTCGAGCTTGCGGTCGGCCTCCTCGTGCGCAACGACCTTGAGGAGCGTGTGCTCCAGTAGGCCGACGCGATCGTTCGGATCATTCGAAATAAAAATGTCCCGCGTGAGACGGTCGCGGAAGGCGCCGGGCTCGAGTGCGGCGCGCACGATCGCCTTGCCGGCCAGGTCGCTCGCCGGCCGCCGCCAGACGCCGAGCGGAAAGACGAGCGGCCGCATGAGCCACCCGACCCAGCGCATCGGGAAATTGTCGAGCACGCCGAGCAGGGCCTGGTCGAAGCGGTAGAGGCAGTTCTCGGCGCAATAGTCGACGAGCTTCAGATCGTCGCGCGGCGCACCGTCATCCTCATAGCGCTTGAGCACCGACGATAGGAGATAGAGCTCGGCAAGCGCGTCGGCCATGCGGCCGGTGATCTTCTGCTTCACCTTCAGGCCGCCGCCGAGCGTCGCCACGGTGACGTCGGCGACAAGGGCGAAAGAACGTGAGGCGCGGCCGAGCTGCCGCCACCACCCTCGCGTCCGCTCCACATTGCGCGGCGCGGAAGCGAAGGCGCCCAGGGTGGCATTGTGGAACAGCGATCCGAAGATGTTGGAGACGGAGAACGCAACGTGGTCTTCGAAGGCGCGTTCGAAATTATTCAGCCCGCGCTCGCGGTCCTTGTCCTTCAGCGCCTCGATCTCGGTGAAGAGATATGGGTGGCTGCGCAGCGCCCCTTGCGCGAAGGTGATGAGGGTGCGGGTGAGGATGTTGGCGCCCTCCACCGTGATGCCGACCGGCACCATCTGGTAGGCGCCCTGGATGTAGTTCGACGGCCCATCGCAGATGCCCTTGCCGCCATGGATGTCGAGCGCGTCGTTCACGCTCTGGCGCATGCGCTCGGTAGAGACATATTTCAGCAGCGCGGAAATCACCGCCGGCTTCTCGCCGCGCGACACCATCGACGCCGTCACCGCGCGCGCCGCTTCGAGGCCGTAGGCGCTCTCCACCATGCGCGCTAAAGGCTCTTCCACGCCCTCCATGAAGCCGATCGGCAGGTTGAACTGCTTGCGGATCCGCGCATAGGCGCTTGTCGTGCGCAGCATCGACTTCGCGCCCGCGGCCGCCGTAGCGGGCAGCGAAATGGAGCGGCCGGCGGCAAGGCAGCTCATCAGCATGCGCCAGCCTTGGCCCGCGCGCTCGGCGCCGCCGATGATGGCGTCGATCGGCACGAAGACATCGCGGCCGCGTGTCGGCCCGTTGGGAAAGGCGGCGCCCGCGGGAAGATGCCGGCGTCCGATCTCCACGCCTGGCTGGTCCGTCGGGATGAGTGCCAAGGTGATGCCGACATCCTCGCCACGGCCGAGATGATTGTCAGGATCGAAGAGGCGGAAGGCGAGGCCGAGCAGCGTCGCCTTGGGGGCGAGCGTGATGTAGCGCTTGTCCCAGGTGAGACTCAGCCCGAGCGTCTCGCGTCCGTCATGCCATTGCTTGGTGACGGTGCCGATATCGCGCATCGAGGCGGCGTCGGAGCCGGACGCCGGTCCCGTGAGGGCAAAGCACGGAATCTCCTCGCCGCGGGCAAGACGCGGCAAATAATGCGCCTTCTGCGCCTCGGTGCCGTATTTCTCGATCAGCTCGCCGGGTCCGAGCGAGTTCGGCACCATGACGATGGTGACGCCGTCGGCGCTGCGCGAGGAGATCTTGCCGAGGATGAGCGACTGCGCCTGCGCGGAGAAGCCGAGGCCGCCATGCTGCTTGGAGATAAGCATGCCGAGGAAGCCCTGCTCACAAACGAAGCTCCAGATCTCGTCGGGAATGTCGTGCAGCTCATGGCGGATGCGCCAGTCCTTCAAGCGCCGGCATAGCTCCTCGGTGGGGCCGTCGAGAAAGGCGCGCTCCTCAGCCGTCAGTGTGATCGGCGGCACCTGCCTCAGCCGCGACCAGTCCGGCGTGCCGGAAAAGAGCTCGGCATCCCACCCCACGGTGCCGGCCTGCAGCGCCTCGCGCTCGGTCTCGGAGATCGTCGGCATGGCACCTTTGAGAGCGCGATACGCCGGGAGCGTTACATATTTGCGTTTGAGGTCTTTGAAGGTCAGCGCGAACAGAAGGCCAGCCGCAAGCCAGCCCAGCACGGCGCCGAGATTGAAAGCGGGCGCATGCAAATGACCGTGGCCGAGGCCGATCTGGAGTGCGAACGTGAAAAGCGCGATCGCACCCGCCCAGGCCCAGAGCGGCGCGCGGTTCATGGCGAGCGCAAACAGGGCGGCAAGGGAGATCAGGGTGAAAATGAGCTTAGCCATGAGGGTCTCCAAACACGCCCCGGCCCCCGCCCGCGATCCTCAACACCGATATAAGAGAGACCGGCGTCGATTTCCGCCCTCTATGGTCCTGATGGCCCACCGACTCAAGCCCCCAATTGCCCGATCTTCCCCCCGCGCGTACCCGGGCAAATGCCACGAACCCCCCGGGATGCCGGACCTTAGCGCCAAGAGTTGGAGGCTCGATTAACGCCACTCCACATCGAATATGAAAGCAAGGATCGAAGTGCGTGGCGGGGTACGAACAACTTAACTTCGGGTCCAACACGGCAATTTTACGCTAGAATGGATCGCCACCATGACTTTGAGCACCCACACTTCAAGCTTGGCCCTACGGTCAACGGACGATGACGCCCGCTGGGCTGCCGTCATTGCCCGAAACGCAGCCTTTGACGGGCAGTTCTATTTTTCGGTCGCGACGACGGGGGTTTATTGCAAGCCGTCCTGCACCTCCAGGCGCCCGCTGCGAAAAAACGTCCGCTTTCATGCCACCGCCGAAGACGCCGAGCGCGCGGGCTTCAGGGCCTGCAAGCGCTGCCGCCCGGACCGGGCGTCACTGTCTGAGGATCATGCGGACAAGATCGCGAAAGCCTGCCGCCTGATCGAAACGGCGGACCAAGAGACGACGCTCGAGGCGCTCGCGCAGCACGTGGCCATGAGCCCCTACCATTTCCATCGAATGTTCAAGGCGATCGTCGGGGTCACGCCGAGGGCCTATGCGATTGCCGTGCGCAACAAGCGCATCCGCGCGCGGCTTGTCGAAAGCGCGAGCGTGACGGAGGCCATTTACGATGCCGGCTTCAACTCCAACGGCAGCTTCTACGCCGTCTCCTTGCAAGCGCTTGGCATGACGCCCAGCGCCTTTCGCGCCGGCGGCGCGGATGTGGAAATTCGTTTCGCTGTCGGCGAATGCTCGCTCGGGTTCATCCTGGTGGCGGCAAGCGATAATGGCGTGTGCGCTATTCTATTGGGCGAAGATCCCGGGGCGTTGGCACGTGACTTGGAATTACAATTCCCTCGCGCCCGCTTACGCGGTGGCGATGCCTCCTTCGAGAGGATCGCGGCAACGGTGATCGGCTTCGTCGAATCACCTGGCGGCAATCTCGATCTGCCACTCGATATTCGCGGCACCGCCTTCCAGCATCGCGTCTGGGATGCGCTCCGGCGCATTAAGCCTGGAACGACCGCGAGCTACAGGGAGATCGCGGCGATGATCGGTGCCCCGCAAGCCGTACGCGCCGTCGCCGGAGCGTGCGCGTCGAACCGCCTCGCGGTCGTTGTCCCCTGTCACCGCGTGGTGCGGAGCGACGGATCGCTCTCCGGTTATCGCTGGGGCGTGGAACGGAAGCGCAGGCTTCTTGAGCGCGAGGCGAAATCGTGAGCGCCACCGAGCCACTCTTTTCCTTGATGGAGGACTCCATCGAGCGGCGTGTGGCGGACCTCCCCTGGGAGGGCCTTCACCCGGAGCTGGACGCAAGGGGTTACGCGACCGCCGACTGCGTTCTCACCAAGGAGGAGGCGCAATCGATTTCCGCCCTCTATGACGACGACCATCGCTTCCGCAGCACCATCGTCATGGCGCGGCATGGCTTTGGCCGCGGCGAGTACAAATATTTGGCCTATCCCCTGCCCGATATCGTCTGGAAGCTTCGGACCGCCTCCTACCCGCATCTCGCGCCCGTCGCGAACCGCTGGAACGAGGCGATGGGCATCACGACGCATTATCCGGCGCAACATTCCGATTTCCTGAAACGCTGCCACGAAGCCGGCCAGATCCGACCCACGCCGCTCCTGCTGCGCTACGAAGCGGGTGAGTATAATTGCCTGCACCAAGATCTTTACGGCGAGCACGCCTTCCCGCTGCAAATGGCGATCCTGCTGTCGGAGCCTGGCGAGGACTTCAGCGGCGGCGAGTTCGTGCTGACCGAACAACGACCGCGCATGCAGTCGCGCGCAGCCGTCGTGCCGCTCCGCCAGGGCGATGCTGTGATTTTCGCCGTGCATCACCGCCCGGTCGAAGGGTCGCGCGGTGTCTATCGCGTCAACATGCGCCACGGCGTGAGCGAGGTGAGGAGCGGCCGCCGCCATACGCTCGGCATCATCTTCCACGACGCGACCTAGCGGTCACCCAGCGGCCTCTGTGAGAAGTGTGGATAGAGTGAGGTTCCTATGCCGGACCGACGCCGTGACAGGGTAGACTTCGCCCTTGCAAGCCAGGAGGAGACCGAGCGGTGGAGCCAACGCTAAAAGTCGAGGTGCAGGGCAGCGACATCAAGATCGCCTTGCGGGGAAGCTGCCTGAGGATTGCCTACCGGAAGGGGGATGCGCCGTGGCTCGTGTGTTCCGATTATGGAATCGACGATCCGGAGGCGAGACTCAGCATCTCGGAATTCAGGGCTCTCGCGTGGGAGGCCGCAAATATGAAGGCCCGCGAGATGGGGTGGATCGTCTAGCGCGAGCCCGCTTCGGCTGAAGCGTACTCGATCGGTATCGCCGCCAGCGTCCGCGGCCGTACCAGCCGCCGCTCGCTATGCACATGAACATCGGCATGTTTCTTTGGATGCGCATCTTGATAGCCCCCGCGATTGCCTTCATCGCGCTTTCGTCAATCGGGGGTTCGCAGTCAGGTCGGCGTCTTGATCCGACCGAACCTCGACGACCCTAGCGGAGGCGGTACCGGTTTACCAAGCGACGTCGGCCTCACCGACGCCCGGTCCCTTGCTCGGGCATCGATTCGGCTTTGGCGGCCGCGTGGGCTTAACGCCGCGCTCGCCTTGTGTCGCCATGCCGAATTGGGTAAGCAGGCTGGATAGCGGCCAGCACAAGCCGCAAATTCAGGGACCGGCCAATGTCTGACCCGGAGCGGCCACAGCTCAGCCCCTACCAAGTCGGGCTAGAGGCTGGCAAACGCTATGCCTGGTGCCGCTGCGGACGCTCGCAAAAGCAGCCTTTCTGCGACGGCGCCCATGCCGGCACGGGCATAGAACCCCTCATGTTCACCGCCGAGCGGACCGAGATGGCCCTGCTTTGCGGCTGCAAGGACACGGGCGACCCTCCCTACTGCGACGGCTCGCATATGCTGCTCTAGTTTTGGGCATGCTCGGGTCTTGGGCGGCGTTGTACGCCGTGAGCCCTTCTTGCTAAGAAGGACGGGCTTGGGGAGGCGGCCACCCTGGGCGCGTTCGGGGGGACGGGGCAAGCGCCAAGCATGGCTTATTTCGTACAGCAGCTGATCAACGGCATCGCGCTCGGCTCGATCTACGGCCTGATCGCCATCGGCTACACGATGGTCTACGGCATTGTCGGCATGATCAATTTCGCCCATGGCGATATCTTCATGGTCGGCGCCTTCATCGCGCTCATCGCCTTTCTCGCGCTGATCTCTATCGGGATCACCATGATCCCCTTGGCGCTGCTCCTCGTCCTCCTGATCGCCATGCTCCTCGCCGGGGTCTGGGGGTGGACGGTGGAGCGCATCGCCTACCGCCCTTTGCGCGAATCGTTTCGCCTCGCGCCGCTGATCACGGCGATAGGCATGTCAATCGTGCTGCAGAATTTCATCCAGGTGGCGCAAGGCGCGCGCGTGAAGCCGCTGCAGCCGATCGTCACCGGTGGCTATGTGCTCTTCACCGAGCAGGGTTTCTCGGTGATCGTCTCCAACATCCAGATCCTCATCGTGGTGACGACGCTGGTGCTGATGATGATCTTCTGGCTCATCATCTCGCGCACCGCGCTCGGGCGTGCGCAGCGCGCCTGCGAGCAGGATCGGCTCATGGCGTCGCTTTCCGGCGTCAATGTCGACCGCACCATCTCGCTCACCTTCGTGCTCGGCGCCGCACTCGCCGCCGTCGCGGGGTTGCTCTACCTCCTCTACTACGGGGTGATCGATTTCTATATCGGCTTCGTCGCGGGCATTAAGGCCTTTACCGCGGCGGTGTTCGGCGGCATCGGCTCGCTGCCCGGCGCCATGCTCGGCGGCCTCATCATCGGCCTGATCGAGACCTTCTGGTCCGCCTACTTCACCATCGAATACAAGGACGTGGCGGCGTTTGCGATGCTCGCCGTCGTGCTTATCTTTTTCCCCTCCGGCCTACTCGGCCGGCCCGAGGTAGAGAAGGTCTAGCCCCTTGCAGGAGCCCGCCAAACCCTTCCGCCATCGGCTCCAACTCGCGCTGACCGATTCCATCATCGCCGCCTATGTCGCGTTCGCGCTGTTCTGCCTGACGCTCGGGCTGCGCACCGTTGACAAGGTCACGGGCCTTGGGCTGCTGCCGCGGCCCGGACTGCTGGCCGTCGCGGTCGGCATCGTGTTCTTCGGCTATTTCCTGCTCGCGCTCTTCGTCTGGGATGCCCCCTACCCGCTCAGCCGGCCCTTCGCGAAGCTCTTCACCCGCGAGCCCTTCGAGCGGCGCGACATCGTCACCCTCGGCGTGATCGCGCTCGCCGCTCTCCTCATCCTCCTTTTCGCGTCGCCGGCCTTCGAGCTGCTCGCGACCGGGGTGCTCGCCTTCCAGGCCACGGGCCTCGTGCGCCGCACCGTCGTGCAAGTCTTTCCGGACCTGCCTTACGCACGCTACTTCACCCTCGCCGGCGTCGCGTTCGCCATCCTCTTCCCGCTCTGCGCCTACGCGATCGAGAAGACGTTCCATCTCGGCCTGCCGCTCCGCTACATCCTCGATCTCTCCATTCTCGTCCTCACCTACATCATGCTCGGCTGGGGCTTGAACATCGTGGTCGGGCTCGCAGGCCTCCTCGATCTCGGCTACGTCGCCTTCTACGCCGTCGGCGCCTACACCTTCGCGCTGCTGGCCACGACCTCCGGCCTTTCCTTCTGGATCTGCCTGCCGATCGCGGGCGCGCTCGCGGCACTCTGGGGCATCATTCTCGGCTTTCCGGTGCTGCGCTTGCGCGGCGACTATCTCGCCATCGTCACGCTCGCCTTCGGCGAGATCGTGCGCATCGTGCTCCTCAACTGGACGGAGGTGACGAACGGGCCGAACGGTATCGGCAGCATCCCCAAGCCCAGTTTCTTCGGCCTGCCCTTCGCGCCCACCGCTGCCGGCGGCGAGACGTTCAGCCAGTTTTTCGGGCTCCGCTACGACCCGCTCCACGGCATCATCTTCCTCTATTACCTGATCCTCGCGCTTGCTCTTCTCACCAACGTCGTGACGCTGCGGCTGCGGCGCTTGCCGTTGGGCCGCGCCTGGGAGGCCATGCGCGAGGACGAGATCGCCTGCCGCTCGCTCGGCATCAACACCACCATCACCAAGCTCACCGCGTTCGCAATCGGCGCCATGTTCGGGGGCTTCGCCGGGTCCTTCTTCGCCACGCGGCAGGGCTTCATCAGCCCGGAAAGCTTCACCTTCATTGAAAGCGCCATCATCCTCGCAATCGTCGTGCTCGGCGGCATGGGGAGCCAGCTCGGCGTCGCGATCGCGGCCATCGCGCTGGTCGGCGGCTTCGAGGCGCTGCGTCACACCGGCGAGCTTGAATCCATCTTCGGCAGCGGCTTCGATCCCGCGCTTTACCGCATGCTCCTGTTCGGCATCGCCATGGTCGCGATCATGGTCTGGCGGCCGCGCGGCCTCGTCGCCTCGCGCACGCCCTCGATCGCGCTCGGCGACGCCAAGGCCATCCCTGTCGATCTCGTCAAAGAAGGCCGCTGATGAGGTCCTGGGAGGAAGCGCCGCTGCTGAACGTCGAGCACCTCACCATGCGTTTCGGCGGCCTCACCGCCATCGACGACGCCTCCTTCACCGTCGGACGCCGCGACATCACCGCCCTGATCGGTCCGAACGGGGCCGGCAAGACCACCGTCTTCAATTGCATCACCGGCTTCTACAAGCCGACGGAAGGGATGATGGCCATCGCCCATCCCGACGGCGGGCGCTTCCATTTGGAGCGTCTCGACGACCATGAGATCAACGCGCAAGCGCGCGTGGCGCGCACCTTCCAGAATATCCGCCTGTTTCCCGGCATGACGGTGCTAGAAAATCTGATGGTCGCGCAGCACGAGCAGCTGACGAGCCCCGGCCTCGTCGTCGGCGCCCTGCTGGGCTTGCGCAATTTTACGTCCGCCGAGCGCGGCGCCGTGGACCACGCGCGCTATTGGCTCGATCGCGTCGGGCTCCTGCGCCGCGCCGACACCCCGGCGGGCGAGCTGCCCTATGGCGACCAAAGGCGGCTCGAAATCGCACGCGCGATGTGCACAAGGCCGTTGCTGCTCTGCCTCGACGAGCCCGCGGCAGGCCTCAACGTGCGCGAGACCGAGCATTTGAACGAGCTGCTTTACGGCATCCGCGCGCAGGAAGGCATCGGCCTCTTCCTCATCGAGCACGACATGGCGGTGGTGATGCGCATCTCCGACCATGTCGTCGTGCTCGACTATGGCAGGGTCATCGCCGACGGCAGCGCGGACGAGGTGCGCAACGATCCCAAGGTCATCGCCGCCTATCTCGGCGTCGAGGACGAGGAACTGCATGACGTCGCACGCGAGGTGCGCCCATGAGCGCGCCCATTCTCGCCATCGACAACGTCAGCGCGCGCTACGGCAACATCCCGGTGCTGCATGGCGTCAGCGTCGATGTCCGGCCGAACGAGATCGTGGCGCTGATCGGGGCCAACGGCGCCGGCAAGACCACGTTGATGATGACCGTGTTCGGGCGCCCGCGCATGCGCGCAGGGCGCATCCTGTTCCAGGGCCGCGACATCAGCGATCTTGCCGCCTACGACATCGCCAGGCTCGGGATCGCGCAGTCGCCCGAAGGCCGGCGCATCTTCGCGCGCATGACCGTGTACGAGAATCTCCAGATGGGCGCCATCATCGCGCGCGAGCCTGATCGCTTCGACCAGGATCTGGAGCATGTCTGCACCCTCTTCCCCGTGCTGAAGGCGCGCCGCGACCAGCGCGGCGGCACGCTCTCCGGCGGCGAGCAGCAGATGCTCGCGATCGCCCGGGCGCTCATGGGCCAGCCGAAGCTGCTCATGCTCGACGAACCGTCGCTCGGCTTGGCGCCGCTCATCGTGAAGCAGATTTTCGAGGCGATCAAAGAGCTCAACCGTCTGGGGCTTCCCGTCTTTCTCGTCGAGCAGAACGCCTATCACTCGCTCAAGCTCTGCCACCGCGGCTATGTCATGGCCAATGGCCGGATCACGCTCTCGGGCAGCGGCGAGGAGCTGCTCGGCAGCGACGAGGTTAGGAGCGCCTATCTCGACGGCGGCACGGCCAAGGGTCAGCCGCTCGGAGCCACGCCATGAGCTGGCTTTCCGATACCGGCGCGCTCACGTTCCTCGTTCTCACCGTCATCATCGGCGGCGCGGCGGCGGTGATGTCAGGCCGCGGCCTGGCGCGGAGCTGGAAGCCGTTCTGGCGCATCTTCCTCTATATGGCGCTGCTCGCAGCCGCCGTGCGCTTCTTCCATTACGCCCTGTTCGATGGGCATCTTCTCTCGCTCTATGATTACCTCGTCTCCTATCTGGTGTTGCTCTGCTTCGCGTCGGTCGGCTACCGCTGGATGCGGACCACGCAGATGGTGACGCAGTATCGCTGGCTTTACGAACGGACCGGCCCATTGACGTGGCGCACGTGCGAGTGCGGGCAGATACATCAAAGCGCACAATGATATAGAGTGCGCGCAAGGGTAAGGGAGATGAACATGAAGCGCAGTGCCGGACTGGTTGTCGTTGTCGCCGTCGCCGCCATATTGGCAGGGTGTGGCGGCTCGGATGAAGACAATACGACGCCGGTCGCGGTTGTCGGGCCGATCACAGGCCAATACGCTTCCTTTGGCGCGCAGATGAAGAACGGCGGCGAGATGGCCGTCGAGGACATCAACGCGGCGGGCGGCGTGCTCGGCAAGAAGCTCGACCTGGATATCGGCGACGACGCCTGCGACCCGAAGCAAGCCGTGGCCGTCGCCAACCAGATGGTCGGCGCGAACGTCGCCCTCGTCGCCGGTCACTATTGCTCCGGCTCGTCGATCCCCGCGTCCGGCGTCTACAAGGACGCCAATATGGTGCAGATCTCGCCGGCCTCGACCAATCCCGCCCTCACCGACAATCGCGCCGGGCCGAACATCTATCGCGTCTGCGGCCGCGACGATCAGCAAGGCGGCGTCGCCGGCAAATATCTCGCGAGCAACTTCGCCGACAAGAATATCGCCATCGTGCAGGACAAGACCGCCTACGGCAAAGGCCTCGCCGACGAGACGAAGAAGGCCATGAACGAGGCGGGCAAGCAGGAGGTCATGTACGAGGCCTACACCGCCGGCGAGAAGGATTATTCGGCGCTCGTCTCCAAGCTGAAACAGGCCAATGTCGATGTGCTGTTTCTCGGCGGCTACCACACCGAGGCCGGGCTCATCGTGCGCCAGATGCGCGACCAGGGCATGAGCACGATTCTCATGGGCGGCGATGCGCTGATCACGCAGGAATATTGGTCCATCACCGGCGATGCGGGCGAAGGCACGCTGATGACCTTCTCGCCCGATCCGCGCAAGAACCCGGCGGCAGCCGAAGTGGTAAAGCGCTTCAAGGACGAGGGCATCGAGCCCGAAGGCTACGTGCTCTACACCTATGCTGCGCTACAGGCGTGGAAGCAGGCCGCGGAGAAGGCCGGCACGACCGAGGTGGCGGAGGTGATCAAGGCACTCAACGGCAACGAGTTCGACACCGTGGTCGGCAAGTTCCGCTTCAACGACAAGGGCGATCCGAACCTGCCGCCTTACACGGTCTATCACTGGTCGAAAGGCACCTACAACCAGATCACCGAATAGCGGGAGGAGCGCGGCCTACTTCTTCGGCGGGATCTCGGCGATGAATTGGGCTTCGAGTTCCTGCTCCAGCCGCACCAAGTCCTCCGGCACCGGCATGCCGAAGGCGCGCATCTCGTTCAGCTTCTCGCGGATCAGCAGATAAAGCTCGTGCTTGTCCTCGGGCTGGTTTTCCATTTGGTTGAGCAGGAGGGACAGTTCCGCCTGCAGATCCTCAAATGCCATGGTGTGGCGCCTCCTCGGGGCTTGGGTCGGGCCAAATCGGACCATAAACCCGCCCCCGCGGCAAGCTGGGTCTCGGATGCGCCTCCCGCTCAGGAACCGTTGCGGCTCAGGCATTTCCCTTGCATAGTCGCCCCGCGGACGGCGCGCACGGAACTGGGGGATGCGGCAATGGAGAAAATAACCTTCGCCAAGGTGGTGGGCTTCGTGCTCGCCGCGGCCTTTGCTCTGGTGATGGGTATCTCCATGTGGGCGCTGCTTGTCGGTGAATACATGAACACGATCGTCAACGACCAGGCGCAGCAGACCATGCGCATCGTCGGCTTTGCCGGCGCGTTCGCGGCGCTGACCGCCTGGTGGGTGCAGGGCTTCGCCGCCAAGCGCAGCTTCCTCGTGCGGTTTCTCTTCGCCCTTTTCGTGTTCGTCGTGGCGTTCAGCAGCTTCGGAGGCATGCTGCGGGTGGTCTACAGCCACATCACCTATCCGAACCAGCAGGACTGGTCGCTTACCGGACTCTACTGGGCATCGCAGAGCGACCTCATCTCCTTCGTGCTTTATATGATGGTGCCGCCGCGCCCGGCCTACGCCGCGCTTATGGTCTTCGCCGCAATCTATATCGCCATGTTTGGGCCGCGGGATGCGCGCGCCTGAACGAGCCCGCCATTTGAGCGCGCCGCGCTCGTCTGCTAGATCATGCTCTTCCACCCTATTGCTTTTGGGGAGAGACTTTCCGCCCGCATGATCCCCCGCTACAGCCGCCCCGAAATGGCTCGCCTCTGGGAGCCGGACGCAAAGTTCCGCATCTGGCTCAAGATAGAGACCCTGGCTGCCGAGGCCATGGCCGAGCTTGGCCTCATCCCGAAGCATTCGGCCGATGCCATCAAGCGTCGCGGGAACTTCAATATCGAGCGCATCGACGAGATCGAGCGCGAGGTCCGGCACGACGTCATCGCGTTTCTCACCTCGGTCGCCGAGCATGTCGGGCCGGATGCGCGCTTCCTGCATCAGGGACTCACCTCCTCCGACGTGCTTGACAACTGCTTCAACATACAGCTCGTCGAGGCAGCGGACCTTCTCATCGCCGATGTCGATGCGTTGCTCACGGCGCTCAAAGAGCGCGCATACGAGCATAAGGACACGGTGACGGTCGGACGCAGTCACGGTGTCCACGCCGAGCCCACCACATTCGGCCTCAAGCTCGCCTACGCCTATGCCGAGTTCGATCGCGCCCGGGCACGTCTCGTGCTTGCGCGCGAGGACGTCGCGACCTGCGCAGTTTCCGGCGCCGTCGGCACCTTCGCCAATGTGGATCCGCGCGTGGAAGACTATGTCGCGAAGAAACTGAAGCTGAAGCCGGAGCCGATCTCGACGCAAGTGATCCCGCGCGACCGCCACGCGATGTACTTCGCAACGCTCGCGGTTGTGGCTGGCTCAGTGGAGCGGCTCGCGACTGAGGTTAGACATCTCCAACGCACAGAGGTGCTGGAGGCGGAGGAGCATTTCAGCAAGGGGCAGAAGGGCTCCTCGGCGATGCCGCATAAGCGCAATCCCGTGCTGTCGGAGAACATTACCGGCCTTGCACGCCTCGTGCGCGGCTACGCCCTCCCGGCCCTAGAAGACGTGGCGCTCTGGCATGAGCGTGACATCTCGCATTCTTCCGTGGAGCGCGTCATCGGGCCCGACGCGACCATCGCGCTCGATTTCGCGCTGTCGCGCCTCACCGAGATCGTCAAGGGTCTGGTCGTCTACCCGGAGCGCATGCGCGCCAATCTCGACCGGCTGGGCGGCCTCGTCCACTCACAGCGCGTGCTGCTGGCGCTGACCGCCGCCGGCGTCCCGCGCGAGGATGCCTACCGGCTGGTGCAGAAGAACGCGATGAAGGTCTGGGATCGCGAGGGGGATTTCCTCGAAGCCCTGCTCGCCGATGAGGCCGTGACCAAGGCGCTGACCGCGGACGAGATCCGCGCCCTGTTCGATCTCGGTCATCACACCAAGCATGTCGACACGATCTTCGCGCGGGTTTTCGGCGGCTGAACCCAGCCGAAATCGAACCTATCGAGCGCCGAAGATTCCGCGCGGCCTGGTGTCGACAGGCGTTGCACCACCCGTGTCGGCGTCGGCGTAACCCGGCTGTCCGAACTTGGTGTAGTTGCCGAACTGATCGTAGTGGCGGCGCCCGCCACAGCCCCAGAAGCCCGGCGTGCAGCCGTGCGGAGGCAATACGAGGGGAACATTGTAGTCGTATGACCTGTCGGCGCCGGGGTGCTGAAGCGAAGGTAGTCTGATTGAACATAGCCGCCTCGCGCCGCGCACCAACCCTTTCGGCAATTCCTTGCGGCGAGCACCTGGTTGAGCCCGATCAAACCGATGACCTTGGACTTCACGCTCGGAGCGGCGTGAACGCTGGCCGGCCTCGTGGCGACCGCGCTCGCGGCGGAGGCCGGGCTCGGCAAGAAAAGCAATATGCCAGCAAGGCCGCGACGGTCGCGCCTTCTCCCGCGCCCCGGTTATGTGGATGGTTGCGGGTCATGCTCATCTCGTCGAATTGGTGTGAGCCGGCCTCTAAGTCTAAATCCCATTGCATCCGCCGCAAGTCATGATGCCGTCGCCGCGCGGCGCAAAAAGGCCGGGCAACGCGCCCGGCCTGATTGCATCTCCTCGGTCAAAAAAACGTTTTAGCCGCGACCGCCGCGGCCGCCACCGCCGCCGTTGTTACCGCAACCGCCGCCACCGCGATTAGCGCTTATGCCACCACGGCCGCCACCGCCGCCGCGATAGGCATTCTTGTTGCCGCCGCCGCCGCGATAAACGTTCCGGCCGCCGCCGCCGCCACGCCAATAGTCGCCGCCTCTGCGGCCGTTATGGGCGTAGTGGCCGCGATTATAGGCGCGTCCGCCGCCATACCAGGACGGGCCCCAGCCGTACGAGGGGTACACGTAGGGGACGTCGTAGCCGTAAGCGTAGTCGTCATAGGCATAGGCGGGATCGGCGTAATAACCTTCGGCATAGCCGTCCGCGTAACCGTCGCCGCCGAAGCTCAGATAGCTGCTTGAGGCGTAGCCGTTCTGCACCTGGCACCAGCCGCCGTTGCAGCCCTGGACGTCAACCGTCTGCCCTGGGGCGAGACTGCCGACAACGGGGGCGCTCGTGGTGGGACCGGCACGGACGTTGAGGGGTACGATGGCGACGGCCGGCGCCGCCGATGCCGCGACGGCCGACGTCGCCAGCAAGGCGGCGGCGAACGCCGCTGTCTTCACGGGGTGTTTCATGGGGGGACTCCTGGTTCGGCGCTTCTTAAGCGCATGACATGCCTTACGCTCGGAACCACTACTTGTGACTTAAGTTCCGAATGCCAAGAGGGGTCGTGCGCCGCATCGGACACAGAGTAACCGTTTATCCCCGCATATCCCCGCATATCCCGCAATTTCCGCTGCATTCCAGTAAATAAAACGTTATTCCGCCACGTTGCGGAAAACGTGCGGCATATAGCGGTACCGGTTGCGCTCCTGCGCCATCATGAAATATCGGCGGCGGTGGAAATTCGGCAGCGTCGCGGCGTAAGGCGGCAGGTCGAAATACCAGTCGGCCTTGGGATAATAGCCTGCGCGATAGGGGTAATTCGGAAAGACCGGGATGACCGCGGGCGCCTGGCGATAGGCGGCTTGGCCCGGACGCAGGCCGCTTTGGCTCGCGTAGCCGGAGTAGCTGTTCCAGGCGATATCACACCAGCCGCGGTTGCATCCCTTGACCCGGACGACCGCGCCGGCGGGCATGGTGAGCAGCACTTCGTATCTCGTCCCGGGGCCCGCCCGGAGCGTAAGGTCCGTGTTTGTCACGGCATCACGCGCCGTTGCCGCCGTTGCACCGAGCGCGAGAATTGCCAAAGCGAGCCAGAGGCTTATTGATGATCGCATCGCGAATCCTTCAAGGTCCAAGGCGCATCTTCGCACAGCCGGTCAACAGCGTCGATGTCGCCAGAGCAACACCTACGTGCCGACACCTACCTGCTTATGGTCGCCGCGCGCCTAACCTCGGCAGCGGCCTTGGCGAACCAGCCGGCGTCAGTGCCGATCGCGACGATGGTCCAGCCCTCCTCAAGGCGCGGCTTGGCGAACTCGATGTCGTTGGCGAAAATGAGAGTCATTACAGACCGCTCGCGGCACTTCTTCAGAACCAGAGTCATGGCGTCCTTGACCTCGCTCGCCCAAATGTCGAGACGTCCGGTCAGCGCCACGGATAAATCGTTGGGACCGAGGCAGACCATGTCTACGCCCTCCATGGCGAGAATGTCGTCGAGGCGGTCGAGCGCGCCCCTGGTTTCGATTTGCGGGCAGGCGACGGTGAAGTCGTTTGCGGTGGTGAAATAGTCGCCATCGTAATCGAGACGCGCACGGTAAGGACCCCAGCTGCGCAAGCCACGCGGCGGATATTTCACCGCTTTGACGAAAGCTTCCGCGTCTTCGACCCGCTCTATCATCGGACACATGATGGCCTGGGCGCCCGCATCGAGCGCCCTGCCGATCAGGCCCGGGTCGTTTTCCGCCACACGCACGATCGCCGGCAATCCGCTGGCGCGCGCGGCGGTGAGGCAGGACAGCAGCGCCTCATTGCCGCCCATGCCGTGCTGCTGATCGATGGTGATGCAGTCGAAGCCCGCCTCCCCGATCAGCTCGACGAGGAACGGGGAATTGCAGGTGAGCCACCCCGTCAAAAGCGTGCGGCCCTCCTTGGCAGCGTGGCGGAAGCGGTCCTCACCCATGCAGGGCTCAAGCCTTACCTTCGGCTTCGATTTGATTCATGGCCTCGGCCATCATCTCGGACATCGCGCGCCGGATCTGGTGGTCGGACTGTTCGATACCCTTGGCATCGAAGTCCCCCCTCACCTTCCGGAAGACGTCCTCCTCGCCGGGCATCTCGAGATCGGCCTTAATCACCTCTCTCGCGTAGACCTGAGCGGCATCGCCGCTTAGTCCCATCTTCTCGGCAGCCCAGAGGCCCAAGAGCTTGTTCCGGCGCGCCATGGCCTTGAACTTCAGCTCCTCGTCATGGGCAAATTTGCCCTCGAAACCCCTCTTCCGATCCTCAAAGCTCGTCATCTGGCTGGCACCTCCTGCGAGGCCCGGAATCGGGCCAATACCACGGAATTCTTGGAAAAAGTCGCCTGTCCCGGCGCAAGCGATAGCGCCCGGGGCACTAGAAATCAACAAATGCCGCAAAGCAACCGTGCCGCGGGCCGGGGCCGTTGTCTCGCTTCTCCCCTTACGTTAAGGTCCGCCTCAGACCCCTTGGTTGATTCCTACGATGGCGACAACAAGTTGCGCGCGGCCTGGGCAAGCCTCTCCCCGCGCTCTTGGCGTTTGTCAGATGTTCAAGCCAAGCGTTTGAGAGGAACGTAACATGAACCGGCGGCGGCGCATCTACGAAGGCAAGGCCAAGATTCTCTATGAAGGCCCCGAGCCCGGGACCCTCGTCCAGCATTTCAAGGACGATGCCACCGCGTTCAACAACAAGAAGCACGACCGCATCGAGGGCAAAGGCGTCCTTAACAACCGCATCTCCGAGTATTTTTTCCAGAAGCTCGGCGACATCGGCGTTCCTACGCATTTCATCAAGCGGCTAAACATGCGCGAGCAGCTCATCCGCGAGGTGGAGATTATCCCAATCGAAGTGGTGGTGCGAAACGTCGCCGCAGGATCGCTTGCGACACGGCTTGGCCTCGAGGAAGGCACGCCGCTGCCGCGCTCCATCGTGGAGTTCTATTACAAATCCGACCAGCTCGAAGATCCCATGGTGAGCGAAGAGCACATCACCGCGTTCGGTTGGGCGAGCCCGCAGGAACTCGACGACATCATGTCGCTGTCGCTGCGCATCAACGACTTTCTCTCCGGGCTGTTGCTCGGCGTCGGCATTCGCCTCGTCGATTTCAAATGCGAGTTCGGCCGGCTGTGGGAGAACGAGCAGATGCGCGTCATCCTCGCCGATGAGATTTCGCCCGATTGCGCGCGGTTATGGGACGTCGAGACGCAAGACAAGCTCGATAAGGACCGCTTTCGCCGCGATATGGGCGGTCTGGTCGAAGCCTATCAAGAAGTCGCGCGCCGCCTCGGCCTGCATGTCGACAATCCGACGCGCACGCGAAGCGGCCCCGTGCTCGTACGCTCGAAGTAGAACATCGCTGCTGAGGCCATGAAGGCGCGCATCACCATCACTCTGAAGCCAGGCGTCCTCGATCCGCAAGGCAAGGCCATAGAGGGCGCACTGCATGCGCTTGGTTTTGGCGCGGTTGGAAATGTGCGTCAGGGCAAATATATCGAGGTCGAGGTGACGGAGAGCGATCCCGTCCGGGCCAAGGCGGAGATCGAGCGCATGTGCGAGCAGCTTCTCGCCAACACCATCATCGAGAATTATCACTATGAACTCGAGGCGGCTTAACCGGCGTCACCAGGCATGAGAGCGAGCGTCATCGTCTTTCCCGGTTCCAATTGCGATCGCGACGCGGCGGTCGCACTGCACGCGGCCATGGGCGAAAGCCCGATGATGGTCTGGCACGGCAATTCAGAGCTGCCGAAAAGCGATTTGATCGTGCTGCCGGGCGGTTTCTCCTACGGCGATTATCTGCGCTCCGGCGCGATGGCGGCGCACTCGCCTGTCATGCGCGAGGTCGTGCGGCGGGCAAAGACGGGCACGCCCGTGCTCGGCATCTGCAACGGCTTCCAGGTTTTAACTGAGGCAGGTCTTCTTCCCGGCGTGCTAATGCGCAACGCCTCGCTCCGCTTCATCTGCAAGGACGTGCATCTCAAGGTGGAACGCAACGACACGCTTTTCACGCGCCAATATGCGCAAGCAGAGATCGTGAGATTTCCGATCGCCCACAAGGACGGCTGCTATTTCGCCGACGACGCCACGCTTGCGCGGCTCGAAGACGAAGGCCGGGTCGCATTCCGCTATTGCGAGGCGACAGGCGCGGTCACAGAGGACGCCAATCCCAACGGCTCGGCCAACAATATCGCCGGCATCTACAACGAGACCTCCACCGTGCTCGGGATGATGCCACATCCGGAGCGCCTCGCCGACAAGGCGCTTAGCGGCACCGACGGCGCCAAGATGTTCTCCTCCCTTGTGGAGACGCTCCATTGAGCCGCGTTGCGCGGGCTTCGCTGCCGGCCGCGGGCGTCTCGAAAGAGCTGATCGCCGAGCATGGCCTTAGCCCGGCCGAATATGAGGTGCTCTTGTCCGAGTTGGGGCGCGAGCCCTTTTTGACCGAGCTCGGCATCTTCTCGGTGATGTGGTCGGAGCATTGCTCCTATAAATCCTCTCGGGTTTGGCTGAAAAAGCTACTAACCACGGGCCCGCAGGTGATCGAGGGACCCGGCGAGAATGCCGGCGTGGTCGATCTCGGCGACGGCCTGGCCGCGGTCTTCAAGATGGAGAGCCATAACCATCCTTCTTACATCGAGCCCTATCAGGGCGCGGCGACCGGGGTCGGGGGCATCATGCGCGACGTGTTCACGATGGGTGCCCGGCCTATCGCCAATATGAATGCACTGCGCTTCGGAGCGCCCGATCACGCCAAGACACGTCACCTCGTTGCCGGCGTCGTCTCCGGCATCGGCGACTACGGCAATTGCATGGGCGTGCCGACGATCGGCGGCGAGACCAATTTCGATCCGCGCTACAACGACAACATTCTCGTCAATGCGATGTGCGTCGGCCTCGTCGATGCCAACCGTATTTTCAAGTCTGCGGCGAGGGGCGTTGGCCTGCCCGTGGTTTATGTGGGCTCGAAGACCGGCCGCGACGGCATCCATGGCGCAACCATGGCGTCGGCCGAGTTCGATGAAAGCTCGGAGGAGAAGCGCCCCACGGTGCAGGTCGGCGATCCCTTCACGGAGAAGCTGCTGCTCGAAGCCTGCCTCGAACTCATGCAGGAGGACGCCATCGTCGCGATCCAGGATATGGGCGCGGCTGGCCTCACCTCTTCGTCTGTGGAGATGGCCGATAAAGGCGGCGTCGGCATCGAGCTCGATCTCGATCATGTGCCGATGCGCGAAGTCGGCATGACGGCCTACGAAATGATGCTGTCGGAGAGCCAAGAGCGCATGCTCATGGTGCTGAAGCTTGGCGCCGAGCCTATCGCCGAGCGCATCTTCACCAAGTGGGACCTAGATTTCGCGATTGTTGGCCGTACCACCGACACAGGGCATCTCGTCGTGCGTCACGGTGGCCGCACCGAAGCCGATATTCCCCTGGCCGCGCTCGCGCATGCAGCGCCGCAATATGAGCGCCCCTGGACCGAGAAGCCCGCAGAGGCCTCCGTCGCGGCCGAGGACGTGCCGGCGCCGAACAGCGTGCTCGGCGCGCTGGAATGCATGATGGGATCGCCGGACCTCTCGTCACGGCGCTGGATCTGGGAGCAATACGATCACATGGTCATGGGCGACACCTTACAGCGCCCAGGCGGCGACGCCGGCGTCGTGCGCGTGCACGGAACGCGCAAGGGTCTTGCGATCTCATGCGATGTGACGCCGCGCTATTGCGCCGCCGATCCACGCGAAGGCGGCAAGCAGGCGGTTGCGGAATGCTGGCGCAATCTGACGGCGGTCGGCGCCGATCCGCTCGCCATCACCGATTGTATGAATTTTGGCAACCCCGAGCGCCCGGAGATCATGGGCGAATTTGTGGGCGCGATCGAAGGCATGGCGGAGGCCTGCAACGCTCTTGCCTTCCCCGTCGTCTCCGGCAATGTCTCGCTCTACAACGAGACCAACGGCGTCGCCATTCCTCCGACGCCCGCCATTGGCGGCATTGGCCTCATCCCCGACATCGATACGACGGCCACGTGCGCCCTGAAGCGAGAGGGCGACGTCCTCATCCTGCTCGGGACCGAAGCCGGACATCTCGGCCAGTCGCTCTATCTGCAGATCATGCTGGACAGGACCGCGGGTGCACCGCCACCCGTCGACCTCGAGGCAGAGCGCGTGACCGGCGACCTCGTCAGGATGCTCATCCGCGACGGAAGGGTGAGCGCGGTTCACGACCTCTCCGACGGCGGCCTGCTTGTCGGCATTGCCGAGATGGCGCTGGCGGGCAGGCGCGGCGTCGAGCTCGAACCGGCGCCTGAAGGCCTCCATGCCCATGCGATCTGGTTTGGCGAGGACCAGGCCCGCTATCTCATTTCGGCCGATCCCGATCAGGCTGACACGATCCACAAGGCTGCGGCGAGCGCCAAGGTCCCGCTCCGGCTGATCGGCCGCGTCGACGGGGACGCCTTGAAACTACCCGGAGAAACGCCACTTTCGCTCGCAGACTTGCGCGAGGCGCATGAGGCCTGGTTGCCGCGCTTCATGGCGGGCCGCTAAGATCCGCTAGAGGCGAGGAGTAAACCCGATGGCGATGGCCGCCCACGAGATCGAGCAGCTCATCAAACAGCGATTTCCCGACGCCGAGGTCGAGATCAAGGATCTTGCCGGCGACGGCGACCATTACGCCGCGACCGTCGTGGCCGAGGCATTTCGCGGCAAAACACGGGTGCAGCAGCATCAAATGGTCTATGACGCGCTAAAGGGCCGGATGGGCGGCGCGTTGCATGCACTCGCCCTGAAGACCTCGGCGCCCCAGTCAGAAAGGATCGACCCATGAGCGAGAAGGACGTACGGGACTGGATCTGCAAGCAGGTCGCGGAGAATGACGTGGTGCTTTTCATGAAGGGCACGAAGCAGATGCCGCAATGCGGCTTCTCCATGCAGGTGGCGCAGATTCTCGGTCATCTCGGCGTCGACTACAAAGACATCAACGTGCTCGACGACATGAGCGTGCGCGACGGGGTCAAGGCCTTCTCGAATTGGCCCACCGTGCCGCAGCTCTACATCAAGGGCGAGTTCGTCGGTGGTTGCGACATCACACGGGAGATGTTCCAGGCAGGCGAGCTGCAAGAGCTGTTGACGGCCAAAGGCGTCGCCCACAACGCGCAAACCCTTACCGCCTGACGCCAGACATGACGTTGCCGCGCAAAGGGCGCGGCATCCAAATCGCAAAACGTCGCGGCGGCTATCCGCCTAGCGCGAATAGAACTCGATGACGAGGTTCGGCTCCATCATTCCAGGATAAGGCACATCCGACAGAGTCGGCGTGCGCACGAATCGCGCCGTCATCTTGTTGTGGTCGACGTCGACGTAGTCGGGAACATCCCGCTCAGGACTCTGTGCCGCCTCGAGCACCATGCCCATGTCCTTCGCCTTGTCCCGCACCTCGATGACATCGCCTTCGCGGCAGCGATAGCTCGGGATGTTGACGCGGCGGCCGTTGACGCGCACGTGGCCGTGGGAAACGAATTGCCGCGCCGCGAAGACCGTCGGCACAAATTTTGCGCGATAGACGACCGCGTCGAGGCGCCGCTCCAGAAGCCCGATCAACTTCTCCGAAGTGTCGCCACGCAGCCGCGATGCCTCGCGGTAGATCGACTTAAACTGCTTCTCGGTAATGTTGCCGTAATAGCCCTTCAGCTTCTGCTTGGCACGAAGCTGCGCGCCGTAATCGGAGAGCTTGCCGCGGCGGCGCTGCCCATGCTCGCCAGGACCATATTCGCGCTTGTTGAACGGGCTTTTCGGGCGGCCCCAAATGTTCTCGCCAAGCCGGCGGTCGATCTTGTGCTTGGCGTTGATGCGTTTCGTCATACGTTGGTCTCCAAAGCCAAATGAGGCTTGCCGCGGACGGACATTCGCCGCGTATCTCGTGATGCGTTTGGCCGTTGATGGCAGCAGGCGGCACCGGGATAGCTCCGGCGACGGTCAAAGCTTGGCTAATCAAGCTTCGTTGGGCTTTTGTTACACGGAATGCCCGGAAATTGTCAATTGGCACCGGGGGCGGCTTTGGCGTCCCCGGCAGGCGCCGCGCTCGCAGACTGCACATAGGCGTTAATCGCCTGGGTCACCTTCTGCTTCTGCTCCGGGGAGCATTCAGGCTTTTTTGGCGTAAATGCCGGCTCCGCGGGAGGCTCGGCGGCAGCGGCCGCCTTGGCTTGCTCGGCATCGGACGCTGCGGGAGGGGCCGTGGCGGCATCAGGGGTCGCGGGTGCGGGGGCGCCCGCCTCGGGGGGATTTGCGGCCGAAGTGGCGCCCGGCTCCGCAGGCGCGTCGTTGATCTGGATGTTGCCGGTGAAATACGCCACCGAGAAGTGGTGCAGCGACTTGATGAACATGATCTGCTCGGGCGTCCAGACCATGCGTGCTTCCTCACCCTTGACGAGGGTCTGGTAGTTGGCGCGGCCGAGTTCGGGTAGACCGCACACTTCGGCATAGGCCGAACGGGTGGAGGCCCGGATCACACCGCGCGCGTCGTCGAGGGGAATGAGAAACTTGTTCGGCACGGATTTGTCGACCTTGACGGTCTTGCCGTCGGGACCCTTGGCCTGGTCCGGAACGAGCGAAAAGGCATAGGTCATGAGCACGCGCACGGCGCTGTCGCTGAGCTTGCCCTTCTGGCCCTCGTTTTGCGGCGCGGCGGTCTGCGCGCGCGCCCCCAGCGTCTCCGCCACGGGTCGGATATCGCCGTTATCGGCGGCCTTAAGGGGCGAGCCCGCGAGCAGCAGCAAGGCCAGCACGGCAGACACCCCTCCCGACCAAATCAACGCAAATCGCATGAACCGTCCCTCTCCATCCCGCGCCGGGAAGCTAACATCGTCTCCGCCAATCGCAATAGGAGAAACCGGGCGGAACTATGACACTTGGCCGTTCAGTCCCGGTCCCGCCGCACGAGCGAAGCCACGATCCCACGCCACGTGCGGGCATCCTGCTCGGTGATCCCCATGCGGTGAAACATGTTGCGTATGCTCCGGACGATGCGCGCCCGCTTCTCCGGCGGCTTCAGAAAGCCGGAGCGGTCGAGCTCGCTCTCGAGCTGACCGAAAAGGCCGAAAAGTTCGGCGCGAGTAGCAGGCCGCGTATCTGTGAGCGCGACACCTTCCGCCGCAGGTCCATCGCAAGACGTCGCGCGTCCGAGCGACAGCGGCTCATCCTGGCCCTTCAGCCACTCATAGGCGAACAGAAGGACGGCCTGGGGCAGGCTGAGGGAGGCAAAGCGCGGGTCAACCGGTGCGGTGACGATCGCATCGGCAAGAGTGATCGTATCGTTATCCAGGCCGCTCTGCTCCGCCCCGAACAACACGCCCGTGCGTTCTCCACGCATCGACCGCCGCACCAGCTCGAGTGCGGCGCTTTCGGGGCTCAGCACCTCCTTCACCATGTCGCGCGGGCGCGCGGTCGCGGCAAGCACGTAGTTGAGCTCGGCGGTGGCGTCCTCGACGCTCGCATAGATTTTCGCCGCTTCCACGATTGGGGCCGCCACGGCGGCAGCCGCATCCGCCTTCTGGTTCGGCCACCCATCACGCGGCGAAACGAGCCGCAAATCGCTTAAGCCGAAATTGGCCATCGCACGGGCGGCAAAGCCGATATTCTCGCCGAGCTGCGGCTTGACGAGAACGACCGTGGGAGGCGTGCCGCCGCCGCTACCGCCCTCTTCCGGCGGCGCAGACCTTCCGCCCGCTGCCTTGCGCCGCACGCTTCTCTCCACTCTTGCTTTCATTTCAGAAGCACGCTGCTATAGGGCAAATCTCGCCGCAACGAGGCCGCCGGCGAGAGGCAAGCGCTCCTATCCACGTCTTCCCTTGCCGAGGATTTCCAAGTGAACAAGATCAAGGTCAAGAACCCGATCGTCGATCTCGAGGGCGACGAGATGACCCGGGTCATCTGGACATTGATCAAGGACAAACTCGTCACTCCTTATCTCGACCTGCCGCTCCGCACCTTCGATCTCGGCATCGAGAACCGCGATGCGACCGACGACAAGGTGACGGTCGATGCAGCCTACGCCATCAAGGAATGCGGTGTCGGCGTCAAATGCGCAACCATCACACCCGACGAGGCCCGTGTCGCCGAATTCGGCCTCAAGAAGATGTGGAAGTCTCCCAACGGGACGATCCGCAACATCTTGGGGGGCTGCATCTTTCGCGAGCCCATCATCTGCAAGAACGTGCCGCGGCTGGTTCCCGGCTGGACCAAGCCCATCACTATCGGCCGTCACGCCTTCGGCGATATTTACCGCGCCACCGACTTTCGTGTTCCCGGCAAGGGCAAGCTCACGATTACCTTCACCGGCGAGGACGGCAGCAAGATCGAGCACGACGTGTGCGATTTTCCCGGCGGCGGCGTTGCGCTCGCCATGTTCAATCTCGATGACTCCATCCGAGAGTTTGCGCGCGCAAGCTTCAATTATGGCCTTCGGCGCGACATGCCGGTCTATCTTTCGACCAAAAACACCATCCTCAAGTCCTATGACGGCCGCTTCAAGGACATTTTCGCCGAAGTGTTCGAAGCCGAATTCAAGAGCGAGTTCGATCGGCGCGGGCTGACCTACGAGCACCGGCTGATCGACGACATGGTCGCCGCGGCGTTGAAATGGTCGGGCGGCTATGTCTGGGCTTGCAAGAATTACGACGGCGACGTGCAGTCGGATACCGTGGCGCAAGGGTTCGGCTCGCTTGGCCTGATGACGAGCGTGCTGATGACGCCGGACGGCAAGACCGTTCTGGCGGAGGCTGCGCATGGCACCGTCACCCGCCATTACCGGCAGCATCAGAAGGGGCGGGAGACTTCGACCAACGCCACCGCTTCCATCTTCGCCTGGACCGGCGGCCTCAAGCACCGCGCCCAGCTCGACGGCAATGACGAGCTTGCGAGCTTCGCGGAAACGATGGAGCGGGTCGTGGTCGATACGATCGAATCCGGCTTCATGACAAAGGATCTTGCGCTTCTGGTCGGCGCCGAGCAGAGATGGCTGTCGACGACGGGCTTTCTCGACAAGATCGACGAGAATCTGCGCAAGGCCATGGCCGACCGCGCCGCCGCCTAAAGACGCCGACTCGTTGTCAACCCGCGCCGGGTTTGCGCCTGGCGAGCGGAACGGCTCGACGCTTGCGCGGAGTTGATACATTTTTGGCTTGGGCGTCCATGCGGCTGCGGTTGCGCGCAACGGTGCAGATTGCCCGCATGACCTCCGGATGCCGACGACTCAATCGCGCCAGGGCCTGACTGTCGAGCACGAACACCCGACATTGCGTCTTTGCGAACACATCATGGCGATGGCGGCGGCGTTCCAGCAGAGCCATTTCGCCGAAGAAATCGCCTTCGCGCAACATGACCGGCCCGCCGGGGACCTTCAGCAGCTCAGCCTCGCCATTGGCAATGATATACATGGCATCGCCGGCATCGCCAGCGCGCACGATGGGACTGCCCGGCAGATAGGTGCGGGTGTAAAGCACCTTCGTGATTTCCGCGACCTCACCCTCATTCATGGAGCTGAAGAGGGGGACGCGCGCCACCATGCTCCAGGTGGCCACGAACTGATGCCGCGCAGATTCCAGGCTGAAGCCCGTAGCGATGATGGCGATGGGCAACGCGAACATGCAGACGCCGAGAAGCATGACCACGCCGCCGAAGACTCTTCCCATCGGCGTAAGCGGCACGACGTCGCCATAGCCGACCGTCGTCAGCGTCGCGAGGGACCACCAGGCTGCCGCCGGAATACTGCCAAAGACATTCGGCTGCGCGTCACGCTCAAGGAAGTAGATCACCGACGACGAGAATAGGAGCAACACCACCATCACCAGGAGCGCGCCGAGCAAGGCGCGATACTCGTCCGCAATCACCCGGCCCAATGTCTGCAAAGCCGGCGAGTAGCGCACGAGCTTGAGGAGGCGGAAGATGCGGAAAACGCGCAGCAGCCGGAGATCCACGGGAAAGATCAGGTAGAGATACCAAGGCAGAACCGCCAAAAGGTCGATGATCATCATCGGCCGCGCCGCAAAGCGTAGCCGCGCGCGCCATTTCGGCAGCCTGCTCAGCATCGGAATCTCGATAGAGCTCCAGATGCGAAGAACGTATTCAACCGTGAAGACTAACACGGACGCGGCGTTGAAGGCATCGAGCGCGCGTCCGTAGCGAATGGCAATGTCGTCCACGGTCTCCGCGGCGAAAGCGGCCGCGTTGAGAACGATCAAGGTGATGATGAAGGCATTGACGAGATAGCCAGCGGGACGCGCGTCGCCGCCAAATTCCAGGACATCGTGGACCTTGCGGCGCCACTTCGCCCAGGTCTTGTTTGGCGGCTTTGGCTGCGCCGCCGGCTCGGCGCCGCTCACGCGCGGCCGGCCCGGCGCTCGTCCTTCGCGCCCTCGCCCGGCGCGGGCTCGGGTGCACCGACACCGCCTTCGCCCAGCCTTGCAGCGATAGCCTCTAGGGCAGCATCGGCTCTCCCACCATCGGGCCCACCGGCCTGAGCGAGGTCGCGCCGCCCGCCGCCGCCTTTGCCGCCCAGCGCCTCCGCGCCAATGCGCGCTAGCTCCACGGCATCGTAGGTCGCTGTCAGATCGTCCGTGACGCCGACGACCAATCCCGCCTTGCCCTCCTCGCTGACGCCCGCGATGGCGACGATGCCGGAGCCGAGTTGGCGCTTGGCATCGTCGACAAGTCCGCGCAGATCCTTAGGCGCCACGCCCTGCACGGTGCGTGCGAGCAACTTGATGCCGCCAAGCTCGCGGACGCCGGAAGACGCCGCACTCTCGCCGCCGCCGCCACTCGGCCGCAGCGCAAGCTCGCGCTTGGCCTCGGTCAGCTGACGTTCGAGTTTGCGACGCTCGTCGACGACAGCGGCAAGCCGGGTGATGACTTCGTCGGGCGCCACTTTCAAGATTTCGGCGGCCTCGCGCACCCGCTCCTCCTGGGCGGCGAGGTAAAGGCGGGCGGGCTCGCCGGTGAGGGCTTCGATGCGGCGGACGCCGGAAGCCACCGGGCTCTCGCTCACGATCTTGAGAAGCCCGATGTCACCCGTGCGACGGACATGGGTGCCGCCGCACAGCTCGATGGAATAGGCCTTGCGCGCCTTTTCGCTTGTCTCGCTTTTGCCCATGCTGACGACGCGGACCTCCTCGCCATATTTCTCGCCGAACAGGGCAAGCGCGCCTTTCGCGATCGCCTCCTCCGGTGCCATCAGATGGGTCTCGACCGCATCGTTCTGGAGAATGACGGTATTGGCGATGTCTTCCAAGGCGCGAATCTCGGCGTGGGTCATCGGCTTTTGATGGGAGAAGTCGAAACGCAAGCGGCCCGGCTCGACGAGCGAGCCCTTCTGCGCCACATGTGGCCCCAACACCCGCCGCAGCGCCTCGTGCACGATATGCGTGGCGGAATGGTGCGCACGGGTCGCGGTGCGGCGGCCATGATCGACCTCTAGCTCCACGGCCTGGCGGACTTGAACACGTCCCTTTTCCACGACACCGGAATGGAGGAAGAGGCTGCCGAGCTTCTTGTGGGTGACCTCAACGGTAAAGCGCAGTCCTTCGGCGTCGAAGATGCGGCCATGATCGCCGACCTGACCGCCCGACTCGCCGTAGAAGGGGGTTTGATTGACGACAACGGAGCCGCGCTCGCCATCGCGAAGCTCCTTGACCCGCTTGCCATCCTTGATGAGCGCAACAACTTCGGCCGAGGCGGTCTCGGTCTCGTAGCCGAGAAATTCGGTGGCGCCGATCTCGTCTTTCAGCTCGAACCAGAGGGTCTCCGTCTGCGCCTCTCCGGAGCCCGCCCAGGATTTGCGGGCCTCGGCCCGCTGGCGCTCCATCGCTGCGGCGAAGCCCTTGGCATCAATGCCGATGCCCTTGGCCTTCAGGGCGTCCTCGGTGAGATCGAAGGGGAAGCCGTAAGTGTCGTAGAGCTTGAAGGCGATCTCGCCCGGCAGGACGTCACCGCGCTTCATGTCCTTTGCCTCATCGTCCAGCAGGCGCAGGCCACGCTCGAGTGTGTCGCGGAAGCGCGTCTCCTCGAGTTTCAAGGTCTCCTCGATAAGGCTCTGGCCCCGGTCGAGTTCGGGAAAGGCCCTGCCCATCTGATCGACCAGGACCGGCACCAAACGATGCAGCAGCGGATCCTTGCTCCCAAGAAGCTGGGCGTGGCGCATGGCGCGCCGCATGATGCGGCGAAGCACGTAGCCCCTGCCCTCGTTGGAGGGCAGCACGCCGTCGGCGATGAGGAAAGAAGATGCGCGCAGATGATCGGCGATCACGCGATGGCTCGGCGCCTGAGCGCCCTCGGCAGGCACGCCGGTCAGATCCACGGAGGCGCCGATTAGGGCCCGGAAAAGGTCGATGGCGTAATTGTCGTGAGTGCCTTGCAGGACGGCGGCGATGCGCTCCAGCCCCATGCCCGTATCGATCGAGGGCCGCGGCAGATCCACACGGCTGCCGTCCGCGCGCTGCTCGTATTGCATGAAGACAAGATTCCAGATCTCGACGAAGCGGTCGCCATCCGCATCGGCGCTGCCGGGCGGACCGCCCGCAAGCGCCGGCCCATGATCGTAGAAGATCTCAGAGCATGGGCCGCAGGGACCGGTATCGCCCATCGACCAGAAATTATCGCTGCCGGCGATGCGTAGGATCTTGCTGTCGGGAAAGCCGGAAATCTTCCGCCACAGCGCTGCGGCTTCCTCATCGTCGGCAAAGACCGTGATCAGCAATCGATCCTTGTTGAGCGCGTAGTCCTTGGTGATGAGGTCCCAGGCGAGCAGGATCGCGCGCTCCTTGAAATAATCACCGAAGGAGAAATTGCCGAGCATCTCGAAGAAGGTGTGGTGGCGCGCCGTGTAGCCGACATTGTCGAGATCGTTGTGCTTGCCGCCGGCGCGCACGCATTTCTGCGAGGAGGCCGCGCGCGGATGGCTCGGCTTCTCGGCGCCGGTAAACACGTTCTTGAACGGGACCATGCCGGCATTGGTGAACATCAAGGTCGGGTCGTTGCGCGGCACGAGCGGGCTCGACGGCACGATCTCGTGATCGCGCTCGCGGAAGAAATCGAGGAAGGCCGCGCGAATGTCGTTGACGCTCGTGTGCGACGCGCCGCGTCCTGCGGCGCTTGCGCGCTTCGCCGTCGTGTTTTTGGCTGACGTCATGGCAGCGAGGAGAACCTTGGGTTGCCGATCATCTTCGCGCCCCGGCCCCCGTTATAAGGAAGAGCCGGTGCAGTTCCAGCCGCTCCAGTTACAGGAAAGCCGCTAAAATACCGTGTCAGACATAGAGTCGGGAAAAGGGGCTGTCCAGCGGTACACGCCCGCACCAAGTCCTTCAGGGCCCGCTCGATATGGGCTCTACCAGCCAGCGGCACCGGGCATCGTCACCCGTCGGCGGAGCCTCCGCGATAGGAAGACCTATGCTCCAGACGTGCGGGCGAGGCCGGCGGCACCGCCGGCCTGCACAGTTCGGTTCAAGCGTCTTAGGCCGGGCGCTTCGTGCGCCTGGCACCGGCAATCGCCGCCACGTCGCCCTCGGCAAAACCACCCGCTTCGCTCGTCTCGCCGTCGTCTGAGTCCGACTCAGGCACACCTTCGAGGATCTTGCCGGCGAGCAAGCCCGCATTCTGGCGGATCGCGAGTTCGATCCTCGCGGCCATATCGGGATGCTCTTTCAGATACGTTTTGGCGTTTTCGCGGCCCTGACCGATGCGCTCCGAATCGTAGGAGAACCAAGAGCCCGATTTCTCCACGATGCCGGCCTTGACGCCGAGATCGACGAGCTCACCCATCTTGGAAATGCCCTCGCCATACATGATGTCGAACTCGACCTGCTTGAAGGGCGGGGCGACCTTGTTCTTCACCACCTTAACGCGGGTCTGGTTGCCGACGACCTCCTCGCGCTCCTTGATGGCGCCGATGCGGCGAATGTCGAGGCGAACCGAGGCGTAGAATTTCAGCGCATTGCCGCCGCTCGTCGTCTCGGGGCTCCCGAACATCACGCCGATCTTCATGCGGATCTGGTTGATGAAGATCACCATGCAGCGGGACTTAGAGATGGAGCCCGTCAGCTTGCGCAAGGCTTGGCTCATCAGACGCGCCTGACTGCCCATTTGCATATCGCCCATCTCGCCTTCGAGCTCGGCCTTGGGCGTCAGTGCCGCGACCGAATCGACCACGAGCACGTCGATGGCGCCGGAGCGCACCAACGTGTCGGCGATCTCGAGCGCCTGCTCGCCGGTGTCCGGCTGAGAGATCAGGATATTCTCGAGGTCGACCCCGAGCTTGCGCGCATAGACGGTATCGAGGGCGTGCTCGGCGTCGACGAAGGCGCAGATGCCGCCGCGCTTTTGCGCTTCGGCTGCCACATGCAGCGCCAAAGTGGTCTTGCCTGAGGATTCCGGCCCGTAAATTTCGATGACGCGGCCGCGCGGGAGACCGCCAATGCCAAGGGCGATGTCGAGCCCAAGCGAGCCAGTCGAGATCGCCTCCACCTCGACGACCTGCTCGTTCGCGCCGAGGCGCATGATCGAGCCCTTGCCGCAATTCCGCTCGATCTGGGAGATCGCCGCGGCAAGCGCCTTCTCTTTATCCATTTCCCCACCTTCCACGAGGCGCAGCGCGACATTCGACATGGTCTTTCTCCCTTATTTCACAAGCCCGCCAATTCAAAAAGCCCGCTCATCAGGCCGATTGCGATGGCCCCCCTCATCCGCTCCACACATGCCCCTTAGACGGTTGGAAGTGCATAAGCGGTCCAAAATCATTAAGATCAATGTACACGTTTTGTTCTCTGTTCGCAATATGTTCTTTCTGCGGCCCCGCGCGGAAGCGCCTCCCAGGCTGCAGAAATCGGACGCTCAGAAGGACGAGATGGGAAAAAATGGGGGTTGGGCCGTAGAACCTGCCGAAATCGGCCTCCCCGGGCACAAGCCGAGGGCGCGGTACCCTTCATCGCGGGGCTCTCAACCTACATTGCGTGATGCCAAAAATTAAGACGGCTCCCGCTCGCGGACCGGGGTCTTGGAGCCGCCCTCGGCGTCTTTTCCGAGCGCGGCGTTGACGGCGTCGCGGTAGCCGAAACGCTCGATATAGGGAGCCAGCCGCTCCGCAATTTTGCGGGTCAAGGGGTCCGGCAGGCGATAGGACGAAATGCGGTGGTCGGAGCGGTCGGACAGGATGGTGCGCATGGGAGCTACCGCTTGCGCGAAATCGCTGATGCCGAGGCGGGTATAGACATCGCGCATGGTGCCGATCGGGTCCGTGACCAGGTCCTCGTAGCGCATCTCGACGAGGCGATCCTCCGAGATGAGATGGCGATCTTCCTCATAGGCCTCGGTCAGCTGCTGAAACATGTCGAGCACATAGTCGTCGAGCCAGGACTCGAGCTGCGGGGGGTTATGCAGGCCTTGGGTGGAATACAGCGCGCGCCAGAGCTTCACCGTGGAGGGAAACACGTCGAGCGGGTTGCGCGCGATGTAAACGAAGCGGGCATCGGGAAAGAGCTCGGTCAACAGCTTGAGGCGGCCGGCATTGGCTGGCGATTTCAAGACGAGGCGCCTGCCGCGATGCTGGAGCACGAGGCGCCGATAAAACCACATGAAGGCGCCGGCCCAACTCTTCTTCTTGGCCTCGGGCAAACCCTTGAAGTCGAGATACTCGCTTTCGGCCGGACCCAGCCGCGGCCACGCCATTGTGTTATAGGGCGAGCCCTCGCCCAGCATGATCATGGCGAACTCTTCTTCCTGCGGGCGGTCGAAGCCGACCGGCACGTCGTCCTGGGGACGCCTCTTCGGCAACAGGATTTTGAAGACTTTGTCGAGATGGCCTTCGGTCAACAGGAAATGGTGCGGGAAGAAGCACTCATAGGTCGTGGGAAAGGCGAGGTTCGGGTCCTCCGAGAAAAGGTCGTGCAGCAGCGTGGTACCGGTGCGCCAATGCCCGATGACGAAGACCGGCGGCGTGTCGAGCGGAAGCGCCTCGGCCCGCCTCCGATACTTCAGCTCGGAGATCCAGTAGAGCGGCGTATTCCACGGCACCCACAGGAACAGCGCCAAGGTGTCGGGAATGCAGTTCAGCGTGAAGCTGAAGCGCCCTCGCCAGAAGAGTCGCATTAGTGCGCCGAAGCGCATCCCGAACCAGACATAAAGCAGCCGCCCGCCATAGCGCTCGATCGTCAGCGCCGGCATCTTGGGCTTTTTGCGCTTTCTGCGAGGGGGCTGGCCCTCCTCGTCGAGGGGCAGGACTTCGTAATCCGGCACGCGCGCGCTCCGTTAGCGAGGATCGGACAAGACCACGCCTCTAGACGCGATCAAATGGAAAGGGAAGCCCTCCGAACCTGCGACACGTGTTGCCGCGTCAGCCCTCCAGGGCCGCCTTCACCGCGGCGGCCAGCTGCTTGAGATCGAAGGGCTTCTGCAAAAACATGAAGTCCTCTTTCTCGGTCAGATTGCGGCGAAAGGCATCTTCGGCGTAACCCGAGATGAAGATGATCTTGAGATCCGGGCGTTGCTGCCGAAGCTCCTTCAACAGTGTCGGCCCATCCATCTCCGGCATCACCACGTCGCTCACGACGAGATCAACCTCGCCCTTGTGGCTGTTAAAGACCTCGAGCGCCTCAGCGCCGGTGGTTGCTTCAAGCACGTGGTAGCCGCGCTGACCCAGCGCGCGCGCCGCGAAACTCCGCACCGCGTCCTCGTCCTCGACGAGGAGAACCGTGCCATGCCCAGTTAGGTCTCGCGGCTTCTCGCGCCGTTCGGGCTTCGGCGCTTCAACCTCAGCCTCGGTTTCGATGTGGCGCGGCAGGTAAACCCGCAAGGTGGTGCCCTTGCCAATCTCGCTATCGGCAAAGATGAAGCCGCCGGTCTGCTTGACGATGCCGTAAACGGTGGAGAGACCGAGTCCGGTGCCGCGTCCGATCTCCTTGGTAGAGAAGAACGGCTCGAACATTTTCTGCATGACTTCCTGGTCCATGCCGGTGCCAGTATCCGCTACCTCGATCAGCACATAGTCGGCCGCCACAAGGTGCTGCACGCCAAGCTCGCGCGAGTCCGCCTCGGTGATATTGGCCGTGCGGATGCGAAGCTTGCCACCGCCCGGCATGGCGTCGCGCGCATTGACCGCGAGGTTCACGATAACCTGCTCGAACTGATGCAGATCGGCCCTGACAGGCCAGAGCTCGCGACCTTGATCGAGACTGAGCTCGACATTCTCGCCGAGCAGACGGCCGAGCAGGATGGAAAGCTCCGAGATCACATCGTCGAGATGCAGGACCTGCGGCCGCAAAGTCTGCTGCCGCGAGAAGGCAAGCAGCTGGCGAACGAGCCCCGCGGCGCGGTTCGCGTTTTGCTTGATATTCATAATGTCCTGGAACGCGGGGTCGGTCGGTCGATGATTTTGCAGCAGGAAGTCGGAGAAGCCGATGATCGCGGTCAGCATGTTGTTGAAATCGTGGGCGATTCCACCTGCCAGCTGGCCGACGGCCTGCATTTTCTGGCTCTGCGCAATCTGCATCTCGAGCGCGCGCTGCTCGGTGGTCTCGATCACATAGGCGATCACCGTTTCACGTTCGCCTTCGGCCTGCTCGATGGGGCTCAGATAGACGGTGCCGCTCCGCTCCTTATCGCGCGCGAAAGAAATTTCGACAGGATCGATGAGCCCCTGTCCCGCGAGCGCGGCGCCGAGCGCCTTGCGCAGCGCCGGATGATCCTCGTCGTTGAACAAGCTTTCAAGCTTGACGCCCCGCGATTCATCGCCGGCGCTTCCGAAGAGCCGTGCAAACGCCGCGTTGCTCGCACTGACAAGGCCCTCGCGATCGACGGCGGCGATGGCGATCGGCGCGGAGTGAAACAGGCGTGCAAAGCGAAGCTCGGCAGAGCCGGCTTCATCGGCCTCTCCCGGGGAGCGGTTGAGAACGAGCGCATGCGCGAGACCCGCCTCGCCCGTGCCGGGCGGTAGACGATGCAGGATGCGCACCGGAAGGCTCATACCGTCAGCCTTGAAGAGATCGATGTCGAAGCGACGCGTAGCCCCCTGCACGGAACCACGGCCGGCGCGGGCGACGAGCGCCGCGCCGTCTTCGGACATGATCTGGCTGAGCTTCAACGGCGTGTTGGCGAGCTCGGAAAGATCGCGCCCGAGCCATTCCGCGAGTGTTGCATTCAGATATTCGACATTGCCTTCGCTATCGGTGGTGAAGAAGCCTGCGGGCGCGTTGTCGAGATAGGCGATGGCAGCCTGGACCTTGGCGAAGCTTGCTTCCTGCCGGGCTTGATCCTGCGTCACCTCGTCGACCTGCCAAACCACAAGAGCGCCCTTGCGACCGGCGCGTGGGTCCGAGGGCATCGGCTGCACCGAAATGCGAAACCAACGCGGAATCACCTCTTTGTCGAGGGTGTCGCCTTCGGGAGGCAGCCGAAATTCTTCCTTCAGCGAACGGCCCTGTTGCGCCGCGCGCGAGAGGCGGAAGATCACCTCAGCAAGATGCGGATTGCCGGCAAAGGCGCGATCCGGCGGCGGAACCGTCGCAGAGTCATCGAGGCCCAGAAGGCTGCGATAGGCTTCGTTGGCGTAGAGCACCCGCCCCGCGCCGTCGGCGATGAGGGCGCCTTGGGGCAGATTGTCGATGAACGCCTTAGCGACGTCATTGCGCGCCTGGCGCTGACCGAAATGAAGAATGCCTACGGCTCCCGCAAAGAGGCAGAACACGCCTATCACCGCGAGGCCGGCAAGAATCGCGAGGACGAAAGGCTCGGCGATCTCCCGTGATACCATGGCAAGCCCAACTGCTGCCGCGGCCAGCGCGAGAGCAAGCAGCACCACGAGGCTGACGCTCCCGTCACGCTCGGTATGGTCCGCGGCGGGTTGCGCATAGCGCATTGGAGCGTCGATATCGGTCATGCGATCAAATTATCCGATTCGGATTTCTTAAGCCGGACATTGTCAGGTCCAAGGCGTCAAGCCAGGATTTCCAAAGGTTCCGTCAGCATTTGGCGGACGTGGCGCGCTACTCTCAAGCCGCGCAGCCTTGTCCTGTATGGGCACGCGTGGTTAATGAGCCTTTAGGGCAGTTGCGGAAAGCGGCCATGAACTTCGACACGATCGTTCTTGCCATTGCGGCCGTGCTCTTCGTGAGCGCGCTGATTGCCCTCACCGTCTGGGCGTTCAAGGCGTTTTTCGGTGGGAGCGGGACCGGCTCGGGATTCTTGCGAGCGCGGGAGCGCCGCCTTGCTCTGGTCGAGACCGCCACGGTCGACAGCCGGCGAAAACTCATGCTGATCCGCCGCGACGACGTCGAGCACCTCATCATGACCGGGGGCCCGGTCGACGTTCTGATCGAGACGGGAATCAAGGCGCACGCCCATCTCGAGCCGCCGCTCGAGGACGTCATTATTGCGCGCAACGATACGCGGCCCGCGCCAGATTTCGGAAAAAGCTGAATATTTTTCGTTCTCTGCCCTGCTTTGCGATTGACAGTGACGAAAATGACACGTCGGTTTTGCTTGTGATGGGCGCCGAGTTGAGGTAAACAGAGTCTGTACTTACGGTGGCCACGCGTTGTAGTGGCAGGCGGATGAAGTGACGCCGGTAATTTTCAACCGCTCGTGTCGTAAGGTTTCCGGCAGTTCCCTGCTAATGGTCCGACACCGACTGGTCCTGCCAGTCATGTCAGTCCCCCAAACCTCTCCACTCCCCGCCCTCCAGCGGGGAGTTTTTTTATGGAATGGGTGACGGCTCGCGCACGCCCCCCGGACGTCCTCCATGTTGCGTCTTCTACCTTCCATCATGCGCGTTGCCGTCGTCGCGCTCTGCATCTTGTCGTCGCGCTCTGCATCTTAATGGCGGCGGCCTCCGCGCAGGCCGAGGGGATGCCGGCGGACTTCGTTTATCTCCGTGATGTCGATCCCACGATCCAGCAGGACATGCGCTATGCGGGCGCGAATAATTTCACCGGCCAGAGGGTGCCGGGCTATGTCGCGCCGGAATGCGTGCTGGTGCGGCGAGCCGCCGAGGCGCTGAAGGCGGTTCAGGCGGATCTCCACCCCAAGGGTCTCTCCCTGAGGGTTTACGACTGCTATCGACCGGCGCGATCCGTGGCGGCATTCTTGGCGTGGGCGAAGCGGCAGGATGACGCACAGGCAAAGGCGTACTATTATCCGCGGCTCGACAAGACGGCGCTATTTCCCAACTACATTGCCACGCGGTCCGGACATTCGCGCGGCGCCACGGTCGATGTGACCCTCGTCCCCCTCAACACACCGATGCAGACGCCCGCGAGCGAAACACAGGCGCCCTGCACCGCCCCGCAATCGACGCTCGCCCGACGGCAGCCTTGCCATGGGCACAAGCTTCGACTGCTTCGACGTGAAGGCCAATACCGCCGCGTCAGGCCTAAGCGACGAAGAGGATGGCAACCGCGTGACCTTGAGCGCTTCTATGCGATCTCAGGGCTTCCAAAACTATCCGTTGGAACGGTGGCACTACACGCTTGTGCCGGAGCCCTATCCCGACTCGATCTTCGACTTTCCGATCGAGAAGCGGACGCCGCGATGACTATTCGTCGCGGTAGACGCGCTCGCGGCGCTCATGCCGCTCCTGCGCTTCGACGCTCAATGTTGCGATCGGCCGCGCGTCGAGGCGCTTCAAGCTGATGGGTTCGCCTGTTTCCTCGCAATAGCCGTAGGTGCCATCATCGATGCGCTCGAGCGCAGCATCGATCTTGGCGATCAGCTTGCGCTGACGGTCTCGCGCACGAAGCTCCAGCGCGCGCTCGCTCTCGGAGCTCGCCCTGTCTGCGATATCGGCATGTTGCACCGACTCGTCCTGAAGATGCTGGAGCGTCTCTTTCGTCGAGCGCAAAATCTCGTCGCGCCACGCCAGAAGCTTACGCCGGAAATAGGCGCGCTGCAGATCGCTCATGAAGGGTTCGTCCTCGGTCGGACGATAATCCTCGGGGAGCTTTTTCTTGGTTCGCATGAAAGCCACTTCCATACGCAATCCATCTTGTTGGGCCGGATCGCCCGCCACCCGGTTCGCGCACGGTTAGCGACGACCCCCAGCCGGGCTGCCCCGTATTTACGAAAGCGAGTCGACAAGTCAAGACAACAGACTCCCTTGACAACGGTGCGAAGCACGGACAGCCCGGCCGTTGCAGATCCGTCATATTTATTTGTGAGCGCGGCAATCCATGCGATGGGAGGATCTGCTTGAAAAAGAGGCAGCGGATACCCTCTCTTTTGCCAATTTGGGCGGGGGCGCTATGAGCCCTTTTGAGCCGGATCGAGGAAGGACGCGTCGAAAGCTTGCCTAATTCCAGCATCACCCGCGCCGTCGCGGCCGCCGCGGCGAACCTCCGACATTACGCCGCGGATCTCGGCACGCCAACGATCCGGCTCGGCGTTACCGGACTCGCCCGTTCGGGCAAGACGGTATTCATCACGGCGCTGGTGCATAATCTCATCTCAGGAGGGCGCCTTCCGTTCTTTGATGCCGCGGCCGAGGGCCGCCTCCTGCGCGCTTATCTCGAGCCGCAGCCCGACGAGGCGATTCCCCGTTTCGAATATGAGCGCCACCTTGCCGATCTCACCGGCGACCCGCCCCGCTGGCCGGAGAGCACGCGCCGCATCAGTCAGCTGAGGCTCGCTCTTGAATATCAGACCACCAAGTTCTGGAAGCGACAGCTTGGTCGCACTCGATTGCATATCGATATCGTGGACTATCCCGGGGAATGGCTGCTCGATCTGCCGCTGCTCAATCTCGACTACGCGCAATGGTCGCGCGCCGCGCTCGACGAGAGCCGCAAGAGCGGGCGGAAAGACATCGCGAAGACATGGCATCAAGCCTTGGCCGGCGTGGATCCCGCGGCGCCGGCTGACGAGGTGCAGGCAGAAACGCTATCGCATTTGTTCAAAGCCTATCTGCGCGAGACGCGCGCCGACCAATACGCGCTTTCAACTCTTCCGCCGGGCCGTTTTCTGATGCCCGGCGACCTCGAAGGCTCGCCCGCCCTTACCTTCGCGCCGCTCGACGCCAAAGGGGCGGATAGCTTTCCCCGTGGCTCGATGTGGGCACTGATGGCGCGGCGCTACGAGGCCTATAAGACCCACGTGGTGCGTCCGTTCTTTCACGATCATTTTGCGAGGCTTGACCGGCAAATCGTGCTCATCGACGTCCTTGCCGCGCTCAACGGCGGGTCGGCTGCGGTTGCCGATCTCGAGCGCGCCATGACCGAGATTCTCGAATGCTTCCGCACCGGTGCCAACACGTTGTGGTCCAGTCTGCTGTGGCCGCGCATCGACCGCATTGTTCTTGCCGCGACGAAGGCCGACCATCTGCATCAGCAAAGCCATGACCGGCTCGAGGCCATTCTCGCGCGCCTCACCGGCAGGGCGATGGCGCGGGCCGAATATGCGGGCGCGGAGGTGAAGGTGCTCGCGCTTGCCACTATCCGCGCGACGCGCGAAGGCGTGGCAAAGCGGAATGGAGACGTCCTCCCGTGCATTGTCGGCTACCCCCTGCCCGGCGAGACGATCGGCAGGCGCCACTTCAATGGCGACGAAGCCTTCGCCATCTTTCCCGGCGACCTTCCGAAAGACCCCGACCTTGCGCTCAAGGGGCTTGCCGCGCAGCAAGACGACGTGCGGTTCGTGCGGTTCCGTCCCCCCGACCCCGTCAAGCTGCCCTCGGGTGGCTTCGCGCCCTTCCCAAACATACGGCTTGATCGCGCTATTCAGGCGCTGATCGGAGATCGCCTCACATGACCAAAGGCCAACCCCGCAAACCGACCGCGTTTCGCGTCGAAGAGGTTGAGATCTTTACGCCTCCGGCGCCGCAGCCGCCGTTGGAGGGGCTCCCCATGCCCGCGCCGCGCGTGCGCGGGGTTCCCGATCTTCGCCGGGGGCTTCGCTGGGGCAGTATTCTCCTCACGGCTCTTGGCGGGCTCGTCAGCCTTATCGCCTCGCTCTGGCTCTACGACTGGGTGCTGGCGCTGCTGGCGCGGGACGACTGGATCGGCTTTGTCGCCGTCACCCTGCTCGGCATCGTCATCCTCGCGCTTATCATGCTCATCCTGCGCGAGGCCGCCGGGCTTGCTCGCCTCGGGCGGCTCGGCCGCATTCGCCATGAGGCCGACAGCGCCGCGCGTCAGAACGACAAGGCTCTCGCCATTGATGTCGCCGATCGGCTCAAGCGGCTTTATGCCGGGCGCAAGGATCTCGCCTGGGGCCTCTTACGGTTGTCGGAGCACGAACACGACATCATGGATTCCGCGGAGCTGCTGCGGCTCTGCGAACGGACCCTAATCGCACCGCTCGATCCTCTCGCGCGCGGCATCGTCGCGGCGTCAGCCAAGCGCGTCTCGGTCGTGACCGCGGTGAGCCCCGACGCGATCATCGACATGCTGTTCGTGGCAACGGAGAATTTGCGGATGCTGCGCAGGCTCGCCACGCTCTACGGCGCGCGGGCTGGGACCCTGTCGCTCCTCAAACTCGCACGCATGGTGCTGACGCATATCGTGCTGACAGGCGGCATCGCGCTCGGCGACGACGTCATCCAACAGGTGATCGGGCATGGGCTCACGGCGCGATTATCAGCGCGTCTCGGCGAAGGCATCTTCAATGGCGCCCTGACCGCGCGGATCGGTATCGCCGCCATCGATGTCTGCCGTCCGCTGCCTTATGTGGAGCAGCCCCGGCCGCGCTTTCGGGAGCTCGTGGCAGAAGTCGCAGGCATGCGCTGAGCCGAGTTCCGGTCAGCCCGGTAGCTTGCAGCCGTCAATATCGACCTCTTGCGAACGGCCATCGTCGAACATCAGCGTCAGCGTGATTTTGTCCGCGCAGCTCAGGCCTCCAAAACCGACCCGGAACCCGGTCTGGCGCTCTCTTGATTGCTGTACGCGCGGTTGCACGGCGCCAGCTTCGACATCGTAAGCGACAGCGATGAGCCGCTGCTTGATGGCGTCGGGAGGCTCGACCCAAAGCTCGAAGTGGAACATCGGCCTCGCGCGGTTTGCGCCTTTGAATTGAGTGGATTTGGCCTTCACCCATCCTCCGGCGGCCGACGCTGAAAGGTCGAAGGCGGGTTCGCTCGCGGCACCGGGTGCGGGCACGGACGGACCGAAACGCGACGGCGGCGGCGCTCCGGGCACGAGCGACGCTTCACGCGGGTACGGCACAGGCTCGATCGCATCCCAAGGCAGCGTCTCGGGCGACGCGGTGCCGCCGATGAAGGCTGTGGTTGGAGCCGGGCGCCGATTGCTACCCTCAGATGTCTTTGCGGCTTGCGACGCGACGAGCGCGGTCGGATCGAGTGTGTCGACGTCGAGCTTCGCTGACGGGAGTGCAGCTTCGATGGGAATGGGCTTTGTTGCCGGCACGACCTCAGCGGGTGCCGCATCTTCACCCGGTCCCTTGGCCATGACGGTCTCGCCGCCGCTGCTACGCGCTACGATGCGCGGACCTGTCGTCTCGCCGAGCTGCAGAAGGAAAAGGCCGGGAATGCCGAGAGCGTTCACGCTCAGCACAAGCGTCGCTTCGAATGCCAAGAAGTATGCGAGCAAGACCATGCCGATCGTGCGGCTATTCAAGGCATGCATGACATTTGCCGGTAACAGGAGTGGACCGCGGAATCACGCGCAACCCTCTGCACGGCCGCCGTAAGCATAACAAGCCGCAGCGGCCAGGGAAACGCCTAGTCGTCGCGCCAGCATACAACAAGAGGCCCGCGCGAGCCGAGGACGGGATCAGACTGCGGCAATGGAACCCAGGGGATACTGTCGAGAGCCTTGGCGCGATCGGACTCTGTGTCGCGGCAAAGATCCCAGTACTGACCGAAGGGATAGGCACCGACCACGACGAGGTTCCTACTGATCAAGCAGCAATGGCCAACGCCTGCGGGAATCATCACAACGTCACCGGCGCGAAGCTCACAAACGAGGCCGTGAGGACCTCCAAATTGCACATTGGCGCGGCCTGCCGCGATGCCAATCACCTCATGGGCGGTCGAATGGTAGTGCTGGAAGTCGTAGATGCCGTTCACCCAGTTGCCTACCCATCCATGCGCCTTGAACAGGTCGTCGAACGCGCGTTCCGGCGCAGCGGCAAGCCCGTTGCGGCCGAACACCTGACGGTAGACGACAAGCGGCAGTTTCGGATTGTTCGGGATGAGACCATCGTCGGCGAGAAGATGCGTTTCGACACTCACCGGCGCGCCCTTCTCGGGAGGGACGTCTCCTCCCGCTTTACGTTCCGCTGAGTCGACCATGACCGAAGAACGTCGTTCGCACGGCTCCGTTCCGATGACCGGTGGATAATGGGGATAACCTCTCCACCCTGCATGCGCCGTTCTGCGCGTCATGTATGGTTGAAGCGTGAGGGGACTGGTTGCAGAGTGTGCCTGCGGAGAGATCCAAAAGCACATGAAGCAGACAGAAAGCTCATAGGGCTAGGCAAGCCCGAGGTCATTCACTGCCATGGGTGGCTCAAGGTGGAGGAGTAGGCGGGCGCTAAGTGTCACGGTCTGTCGGCTTTGCCGCAATACCGTGGGGCGAGGTTGACAGGATACCTGGCACCGCAAATTCCTCTGCTGTCCCGCGGTTCCGGCCCGGCCAAGGTTGGGGACCACGCCGCAGCAACGCGACGCTAAACAAGGGCTAGGGCCGGATCACGCCGTCGCTTCGTGAGCAATCATGGGGCTGACCACGTGATTAGAGACCGAAAGGTCTCGCGGCGCCGACCGATCGCTCCGAACGGGCGTGAGGCTCGACATCGCACAGGGAGGCGGGGCCCCAAAGCTCCGCCTTTCTTGCGTTTTGCGCTTATCTCCCCTGCTCTCCCCTTTAGTCGTTGGCGGTCGATGGATAAGATCCCCGCCATCATGCTCGAAACAACAACAAGAATGGCAGTCGCGGCGAGCGTCATCACGGCAGGGTTCGCGCTTACGCTTGTCGGAGGCTGCGGCACGATCGGGTCGTCCAGAAATAAAGAGGGCGCCGCGACCGATATCGAGGCGCGGACGGTCAAGCCGGACGATCCACTTGCGCGTCCAATTCAAGTGGCATGGACGTCGGCGCGGGCGAGCTATTGCGGCTTTATCTTCGATCCCGGGCAACTCCGAGCAAACTACCTCGCGTCAGAGTCGCGAGCCGGAACGCCGCCGGCCCAGATGCAGAAGATCGAGCGTGCTTACGATTATACGCGCCAGTCGGTCATCGACACGATCAAAGACAATCTCAGTTATTGCAACAAAGAGCGCACGGCGGCGATCAGAGCAGACCTGACCCGTTACCTCGCCGGCGACTATGCCCCCCATGCGAAGGTCGCGCGTTAATTACCGTATCGGTGAAGGCACATTCGGGTTCCACCGCGACAGTGCTTTCGTCGGGCGTGGCGAGTGCGGGAGAGGACCAATGCGCGCCTTGTCCGTTGCGACAGGGACAAACGGCGGCAGCGATGGCGCCGGCGGCAACGGTTCGTGCCTGATCTTCTCGGTCAGGCGCAGGAGCATGTCGTCGTCTTGTTCGCCGGCGAGGAGATAGCTGACTCCCGCCTCCGACCACCCGACAGCGCCAATATTTCCTTCGCGCTGGAAGACAGGGAGGCCCTCGACCTGCCCACGCCTTGCATAGAGCGCGAGCGGAGCGCCTTCCTTCGGAAGATAGAGCATAAGCCCAAGCGGCTCGTTGCCATCCCGCAAGAGCTGGGCGCGCACGAAGCGGAAACCTTGCGGCTGTAGATCCGGAAATTTCAATGTCGGCGCTATGGCGCTTGCGAACTGCAACGTGACGAGGTCGCGATTGGCTTGGCTCTCCGGACTCACTTCCAGGCTTGCCCGGCTCGCAAACGCTTGGGCTCTCGCCGCTTCGCGACGCCACGGCGCCGCAAGAGCCGTCTGTTGCGTGGGGCTACCGGATTTGAACATGGGGAATTCCGGCATGGCCAGCGGCCAGCCATAGCCGGCAACGATAAGGCCGAGCGCTATGGCGATCCCCGTCCCGGCCAGCGCAAATTTTAGGAAGCCGCGCTGGCGCGGTGCCGGCTCTCGGGCCATAGGCGGGCCCGCATAGATGGAAATCTCGGCTTCATCCCCCGCGAGGATCGCATCGAAAGCCGCTTCCAAACGCGCATGTGCATCGCGCAAGGCATGGGCACGGCGCGCGATCACATCGTCCTGGTCGAGCACCTTCTCGACGGCGCGGGTCTGCTTGCGCGCAAGCTGGCCGTCCACATAGGCCACCAGCAATTCGTCACTGAGTTCGGTCATGATCGTCCCTCTGCCCTTTGGGATAGAGCGTTTCGATGGTCGCGCTCGCCGGCTCCTGCACGTCCGAGCCCAAGCGATCGGCAAGGCTCGCGCTGGCGCGGACAAGCCGCGCGGAGATGGTATCTGCAGAACAGTCGAGGACACGGCCGGCGTCCTCGTGATCGAACCCCTCGGCGTACACAAGAAGCAACGTGCTTCGTTGCTGCGGCGGCAGATGTCCGAGGAAGCTCGCTGTGACAGGGTCGAAGTCTTCGTCATCCTCGTGGAGGAAGAGGCGCTCGAAATCCGCCTCCGCCGCCTTGGCCTGACCCATCGGGTCGGCGTGATCGCGCAGTTCCTGCAGCCAAGACCGGTAGATCTCGGCAAAGGCCCAGCGGTCGAGCATGGTGCCGCGTTGATAGCGATGCTGCTCGTTCAGCATGCGCGTCAGGGCGCGGCGAAGAAATGCCGTGCCTTCCCGCCGTTCGCCGACAAGCACGTCGGCAAAGCGCTTCAGCCGAGGCAACATGACGATGAGGCCGTGCCGGACGGAATCGTAACGCTCTTCTGCCTGCAACGCTTGTTCCCCCGCCGCTGGGTGGTGCCGGACAGACGCCGTGGAGTAATCTTCCACGCGAATCAAAAGGATATCACAATCCGCCACGCGTTGATCGAAGCCTAATTCAGGAACGTTATGGTTAACGTTGCGTTAAAAAAGCCCTTGCGTCGGTCCGCGATGCTGCCGACTCTTCACGCATGTGCCCGGGGAAATGAGCGATGACCGCTGTGCCTCACGATTCCGAGGAGGACACGAAGCCAGAGGAGACGCCTGTCGCTTCGCGGCGGAAACGCGCGGCGGCGATGGCTGCCGCTGCGCTTCAGCGAACGAAAGCCGCAACGGCGCGTGCGATTGCTGCGAGCAAATCCGGGTGGGCGCGCGCGGGTACGATGCGGCGCGATGCGGCGCAGAGTAAAGTCGCGCAACGGATCGCGATCCTCGCCGACAAGACCGCGGATCACACCAAGCGCGCCACGACGACAGCGGTTGTCGCAAGCAATACCGGCCTCACGCGCGCCGCCGAGATAGGCCGCGACACCGTGCTGCCAGAACTCAAACGGACCGGGGCCAGACTGAAAGAGCGGACGCGGCCCGAACGGCTGAAGAGCGATTATCATGACAGGCTGCTCGCGCTGCATGTGGGCGTGCTCGACCGCTCCATCGAGCGCCTCTTCTTCGTGCCAACGGCAGAGACCGTCGCGCTCGAGGGACTGACCGTCGTGGGCAGCCATCGAGACCAGGGCCACGACTACCGGCCCACCCCCTATTGCGTGTTCGAGTGGGCGCTCGCGGCGATCGACTTCGACTTCAGCCGCTTGAGTTTCGTGGATTATGGCGCAGGGAAAGGTCGCGTCCTCCTGCTCGCGGCGCAGTACCCCTTCAAGGCGGTCGGGGGGATCGAGTTCGCCCCGGAGCTGCACGACGCCGCGACCATGAATATTGCGCAGTTCCCGCGCTCGCGCATGAAGTGCCGCGACGTCGAGTGCATCTTGGAGGACGCCGCCGGCTTAGGCACGCTCGACGGCGAAGCCGTGCATTTTTTCTTCAACCCTTTTTCACGCGAGGTGTTCGCGGAGGTGCTGAACAGCATTGTGGCGTCCTACCGCGAATCGCCGCGACGGCTTTATCTCGTCCTCGTTGATCCGATCGCGACGGATCTTGTCGAACAGAGTGTTGTGTTCATGCGGGTCGATCTGCCGCCGGCACAGCGGATCCGAGCGAAGCTCTTCAGCCCCTACGAGATCGCCGTCTATCGTTCGCTGGCGTAGCGGCGAATCTTACTTGACGCCGAGCTTCTTCTGCAAATTCGTCGACGACGTCGTGTATTGGAAGACGAGCTTCTTGTCCGGGTAGATATAGCGATAGGCGGCTTGCGCCATCAAAGCCGCCTCATGGAAGCCGGAGAGAATGAGCTTCAGCTTGCCCGGATAGGTGTTGATGTCGCCGATGGCGAAGATGCGCTTCTCGCTCGTCTCGAACTTCTCGGTGTCGACCGGGATCAGGTTCTCATGCAGGTTCAAGCCCCAATCACCGATGGGCCCAAGCTTCATGGTGAGGCCGAAGAACGGCAGCATGACCTCGGACGGCTGCTCGTAGGTCGCCCCGTCCGGCCCCTTCACCGTGACCTTTGTAAGCTGCCCATTGTCGCCATGTAGCTCCGTCACCTGGCCGAGCTTGAAGGCGATATCGCCCTGCTCCACCAGCGCGAGCATCTTGTTCACGGAGTCCGGTGCCGCGCGGAACTCGGCGCGCCGATGCAGCAGCGTCAGCGACTTGGCGACGGGCTGTAGGTTCAAGGTCCAATCGAGCGCGGAATCGCCGCCGCCCACGATCAGCACATCGCGGTCGTGGAAATTGTCCATCTTCCGCACCGAATAGAAGACCGACGTGCCTTCATACTGCTCGATGCCAGGCAGAGGCGGCCGCTTCGGCGTGAAGGATCCGCCGCCGGCGGCGATGATCAGAAGCTTGCATTCGAATACCGTGCCGAGATCGGTGGTGAGGCGGAAGCCCTCGTCGAGACGCTCGAGCGTGTCGACGCGTTGATTGAGATGAAACGTGGCGTCGAAGGGCTTGATCTGCTCCATCAGCCGATCGGTCAGCTCCTGACCGCTCACAATCGGCAGCGCGGGAATGTCGTAGATCGGCTTCTCCGGATAGAGCTCGGTGCACTGGCCGCCGGGGCGATCGAGAATGTCAAGGACGTGGGCTTTGATGTCGACGAGGCCGAGCTCGAAGACTGCGAAGAGGCCCACAGGGCCGGCGCCTACAATGACAGCGTCAGTCTGGATCACATTTTCGGACATGGCTGGTGCTAGAACTGCTTTTCAGGGATGCGAACCACAAGGCCGTCGAGCGCCGCGCTGACCTTGATCTGACAGCTGAGCCGGCTCGACGGGCGCACGTCGAATGCAAAATCCAGCATGTCTTCTTCCATTTGCTCAGGGTTTCCCGTCGGATCGCGCCAGGCATCGTCAACGTAGACATGGCAGGTCGCGCAGGCGCAGGCGCCGCCGCATTCCGCCGCGATCCCCGGGATCGAATTCTTCACCGCGGCTTCCATCACTGTCATGCCAAGTTCAGCTTCGACCACGTGCTCGGTCCCGTTGTGCTCGATAAAAGTAATCCTGGCCATGACATTGGCGACTTAATTGTCTTCCGATCGCGGGAGCCGGGCCGCCTTGGATATGCGTGCCCGAGGATGAAGGCGCAAGCGGACGAGCCACTCGCGACGCGCTGCTATAGTGCAATTAACCCGGAGACTCTAGTGCTTTGGGGCGGATTTTCGCCGCCGCATTTCAGCGGTCCTGCACAAACGACGCGATAAAATCGTTCGCTTCCGCCACCGACGCTTCGATCTCGGACAGGCATGCATCGCGTGATGCGATCAGCGCATCGGCAGGAAGCGCTTCGGCACCTTGCGCCGCTTCGGCAGCGCGCCATGCCCCCACGGCCAACGCCGAACCTTTGAGGGAGTGGGCGGCCTCCCTCCACTCCCGGTCCGACCAGGACGCACGGAGGCGATTGACATAGACAATAGACTGCGTGGAAAAGAGCCCCAGCACCTCGCATTCGAGAGCGCGCTCGCCAAGAGTGTAAGGCGCCAGGTGCACGAGGTCCACGGGCCGGGACCGCGCCATATCCATATCGATCCGCACCGAGTCCTGCTCGCCGCCATGTCGTCCCCTTGCTTCCGCGGCAGCGCGGCCGCGCATTGGAGGTCGATTGAGACAGGATTTGTTGCGGCGCGGTATCCGATCTGGCGACTTCAAGACCGGCAAGGCTGGCGGCAGGTTCGACGCCACTCGGCCACTTGTGTTACCGGAATATCACATGTTTTTTGGGAGAAATTCGGGTCTACGCGGATGCTTTTCCTCGCGTAAACCATAATGCCCGATTCAGCTTTTGTTATCCCTAAAAATTCGTTAACGATATCGGCAGACGGGGGAATGCGTCGGCGGGCCGGTCCGGATAGTGTGTTCATCCGGGAGCAAGCCTTTCCCTTTTAAAGACGCTCAGCGCCGCTTCGCGGGTTAGCAAGGCGCAAAGTTTCTCTCGCGTTTAGTCGTACGAGGACCGTGTGATGGCGCAGGAACAGGCGAAGTCGCCGCACGTCGCGGCGTCGGAAGAGACGAAGGATCAAACTCAGGGCTCTCTTGATAAAAAGCTCTTTCTAGGAGGAGCGGCGGAGGACACTTCGCCTCCCGCAGAGGCCACCGAGGGCCTGAAACGACCCTCCCTTGCAGACCGCCTCAGCGCGGACCAGCGCCGTCGTGAAGAGCCACGCGTCGAGGACAGCAAGGCCGCCGACAGCGCCGAACCCATGGGCCCGCCGGCCCCAAAGGCGATCACGCGTTCGCGCCGTCCCGCAGGCCCCGCCCAACGCCGCTTCACCCCACCCGCCGCCAATGACGACTTGCCCTCCATCGGCGGACTGATTTTCGCCTTGCAGCAGAGGCCGTCGCGCTCGCCGTTCCTCGTCGCGCTGTTTGCCTCGCTCGCATGGTTCATCATCGGCGGCGCCTTCGCGTTCGGTCTTATTTCGACGCAGCTGGCGGCACCTGAAGGCGCAACAGGAATGTTCGCCAACCCAGCGCTGCTCACGGCCGCAGGCGCAATCGTCATTCCTATCGCCATCTTCTGGTTCCTTGCGCTACTCGTGTGGCGTGCGCAGGAGCTGAGGCTGATGGCCTCGGCCATGACCGAAGTTGCGGTGCGCCTGGCCGAGCCGGACAAGCTCGCAGAGCAATCCGTCGCCTCCTTGGGCCAGACCATCCGGCGCCAGGTCGCCGCGATGAATGACGCCATTTCCCGGGCCATCGGTCGCGCAAGCGAGCTCGAGGCGCTGGTGCATAACGAGGTCGCGGCGCTTGAGCGCTCCTACAGTGAAAACGAGCTGCGCGTCAGGGGCTTAATCAGCGAGCTTGCGACAGAACGCGAAGCACTTGCGAATAACAGTGAGCGCGTCAGCGAGGCCCTCAAAGGGGTCGGCGCGCAGATCGCGCGCGATATCACCAATGCGAGCGGCGGCATCGACAAGAAGCTTGCCGAGCGCGGTCTTCAGCTCACCGAGCTTCTCGTCGCACGCAGCAACGAAGCGGCCGAGCAAGTGCATAAGGCGCAAGGCAAGGTCGCCGAGCACGTGCCGATGCTTCTTGAGCGCCTTGGGAAAGAGCAGACACGTCTCGCCCTCGTCATCGAGGGTGCGGCCAAGAACCTGACCGCCCTCGACAGCGCCGTGGCGGAGAAGACCACCGCCCTCGACAACACCATGAAAGAGCGAACCGATGCGCTGAACACGACGCTGATATCGCGCATCGCGGCGCTGGAGAATTCGGTCGGCCAGGGTGCGATCATCCTCGACAAGACCCTGAAGGACCGCACGGACGCATTCACCGCAGCCGTCGGCGAAAATGCCTTTGCTCTCGACAAGACCTTGAAGGACCGGACCGAGGCCTTTACTGCGGCGGTCGGGCAGAACGCGTTCGCCCTCGATAAGGCTCTCTCCGAGCGCACCGTCGCCTTCACGCAGTCGGTGGACGAGAGCACCACCAATCTCGATAAGGCCCTCGCGGATCGCACGACCGCTCTAATCAGCTCGATCGGCGAAGGCGCCGCGGTGCTAAACCAAACTCTGAAACTTGGCGCAGACGGCTTTGCCGCGGCCATCGACCAGCACGGATCGGCGTTGGACAAGGTTCTTTCCGACCGAGCCGACGCACTTGCCGAGAGCATCGATCAGCGCGCCGGCACGCTCGATAAGGCGCTGGCCGAACGCACGGAGGCTTTTGCCACAAATATCGAGGAGCGCGCCGATGCGCTCGACAAATCACTAAAAGACCGCACGACCCAATTCACCTCGGCTGTGAACCAAGGCGCGATTGCGCTTGATAAGACGCTCGCCGAGCGGGGCGAGAGCTTCGCGAACTCGCTGGCCCAGCGCATTAAGTCGCTTGAGACGACGATTACGGACCAAGTTGCGTCCGTTGACAAATCTCTGGCGGAGCGGACAGAGACCGTCACGACCGCCCTCACCGAGAGGCTGAAGCTCATCGATGTGACGTTCGGTCAGCGCACCGCGGAAGTCGATCGCGCCCTCACCCATCACACGCAGGCAACGGAATCGACGTTCGCGAAGCAGACGTCCCAGCTCAATCAGGTGCTCAGCACCAATTCGGAGATGATGAGGCAGACCGCGGACCAGGTCGGCACGCAGTCGAAAGAAGCCGTCTCCATCCTGACCAATCAGACCCAATCCTTGCGCCAAGTGTCGCGCGGCCTGCTGGAGCAGATCCACGGCCTCACCCAACGCTTCGAAAACCAGGGTCAGGCCATCCTCACCGCCGCCAAGGCGTTGGATTCGTCCAACAGCAAGATCGACTCGATCTTGGAAAGCCGGCATCAGTCGATCCTCTCGCTGCTGCATGTCGTGAACACCAAAGCCCAGGACCTCGACAACACGATGCGCTCCTATGCCGGCATCGTGGAAAATTCTCTCACGCACGCCGAGACGAGAGCGAAGCAGGTGACGTCGACTCTGGCGCGCGACACCGCCGGTCAAGCGCAACAGGCGCTTGCCCAGATCGAACGGCTGCGCGAGGAAGCGCAGGCCCATACCGGACGCGCGGTCGCGGATCTCAAAGGCAGCTTCGAGACGGTCATTACCCAAATCGGGCGCCAGCTCGAGCAGATGCGCGGCCAATTCGACAATACGTCGCGCGGCATGCGCGAGGCGGCGCGGCAGACGGCGAGCGATCTGGATACGCTTCGCCAGGAAATGCAGAAGCGGATGGAGTCGCTGCCGCAGCAGACCGCACAAGCAACCGCCGCCATCCGCAAGGCGCTCACCGACCAGCTGAAAGAGATCGAGGCACTTACACCGGTGCTTACGAAGGCCGCATCGCAGGTTAACGGCGCCGATCCTTACCGGCAGCCCGCGCCGCGCAGTCAGCCCTTGCCGCCGCGCGAGGAGTTCCGGCCGGTGAGCCAGCCGTCGGGCCAGTTTACCCGTCCGGGCGGTCAGTTCGAGAGGCCATCCGGTCAGTTCGACTTGCCGCCAATGCCGCGCTTCGATCTGAAGGGCCGCCAGGTCGCCTCTTCCATGCACGAGCAAACCGATATCGGCCAAGTGGCAAGCAACCTCGCGCAGCAGCTCTCCGGCGCGTCGCAGCCGCGAGGCGCGCGCTCCGAGCCGCGTCGCAGCAGCCAATGGTCCGTGGGTGACCTCCTCGCCCGCGCTTCGGAGCCCACTGAAGAAGCGTCCTACGGCAACCCCGTTTTCAGCTCGCGCGAGGTGCCACCGCCGGCAGCCAACGGTCATGCCCAGAGCTTGCGCCTCGACGAGCTGGCGCGGGCCATCGATCATCGTACCGCCGCCGAGGTCTGGCAGCGCTTCCGGACCGGCGAGCGTGGGGTGCTCGGCCGCCATATCTATAGCCTCGACGGCCAGGTGACATTCGACGAGATCAACGGCCGCTACCAGCGCGACGGAGAGTTCCGCGGCACGGTCGACCGCTATATCGGCGACTTCGAGCGGCTGCTCGCCGAGGCCGAGCAGACCGACCCGGAGGGCGGGATGTTACAGAACTACCTGACCTCGGAGACCGGGCGCGTTTATCTGCTCCTGGCGCATGCGAGCGGACGGCTGCGCTGACCTCTCTATCCACGCGACGCGGCATGCCCGGCCTTTGCGCCGGGCATTTTCGCATGCAGAGGCCAGGATCGTCCGGCCGTCATGATCGCGTGAGAAATGGAGCCCGGCGCCTAGCGGCGTGCGGAGACCCAGCCGTTCACGTCTTGCACGACCTCGGTGAAGGCCTGATTCAAGGCCGCCACTGCGTCCCCGGGCGCGTCCGTCTTGGCCGCCACGCGGGCGCTGAAGCCCTTTGAGGCGACCACGCGGCTTGAGGTCATGCTGACCAGCTTGGCGAAGATGTCGATCTCGGCGTAAGTCCTGCCGCTGGAAACATCGATCTGGAAACTGCGCAACTCGGTGGCGAGGCTATATTCGCCGTAGGTCGAGCTTACCGCCTTGACCGCGCCGGAGTTCTGGAAGCTTTCGATCATCCGCGCCTGCACGAGGCGGGGGAGACGATCGCTCCAGGCGACGCCCTTGTAATAGGAGACTTTGTCCGAACTCGGCCGAACCATGATGCGTTCGGTTTCCAGAGCGTGCACGGCCGTCGGCTCGGCGACAACGAGCTGCCACTTGGCGGCCCGGGGCAAGGCTGCGAAGGAGCGCGGTGCAATGAGATCGTAGGTGGTTGGAGCGCGCGAGCCGCCTGCAAGGGCGCAACCCACGAGCCCCAGGCAAATCAAGCCTGCAGCCAGAGCTGGCGCGTTCCGAGCCATGTCTGGTCGCCCCCTATTAAACGAACGTGCGCCCCTATGGCCCCACGGGGTCGCTATTGTCCACGCGGAGTGTATTCCGGGACCTGGCTACCACCAAGCAAAAATCCCTTTGGATTCTCCTCGAATTTCTCGAGGATGCGGTTGGCGGTTGCCGCCGTCCGCCGCCCTTCGCGCATGGCATTTCCAAATTCCTGGAGGCTTTCCTTGGCGGACCGCGTCAAGCCGTCAACATTGTCTCCAAGCGAGACTTGAAGCTTGTCGGATAACTCCTTGAAGGACTTGGCTGCGCCCCGCAAGTCTTGGATGGCGGCGGAGATGTCTTCCTTGCGCTCATTCATCATCGTCGTGAACGCTTCGACATTGGTCACCGTGGTGTGGATAGAGCTCTGATTCTCGTCGACAACATCATTCAGCTTGGACAGCAGGGTGTTGGCATTATTCATGACTGCGGGAGCTGCATCGAACAGGCCCTGCCCGAGCGCACGGTCGGCCTTGATCACGGGAATCGGATTGTCGTCGGTGGCAACCAAGAAAGGCGATTCGGGGCTTCCCGCGCTGATCTGGACACCGCTGCCGCCGGTCAGGCCCATCGACTGGATGTTCGCGCGGGAATTCTCCCGCACCGGCGTCGCGTCGTCGACCCCGATCAGCACCTGCACCTTGCGGGCATCTTCTAGATCGAGCGCCAGCGATTGCACCTCGCCCACCTTGATCCCGTTGAAGCCGACGCTAGACCCCGTCGTGAGGCCGGCCACCGAGCCCTCGAAGGTGATGAAATAGCGTTTGCCGCCGCCGGCGAAATTGCTCATCCAAAATACAAACATGAAGGCGAGCGTGAGAACGCCCAGCACGAAGCCGCCGATCATCAGGTAGTTGGCTTTGGTTTCCATCGGGTCGGTTCCTTAAACCAGTAACGGCCGCATGGCTGCTTGCGCCCGCGCGGCGCTCGGCATCGCCGCCCGCGCCCGCGCCCCGCAGAAATATTCCTGAATCCAGGGGTGATTGGGATGATACTGCAATTCCGACGGCGACCCCGTACGCACGATCCTCTTGTCGGCAAGCACGGCAACGCGGTCGCACACGGTAAAAATCGTGTCGAGGTCGTGGGTGACCATGTAGACGGTGAGTCCGAGTGTTTGCTGCAACTTCCTGATGAGCTGGTCGAAGTCCGAGGCGCCGATCGGGTCCAGGCCGGCGGTCGGCTCGTCGAGAAAGACGATCTCCGGGTCGAGGGCCAGCGCGCGCGCGAGGCCGGCGCGCTTGCGCATGCCGCCGGACAGCTCGGACGGATATTTGTGCGCGGCGACCGGCGGAAGGCCAACCATGGCAAGCTTCAGAAAAGCGAGATCGTCCATCATCGCTTGCGGCAGATCGAGATGCTCGCGCATCGGAACCTGGATGTTTTGCAGCACGGTGAGCGAGGAAAACAGCGCGCCGTCTTGAAAGAGAATGCCCCAGCGCGTCTCGATATCGAGGCGGTCCTTGGCGGATAGGGTCTTTGTGTCGTGGCCGAAGAGCTCGACATCTCCCACGTCAGGTTTGATCAGGCCCGTGATGACGCGCATCAGCACGGACTTGCCCTGCCCTGAGCCGCCGACAATGGCGAGGATCTCGCCGCGATAGACGTCGAGGGCGAGCCCGTCCCAAATCTGATGGCTGCCGAAGCTCTTGGCGAGCCCGCGCACCCTGATCACCACCTCTCGCCCGTTCTCGAAGGTCACACGCCGATCCCCGAAAGAAACATCGCAAAAACCGCGTCCAAAACTATCACCAGGAAGATCGATTTGACCACGGCGCTTGTCACGTGGGTGCCGAGCGATTCAGCGCTGCCTTCGACCTTCATGCCCTCCATGCAGCCAACGAGCGCGATGATCACGGCCGCGAACGGCGCCTTGATCATGCCAGCCATGAAATGCTGAAAGTCCACCGCCTCATGCAGCTTGTCGATATAGGTGCTCATGTCGAGGCCGAGCACGCCGAAGGCCATGATGCCGCCGCCGAGCAATCCCATCACGTCACCGATAAAGGTCAAAAGCGGCAGCGCCACGACCAGCGCGAGCACGCGTGGCAGTACGAGCGTATCCATAGGATCGATGCCGAGCGTGCGCATGGCGTCGATCTCTTCGCGCATCTTCATGGAGCCGATCTCGGCGGTGAAGGCGGAGCCCGAGCGGCCCGCGACCATGATGGCCGTGAGCAGGATGCCAACTTCCCGCAGCGCGAGGATGGCGACCATGTTGACGGCGAACGGCTCGGCGCCGAACGGCTTCAACTGTACGACGCCCTGCTGCATCACGACCGCGCCGATCAAAAGGCAGATCAACGCGATGATGGGCACCGCGCGCAAGCCGGCATGATCGAGGTGATGCACGAAGGACGTGGTGCGAAAACGCCAGGGCTGGCGAAACAAGCGCAAGACGCCCGCCGTCACCTCGCCGAGAAAGCTCGTCAGTTGCACGGCATCGCGCCCGGCGCTGGTCAGCGCCTTGGCGGTGTCTTCCACGATCTGCAGGACTGGTCCGCGCTTGACGATCTCCGGCCGTTCGGTACTGCCGCGCTTCTGGACTTCTTCGATGAGAATGCGGAAGGCTTCCGTGGCGCCGGCGTAACGGGTGCGCAGGCCGCTTGCTTCCCAGGCCGCAGCGGTGCGCTGCAACAGCCATGCACCAGAGGTGTCGATTTCGGCGATGCCGGCGATATCCATCTCGCCCGTGAAGTCCGGCGTCGGCGGGATCGGAACGCGCAGGCGCTTCAGCGCGACGTCGAGGGCCGCCGCCTCGGCCACGGTCCAGGCCCCCGTCGCGATGAGGCGAAAGGTCGTGCCCCTGAGCTCAACACGAAAGCCAGGCGCGCGCGCCTGGGTCGGCAGAACAAGCTGATGGTCGCGCTTTAGCATGGAAGGGCTTAGTTTTGCCGGGGTTATGGGCGCATGCGCAGGCTTGGTAGCAACGCTCTGTTTTTGAACGAAAATGCAGGAGAAAGAAAGGCAAATGGCGACGCTTGGGGAGAGCCCGTGATCGACTGTTCCAAGCGCGCCCTCACGGTCGGGGTGGAAAGCTGGCCGATCGCCGGGAGTTTCACCATCTCCCGAGGCACAAAGCGCGACGCCGTCGTTGTGGTCGCCTCAATTAGCGAACGTCACCATGTCGGCCGTGGCGAATGTGTGCCCTACGTCCGTTACGGGGAGAGCGTGGAGGGCGTCGCCGCAGCGATCGGAGCGTGTTCAGCCAAAATTGCCGCAGGGCTCGACCGCGCCGCACTGCAAAGTCTCCTGCCTCCGGGCGCCGCGCGCAATGCTCTGGACTGCGCCCTTTGGGATCTGGAGGCGAAGTTTTCAGGGCGGAGTGTCGCTTTCCTGGCGGGTCTGCCAGCCATGCGGCCTCTCCTGACGGCCTACACAATCTCGCTCGCGGATCCCCAGACGATGGCCGCGCGGGCGCGAGCCGCAAGCGCCTATAGACTGTTGAAACTGAAGCTCGGCGGCGACGGCGATCGCGAGCGGCTGGCCGCAATACGGGAGGCTGTGCCGCACGCGCGGCTGATCGTCGATGCGAACGAGGCGTGGCCGCCGGAGCAGGCGGAAGACCTCATGCGCGCCGCCGCGGAGGCGGGGGTCGAGTTGGTCGAACAACCCCTCCCTGCCAGCAATGATGAGATCCTGGCCGTGATCCCTCGCCCCGTCCCGGTCTGCGCGGACGAGTCAGTGCATGATCGCGCCTCGCTTGCATTACTTGTCGGCCGCTACGACGCCGTGAACATCAAGCTCGACAAGACCGGTGGCCTCACGGAGGGCTTGGCAACCGCGGCGGAGGCGCGGGCGCTCGGTCTCAAGGTGATGGTGGGCTGTATGGTGGCGACCTCGCTCGCCATGGCCCCTGCCCTGCTTCTCGCCCAGAGGGCTGACTGGGTCGATCTCGACGGGCCGCTTCTGCTCGCGCGCGACCGTGAGCCGGGACTCACTTATGACGGCAGCGCGGTCTCGCCACCGCCGCCGGAACTCTGGGGCTAGGTTGGCGGACTAGAGGCCATCGACCATCTTCTGCAAACGCCCGCGCACCTCCTCCGCCACTTCGGCCAGAGCCGGATTGGAGATGGACTGCATCGATGCGGCAGGATCGACGGCAGAAACCTCCACGTTGCCAGCGCCATGCTCCTGCACGATGACGTTGCAAGGCAGCATGGTGCCGATCTTTTCCTCGAGTTCGAGCGCGAGATGGGCGAGCGGTTTGGATTTCAGCGTGGCACTCACATCGATGTCGGTGAGAGCCCCGAAGCCTTCGCGTTTCAAGGCCTCAGCGACCCGCGCGACCGCCTGGTCGAAGGGAAGATCGATCGTCTTGGAGAAATGATAGCTCATGCTTTCGGACCGCGGCTCACATCAATGGGCAGGCGCCACCGAGGACTTGGTCTGCCTTTTCCTTCTGCGCGTCAGTGAGCACGGCGTAGAGGGCTTCCGTCGCGGGCTTCAAGGCCTTCAGGCTCTCAACCTTGCTCTCCATTGCCTTGATACGAGCGTCCATGCGCTCCAATGCGACGCTCTTCTTGGCCTAGATCATGTCCTATGCACGCCCTCCATGGTCGCGCGGCCTGCCCTGACGGCATTCGCATAACCATCCCAGGCCGACGCCTGAGCATCGGTGAGCTCAAGGTCAGCCTTGAGGTAAGCAAGCCGGCCTTCCATCATCGGCACCGATTGCATGGCCATGCCTTGCCCCATTTGGTGGCCCTTGCCTCGCCTGCCGGAGCCCATCATGTCTTCCATCGGGCAGCCGCCCATCATCATGCCGGCCTTACCTTTGCCCATCATGCCTTGGCCCATAATGCCGCCCTTGCCTGGGGCGCCCTCGCCCATCATGCCCTCGCCCATCGTTCCCTGGTCCATCATGCCACCGCCGGTCGCCGGTCGGCCGGCCGGCTGATCCGTTGCGCCATGGTGCTCGCCGTGACCATGGGGGCCGGTGGTTATTCTTGCTGGGCCATCGCTGGATATGCGGCGCTGGCAATCGCTACGCCGCTCATGACCATCAGACGGATGAACATTCTCATTGCATCCTCATAAGGGTTGGGCGCCAAAAGCTGGGACGTCGTTCAAGTTGCGAGGACCGTAGGCCTTTGGCCAGAGCGGTCCTTGACAAGGATCAAGACCCAAAAACCGGCCTTTTGTCCTCAGGCGAAAGATCGCCCGTCGGGCACGATGCTAAACGGGGCGATTCGCCGCTACTTCCTTGGCGATGAGCCCGCCCCGCCACCGCCGCATAAGCAGAAAAGCGCCGGCTGTGCCGAGGAGCGCGAGCGCAACCATCACTTCGTACGCCCCGCCGGCAAGGTTGCGGTAGAGCGGTCCCGAGGCGATGGTGAGAACGCCAAGGACGAGTCCCGCGACGATCGCGGCATAGAACCCTTGCGCGGTGGCGGCGCGATCTTCCGGCACAGCATGCGCCAGAAAGTGGATCGCGGCGATATGGGCCGCGCCAAAGCTCAGGGCATGCAGGACTTGGACGAGCGCCGTTGCGATGAGGGGCAGATCCAATCCCATGAACGCCCAGCGCAGCACCGCGCCGAGACCTGCAAACATGAGAAGCTTGGCGGCTCCGGTCGTCGCAATGATCCGTCCCGAATATACAAACAGCACGATCTCGGCGACCACCCCGATCGACCAGAGCACCCCGATCGCACCGGCGGAAAAGCCTTGCGCGCGCCAATGGATGGTCCCGAAGGCGTAGTAGACGGCGTGGCTGGCGGCGATCAGGCTCGCGGCGAAAACGAACAGCATGAAAGTGGGTGAGCGGGCGAGGTCAACGGCGTCGGCGAGCCGCAGGCGGCGCTTGGTCTGCGGGACCGCCGCGCCGGCGGTCAGAGTCTTCGGCACGAGATGGGTGCCGACCACCAGGAATGTCACCGCGACGAGCAAGAGCGGCAGCACCGATACTGCTCCGACACGATCGATCACCAAGCCCGTGGCGAGGCTCGCCACGATAAAGCTTACCGAACCCCAGAGCCTGACCTTGCCGTAGTCGAGTCCCCCCTTGCGCATGCCGATCACCGCCACGGTCTCGATCAGCGGCATGATGGTGGTCCAGTTGATGGCCAGCAGCACCATCGCAGCGAACATCGCCCAGAAGCTGGAACTCGCCCAGAGCAGCAGGAACGAGATCAGGGAACCGTAGGCGAGGCCGATGAGGATCGTGCGGCGATCGCCGACATGGTCCGCCGCGATGCTGATCAGAGGCGTGAAGATGATGCGCACGAAGAGCGGCGTTGCCAGGAGGAGCGCGATGGCGTCGGCGTCGAGTTGGCGCCAGCGCAGCCAGACCGGCAGATAGGGCAGATAACAGCCCACGACCAAAAATAGAGCGGCGTAGAGGAAGCCAAGCCGCCAGCTCAGGGACGCAAGTCGTGCGGGTACAACTGTCGGCGGAGGTCTCAACAGTTAACGAATCCCTAGTCGTTTCGCCACTACGCTGGGTCCCTATCCCCGAATCAGGCTAGCGTCGTACTATGCCGGAACGAGCACCAAACGGCCCAGCACCATCGCCGCAAGCAGCCCCGCGCAAAGAAGGGCTGGCCGCCAACTTCGCCGCGATAGAGGCGGCGCTCCTCGATTCTCCGCGCGGCCGCTGGTTCCTCGCCGAATATCTGCGCCGCAACAGATCGGCCGAGACCGATTTGCTGCTGAACGCCATCGCCAGGCTTGAGGTCGCGGTGACCAAGCCGCAACAGCAGGTTCACGCCATCCATGCGAGCCAAGTCTTCGACGAGCTCGTGCAAATGAGCGAGGCGATCTCGCGCACGCGGCGTGAGATTGCGCAAATCAGACCGCCGCATCAGTTTGACAAACAGCTCGTCACCGCATCGGAAGAATTGGATCACATCGTCGAGGCGACGGAAAAGGCAACGTCTGAGATTCTCGGTGCCGCGGAAGATATCCAGGAAGTCGCCTGGACCTTGCGCGAGAAAGGCATCGAGATCGCGCTTTGCGACAGGGTCGATCAGCGCGCCACCGAGATCTACACCGCCTGCTCGCTCCAAGACATCACCGGGCAGCGGACGGCGAAAATCGTGAAGACGCTTCGCTTCATCGAGCAGCGTATCAACGCGATGATCCAGATCTGGGGCGTCGACGATATCGCCTTCAAGGTCGGTGAGCTCTCGTCGAAGCTGTCGGAGTTCGAGCAGACGGCCACAGGCGAAATCGATCCGCTCCTGCGAGGTCCGCAGCTCCGCGGCGATGGCCTCAATCAGAACGATGTCGATGCCATGCTGGTGGCTGAGGAAATTTGGCCGGCGCATAAGCCAGCGGTTGAGCCGGTTGCCCCGGGTGAGACAGCCGCGTTCGCGGAACGCGAGCCGGCGGCTTCGCGACCGGCGAACGAGGAGGTCAATCGGTTCGAGCCGGAGCCCCTGACCCTCGCCAAGCTGCATGCGGTGAAGCGGGCGGCACTATTCGGATAAAAATTTTTTTCGCGGTATTTCAATGGACTTACTGCGGCCTTGCGCAGATTTTGAATCATGCTCTTGAAACTGGCGCGGATGCTAACCATCTCTGGGTGGACGCGAATCCCCCAAAAGCGTCCCCCAAACTGACGCATTAGAATTGAAGCGGCCCGATTCCCCCCAATCGGGCCGCTTTCTTTTTGCGTTGCCAACGGCGCCCTTCCCGCTCCCACTCACCTGAGTCCTGGGCCGCAAGCATATTGTCGACGAATTGCCGCGCGGACTGTTCCCAGCCGTAGGTAAGGGCGTGGGCTCGTGCCGCGTCGCTGTCGAGCGACAGCGCCCGGAGCGCCGCGGCCCCGAGATCGGGGTCGAGCGCGCCCGCACGAAAATCCGTCACGACGTCTTTCGGGCCGCTCACAGGGTAGGCGGCGACGGGGATGCCGGACGCCAGCGCCTCCAGAAGAACCAATCCAAACGTGTCAGTGAGACTTGGGAAGACGAACACGTCGGCAGACGCATAGGCGAGCGCCAGATCTTCCCCCTCCCGATGTCCCGTGAAGAGCGCATCGGGAAAGCGGTGGCGGAGCTCCGACAATTGCGGTCCGCTGCCCACCAGGACTTTGCGTCCTGGCAGACTGAGATTGAGAAACGCTTCGATGTTCTTCTCGACCGCGATCCGGCCGACATAGAGAAAGACCGGCCCTGCTCCAAACTGACGGACTTCGCGCGGCCGGTACAGTTCGGTATCGACGCCCCGCGACCAGGGCATCAACTTCCGAAAGCCGCGCGCTTCAAGCTCACTGGCGACCGAGCGCGTCGCGACAAAGGTTGCGGCAGCGCCGTTATGAAACCACCGCTGCACCCCGTAGCACCAGGATTTAGGCACCGGCAGCCGGGCGGCGAAATATTCCGGGAAGCGGGTGTGATAGCTCGTCGTGAACGGCCTTCCCCTCTTACGGCAATAAGCCCTGGCCATCAGCCCGATCGGCCCCTCCGTGGCGATGTGGATGAAATCGGGGAGCGCTGCTTCGATATGGCGCGCGATGGCCCGCGGACTTGCGAGCGCAAGAGGGATCTCCGGATAGGTGGGACAGGACAGCGTACGGAACGCGGTCGGCGCGAGGCAGCTGAAGTGGATGCCAAACTTTGCGGCCTCTTGGGCCAGACGCTCATAGGTGCGCACGACCCCATTGACCTGGGGACGCCAGGCATCGGTGGCGACAAGGACCCGCATCAGGCAGCCGCCTCAAGCTCCTCGACAAGGGAAGCCCCCACATCCTGGCCAAATGAGATCTCGGTCCAGCGGATGATCTCGAAGGTTCCATCCTCCGTCTCCCCCACCGCAGTGCAGCTCTCGACCCAGTCGCCGGTGTTGATGTAGAGGACGTCGCCAACCATGCGGATGGCGGCATGATGGATGTGGCCGCAGATCACCCCTTGCGCGTCATGGCGTCGTGCCTCCTGCGCCAGCGCGGTCTCGAATTCGCCGATATAGTTCACCGCACGTTTGACCTTGTGCTTGAGATAGGCCGATAGCGACCAATACGGCATGCCGAGCCAGCGCCGGACGCCATTGAAATGGGTGTTGGCCCAAAGCGCGAGCGCGTAACTCCAATCTCCGAACAGAGCGAGCCATTTGGCATAGCGCACCACCACGTCGAACTCGTCGCCGTGCATGATGAGATAGCGGCGTCCGTCGGCACCGACGTGAATGGTGTTGCGCTCGATCGCGATCGCGCCAAAGACAACGCCGCAATAGTCACGCATGACCTCGTCGTGATTGCCGGGAATCAGGATGAGATCGGTGCCTTTGCGCGCCTTGCGCAAAAGCTTCTGCAACACATCGTTGTGGGATTGCGGCCAGTAGACGCCGCGGCGGATGCGCCAGAAATCGACGATGTCGCCGATAAGATAGATCCGCGGGGTATCGCAGTGGCGGAGAAATTCAAGGAAGGCTTCGGCTTGGCAGGCTTTGGTGCCTAGGTGAAGATCCGAGACGAAGATCGCGCGGTATTGCCTCGTCAGAGCGTTATGCTGCACGTCCCCAGCATCCTTTGTTTATCAACATCCTAGAGCCGGGACTTAGACTGCGTTTGTATCAGCCTTGTGACATCGCGCGCTTGAGACTGGCGGCAACGCATGGCTGACGCCGGACTGAGGCGACGGCTCGAAGAGGTCGTTGGCGCACGCATCTTCCAAGAGGGGCGCCTCCCCGTCGGCTTCGGTCTGATCGGCTTGTCTGCGCAACTTGCCGATGGCCGGAAGGTGGCGGTGAAGGCAAGAGCGCGAGGCGTTGATGCCGACCTTACGCTGGAAGCTTACATGCTCGAAGAGCTCAGCCGGCAGTCCGCGCTGCCGGTGCCTCGCGTTCTGTTTGCTGCACCCGATCTCCTCGTGATGGATTTCATTGAGACTGACGGTGGAGGCATCACGCCCGGCGTCGAGCGCCATGCCGCGGAGCTCATCGCTGGCCTGCACGCCACGCCACGGGCCTCCTTCGGCTATGAGCGCGACACGCTTATCGGACCGCTGCCACAGGAGAACCCGCTATCGGATCGCTGGATTCCGTTCTTCCGCGACCATCGGCTTATGGCAATGGCGCGAAAGGCGCATGCGGAGGGCAGTCTGCCGGCGCCGCTCTTGGCGCGAATCGACCACCTGGCCGAGCGGCTGGAGGCATTCCTGCTCGAGCCGCTTCACCCCAGTCTGCTCCACGGCGATCTTTGGACCGGGAATGTGCTGGTCCGCGGCGGGCGCGTCGCAGGCTTCGTCGATCCCGCCATCTATTGCGGTCATCCGGAAATCGAACTCGCGTTCGGCACGATGTTCGGCACGTTCGGGCGCGCCTTCTTCGAGCATTACGAGAGTGTGCTGCCGTTAGAGCCGGGGTTTCACGAGGTGCGCTGCGGGATTTACAATCTGTATCCCGGGCTCGTGCATGTGCGCCTGTTCGGCGCGGGCTATCTCGACGGTGTCGACAGCACGCTCGGCCGGCTTGGGTTCTAGTGGGGACAAAAAAAACCGGCCCGGTAAACCGGGCCGGTTTTCCCTGCGAAACGAGCCGAACTCAGAAGGAATTCCTTCAAGTCGGGCTCGGCTCGCCCCCCCAATAATTCCTGAGCCGTGCTCTTCAGAGTGTCCCAGGTCCCCCTAAGCTCTCTGCCCCCGAGAAAAGAAGCCCCCCAGCCCCCTCCCTCTTTGTGATGCAAGATAACCCAGCCGACCTTCGACCTTCAAGTTTGCGGACGCCGATCGCGTAAAACCGTCCGAGACTGTTGCGGAAATGCAAAAGAGGCTAATGCGTGGCGCTCGTACTGCAGTTTATTTAATAAAATCAATGAATTAGTGATACGCGGTCCAGGGGCACCCAGCAGGGTCTGCATTTGAGGCTGCCACGTGACGAGGCCCGTGCGGCCCAGAATGCACCGAACTTTTCAGAACGCTGTTGCAGTTCCGCAACGGGCAGGAATCACCGTTGAGGCTTTCCGAGAGCCGATTGGCAGAAGCAGGCTGGGCCTTGATAAAATGAGAGCCGCCGTTGAACTCACTTCTGGCGACTCAAGGGCGGCTCTCAAACGCGTCAGTTCCCTTGCGTGCGTCAGCGGCGCACAGAGACGTTCGCCACCGGCCGATAGGCGCCGGACTTGCGGTCGAGTTGGACGATATTGATGGAATGGGCTTTACCACCCTTGATGCTGATGCTCATGCGGCCGGAAAATTTGTCGCCGCTGATACGCGCATGCACCGTCTCGCCGCTCGCGGTTCCGGTGACGGCGCCCGCGGCGTCGTAGGTGTTCTCCTTCCACGAACCGCTAATCTTGCCGGCGTTATAGGTGAGCTTGGAGGCGGTGTTGAACTTGTAGTCGGTGCCGGCGCAGCGGATGTTCTGCGAAACGTCGGCGCCGGTGACGCTATAGGTCACCTTGCAACTGACCTTCTCGGCCTTCCCATTGATCGGAGTCACGGTGCCGGCGCCCGACCAATAGCCTTTGAGCTGATCGAACGGGTTTTTGGATGCCGCTCCAACCGGCAACGCGCAGACCGCGACAAGCAGGATCGCTGCGAGCGGCATGGCGTTGCTGATGAAGGGCGAAAACAAGCGAGGTCCCATAAGCCTATCCCTCTGGTTTGATTCGTGGAGATGGTTAGCCTGACCGATGGTCAGATTCAATCGCGGACTGTTGCCGCCCAGGCACCGGTGTGCATCATGCAGAAAAATTGCGTCAAGGAAAAGATCGATGAAACTGCTGAGATATGGCGAAATTGGTGCGGAAAAGCCGGGAATTATAGATCAAAGCGGGGGAATTCGGGACCTTTCCGGTGTTATCGGTGACCTCGCGGGAGACGCGCTCGGATCCGACAGTCTGAAGCGTCTCGCGGCATTGGATCCGGCAACACTCCCTCTCGTGAGCGCCGATTCCAGAATCGGAGCGCCGGTCGGAGTCGTGCCGAAATTCTTCGGCATCGGTCTCAACTATCGCGATCATGCCGAGGAGACCGGCATGCCGATCCCCGAAGTCCCGATCGTGTTTGCCAAGGCGAGTTCCTGCGTGTCGGGGCCCTACGATCCGGTGCTTGCGCCCAAGGGTTGGGAGCGCATGGATTTCGAGGTCGAGCTTGCGGTCGTGATCGGCAGCCGCGCGAAGAACATTGCGGAAGGTGACGCGCTCAATCACGTCGCCGGCTACGCCATCTGCAACGACGTCTCCGAGCGTAGTCTCCAAGTCGGCGGACCGGGCGAATGGATAAAGGCCAAGAGCCATGACAGCTTCGGTCCGCTGGGTCCATGGCTCGTCACCAAGGACGAGATCCCGTATCCCCAGGCGCTCGATCTGAGCCTCGACCTCAATGGCGAGCCCATGCAGACAGGCTCCACCTCCACCATGATCTTCAGCGTCGCGCAGCTCGTGAGTTATATCAGCAAATACATGACGCTGGTTCCGGGCGACGTCATCACCACCGGGACGCCGCCCGGTGTCGGCATGGCGCGCAAGCCCCGCGTGTTCCTGAAGCCTGGCGACCAGCTCCGCCTCTCGATCTCGGGTCTCGGCGAGCAGCGCCTGACGGTGCAGGCCGAGGAATGGAACTCCGGTCCTGCCTATGATTGCTTGGGCCAGAAACCGTGAAAATGGTGAACCGGGCCCCTGCCCTTGCCGATATGGAGCGAGTCCGCGCCCTTTAGAGCGGCGGTGATGTAGGTCTTGGCCGTCGTCACGGCCTCCCGCAGCGGCGCGCCCTTGGCGAGCTCGGCGGCAATCGCGGCCGATAGCGTGCAGCCGGTGCCGTGCGTGTTGGTGGTGGCAATGCGCGGCGCCTCAAGCTGCAACTCTCCTTCGGCATCGAGATAGATGTCCACGGCGACGGTACTTTCAGCGTGGCCCCCCTTCACGAGGACCGCAGGCGCGCCGACGGCACGAAGCTTCAGGGCTTGGGCCTTCATCTCCTCTACGCGCTCGGCCACCCTTCCCCCCGTCAACACTGCGGCCTCAGCCAAATTCGGCGTGACCAGGGTCGCGAGCCGGAGCAGGCGCAGGCGAAGCGTTTCGATGGCGCTCGCCTCGAGCAAGAGATCGCCGCTCGCGGCAACCATGACCGGATCGAGCACGACCGGCACATCGGGGAAATTCTCCAATCCCTCCGCGACGGCGGCGATGACCGCACTCGTTGCCAGCATGCCGATCTCGATGGCCAGGACATCGAAGTCCGTCGCAACAGACCTCATCTGCTCGCGCACGAAGTCGGGAGGCACTTCGAAGACGCCTTGAACGCCGAGCGTATTCTGCGCCGTGAGCGCGGTAATGGCGCTCGCGCCATAGACGCCGAGGGCCGCGAAGGTCTTGAGATCGGCCTGTATACCGGCGCCGCCAGAGGAATCCGAGCCGGCAATGGTGAGTGCGATTGCGGTCATTGGCGGCACTATCGGCGGCTTTGGGAGCAAGCGAAAGGCCTGCGTCAGCCGATCGTCGCCAGAGCGGGAAACCACTCGATGAGCCAGCCCGCAATCAACGTCATGGAATTGGTGAGGAAGAGGATACCGGTGAGCACGAGGAAGGCGCCGAGCACTTTCTCCATGATGGAGAGGTGACGGCGGTAGCGCTGCAACGTGCTCATGAACGGCTTGATCGCCACCGCGGCGGCGATGAAAGGAAGGCCGAGGCCTAAGGAGTAGACGAGCAAGAGACTCACGCCCTGGCTGATCGAGTCCTGGCCCGCTGCGAGCGCGAGGATGGCGGCGAGCACCGGCCCGATACAGGGCGTCCAGCCAAAGGCGAAGGCAATGCCGATGAGATAGGCGCCGACGAGGCCGGCGGGCCGCGCCTCGGCGTGATAGCGCGCCTCGCGGTGCAGGAGCGGAATGTGAACGACACCGAGAAAATGCAGGCCCGCGATGATGATAATAACGCCGGCGATCTTGCTCAGGATCAGAAGGTTCTCGGCGAGCAGCTGGCCGGCAGCCGTGGCGGTGGCGCCGAGGGCCACGAACACCGTGGTGAAGCCAAGCACGAACGCCACAGCCGACAGAACGACGGTGGAATAGACGTGGTTGGGCGTTTCGTCCTCGCCCGTAAGCTGGTCGAAGGTCGTGCCGCCGAGGAAGCACAAATAAGGCGGCACCAATGGCAGGACGCAGGGCGACAGGAAGCTCAAGAGCCCCGCGATCAGCGCGCCGACATAAGAAACGTCCATACACCACCTTAGGCCTGCTGGGCGGCCGATCCTCACCTTGAGGATTTAACCCGTGCCCGCAAGCGTTTAGGGATCACGTTAGCGTCAAGTAAAGCTCGCTTTGCGAGGCATGAGGCCGGCAAAAGCCTGCGGCAGCTCGTCGAGGCGATCGATGACCAAGTCGGCGCCGAGTTCGGCCGCAGGCTCGGCGGTATAACCATAAGAGACCAGCACCACCGCGCCGAGATTGGCGGCGCGCGCGGTCTTTACGTCCGTGATGCTATCGCCCACCATGAAAGTGGAGGACGGCTCCGCTCCCAGGGCGTCAACGAGCCTGAGGAGGCCGCGTGCATCCGGCTTCTTGGGCAGATCGCTGTCGCCGCATTGCAGACACGCAAAGACATCGAGGACGCCGACCGCGCGCAACACGTCGCGGCTCATGGCGTGCGGCTTATTGGTGCAGATACCGCAGGCGATGCCAAGAGCTTGCAAATCACGCAGCGTCTCCGCCGCATGAGGATAAAGACGCGACAGGGAAGCTGGATTTGCGGCGTAATGTTCGAAGAGGCGCGCTTCCATTGCGACCTTCGCTTCTTCTCCGAGCGAGACATCGTGGGCCGCGAGCGCCCGGTCGAGCAGCAGCGAGAGCCCTCCTCCGACCATCTTGCGCACGGCGTGCTCCGGGTGTTCGGGAAGACCGAGCTCCGCCAAAGTCACATTGAGTGCAACGGTGAGATCGGCGTTGGTGTCGACGAGGGTGCCGTCGAGATCGAAGACGACCGCCTTTGGCCACGCTCTATCCAAGGTCACGCCGCGGTGGCGCGGGCGCGCTCGGCATTGCCGCGAATGGCGGCGATATTTTCGGCATAGGCACCGCCCTTGAAGACGCCGGAACCGGCGACGATGGCATTGGCGCCGGCCTCGACGACGAGGGGCACGGTCTCGGCATTGATGCCGCCATCGACCTCAAGATGGATGGGGCGCGCGCCGATCATGCTGCGTAGCGCCCTGATCTTCGGCAGTTGCGACGGCAGGAACGCCTGGCCGCCGAAGCCTGGATTGACCGTCATGACGAGAATGAGGTCGAGCTTGTCGAGCACATACTCAATCACGGTTTCCGGCGTCGACGGCGTGATGCTGACGCCGGCTTTCTTGCCGAGGCCGCGGATGAGCTGCAGCGAGCGATCGAGATGCGGCCCAGCTTCGGCATGAACCGTAATGATGTCGGAGCCGGCCTTAGCGAAGGCTTCGATGAACGGGTCGCAGGGCGCGATCATGAGATGCACATCGAAGATTTTCTTCGAGTGCGGGCGGAGCGCCTTCACCACATCGGGCCCGATGGTGATGTTGGGGACGAAGTGGCCGTCCATGACATCGACATGGATCCAGTCGCAACCGGCCTGATCGATGGCGCGCACCTCTTCCCCAAGCCGCGCGAAATCGGCGGAGAGAATGGAGGGAGCAATGATGATGTCCCTGCTCATGAGGCAGCCTTGCCCTTGCGATCGATCTCGAAGACCGTGCTTGTGAGAATGTCGACAGGCTCAAGGGTCATCAAGGCCTCGGCGGTGAGGCTTGGATCGGGATTGGCGACCAGGCGATTGGCCTGGCGCAGCCTCGCGCGGTCGAGGGCATTGCGGATCGAGCGGCCATTGGCGAAATGCGGCTGGCGCTTGCGCGCCACGATGTAGCGCTTGAAGGCCTCGCTGCCCTCGGCGCTGAAGCGATAATTCATCTTGGCGAGCAGAAGTCCCGCAATGTCGAACAGCTCAGCATCGTTATAGTCCGGAAAATTGATGTGATGGGCGATGCGCGAACGGAAGCCCGGATTGGAGGCAAAAAACTTCTCCATGCGGTCGGCGTAGCCGGCAAGGATCACGACGAGATCCTCGCGCTGGTTCTCCATGACCTGGAGCAGAATCTCGATGGCCTCCTGGCCATAGTCGCGTTCGTTCTCGGGGCGATGCAGGTAATAGGCCTCGTCGATGAAGAGCACGCCGCCCATTGCCCGCTTCAGAACCTCTTTCGTCTTCGGCGCTGTATGACCGATATATTGGCCGACGAGATCGTCGCGAGTGACAGAGACGAGATGACCGCGGCGGACAAAGCCGAGCCGGTGCAAAATTTCCGCCATGCGCTGCGCCACGGTGGTCTTGCCGGTGCCGGGATTGCCGGTGAAGGACATATGCAGGGTCGGCGGCTCGGCGGTGAGCCCCAGGCGCCGGCGCACGCGCTCGACCAGCAGCAGCGCCGCAATCTCGCGGATGCGCTTCTTGACCGGGGCGAGCCCGACAAGGTCGGCGTCCAGCTCCTCCAGAATTTTCTCGATGCCGACCTCCGCGATCTCCTTGTGGAGGTCGACGGTGGCCGAAAGCTCCAGTTCGGTGAGCTTTCTCTCGGCGTCTTTGAATTCGGTCATGGTCTCAACAGCACTCGTTCAACCGCCTTTCTAAACCACGGTCCCCTTAATTCGAACTTGTCAGACCGGACTTTTGTGCCGGGCGAGCCCAACCTTAGATGGCCGGGACGCCCGGCATCGGGGTCTTGAGGGGTCTTAGACTTCGGAAAAGCCCGGCACGCAGGGGCGTTAGCGCTTGGGACCGTCATTATAGCGCCGGCCCTCGGGCAGCGCGGTGGCATAGGCTTGCGTCGTATAGCGCAGATTGCGCCCCGCCAATTCCTGGCGTTCGAGGCGGAAGCCCGGCTCCTGCACCGGCCGATTGACGATGAAGGACAGCCGGATCGACTCCCATCCCGGCGAGGCATCGAAGGCGGAAACGCGGATATAGCGGTCGCCGTAGATCTGCCGGCACTTCTTCAGCTCGAGCATGAGCCCGGCGGCATCGCGGAGATCGAACATGGGATGTTCCCACATCTCCCAATAGACGTTGCGGGGATGCGGATCGTCGGTGAACTCGATGTTCACCGCCCAGCCATTGCCGATGCAGTACTGCACCTGCCGCCTGATCTGCTCGTCGGTGAGATCGGGCAGGAAGGAAAACGTGCCTTGGGTCAAGCGCATGGGGATCTCTCGTTAGAACGACGTGGTTTCGAGCGGCACGAAATCCGGCGTGTCCGTCGAGGCATAGTCGAAGGTCACGTCCTTCCAGGTGTCGAGCGCCTGCTGCAACGGCGTGCAGGTCCTTGCGGCGGCTTCTAGAATTTCGGTGCCTTCGGCGAAATAGTCGCGTCCCTCGTTGCGGGCGAGAATCATGGCCTCGAGCGCAACACGGTTGGCGGTGGCCCCCGCCTGAATACCGCCGGGATGGCCGATGGTGCCGCCGCCGAATTGAAGCACGACGTCCTCGCCGAGATAATGCAGCAGCTGATGCATCTGGCCGGCATGAATGCCACCGGAGGCGACCGGCATCACTTTGCGCATGCTGGCCCAATCCTGATCGAAATAGATGCCGTTCTCCAGCCGCATCGGGACGTGATCCTCGCGCAAGATGTCGTAGAAGCCGCGCACGGTCGCCGGATCGCCCTCGAGCTTGCCCACCACCGTGCCAGCATGAATGTGGTCGACGCCGGCAAGGCGCGCCCATTTGCAGATGACACGGAAGGACACGCCGTGGGTTTTCTGCCGTGTGTAAGTCGCGTGGCCGGCGCGATGCAGATGCAGGATCATGTCGTTGCGGCGCGCCCATTTCGACATCGACTGAATCGCCGTCCAGCCGATCACGAGGTCGATCATGACAACGACGGAGCCGAGATCCTTGGCGAACTCCGCGCGCTCATACATGTCTTCCATGGTCGCGGCGGTGACATTGAGATAGGTGCCCTTGATCTCGCCGGTCGCGGCTTGCGCGCGGTTCACGGCCTCCATGCAATAGAGGAATCGATCACGCCAATGCATGAAAGGCTGCGAGTTGATGTTTTCGTCATCCTTGGTGAAGTCGAGACCGCCCTTCAGCGCCTCATAGACGACGCGGCCATAGTTGCGCCCGGACAGACCGAGCTTCGGCTTGACAGTCGCGCCGAGCAGCGGGCGGCCGAATTTGTCAAGGCGCTCGCGCTCGACAACGATGCCGGTCGGCGGCCCGTCATAGGTCTTCACATAAGCGACGGGGAGCCGCATGTCCTCTAGCCGCAAGGCCTTCAGCGGCTTGAAGCCGAAGACGTTGCCGATGATCGAGGCGGCGAGATTCACCACCGAGCCGGGCTCGAACAGATCGAGGTCGTACGCGATATAGGCGAAATATTGCCCCGGCGCGTTCGGCACCGGATCGACGCGGTAGCACTTGCCGCGATATTTGTCGCAAGCCGTCAGGCGATCGGTCCAGACCACGGTCCATGTGGCGGTTGAGGATTCCCCCGCCACGGCGGAAGCGGCTTCGACCGGATCGACGCCCTCTTGCGGCGTCACCCTGAACAAAGCGATGAGATCCGTGTCCTTGGGCTGATAGTCGGGCTCCCAATAGCCCATGCGCTTATATTCGAGCACGCCCGCGTGATAGCGTTCTTCGCCCCGCAGCGCCTTGGCCGGTTCGCTAGGCTCAGCGCCAGCGACCTTTGCCTGCTCGTTCATTGATCTCCTCCTTTCGACCGCATCCGCCATATCCGGGACAGCCCCATCAGATTTGGCCGGTCGCGACCGCTTCGCGCGTCGAAAGCACTTCACTCGTTGCAAGCGCGGTGACAGCAGGCAATTCCCTGCCCGCCAGCCACTCCAGAAACGCGCCGCCCGCGGTGGAAACGTAGGTGAAATCCTGCGCCACGCGCGCAGTGTTCAAAGCGCGCACGGTGTCGCCGCCGCCGGCGACGCTGACGAGTTTGCCCTCCTTGGTAAGGCGCGCCGCCTCGCGGGCGAGCGAAGCGGTACCCTCTCCGAAGGGAGCGATCTCGAAGGCACCGAGGGGTCCGTTCCATAGGAGCGTGCGCATTTCGCCAAGGCGCGCTTTCAGCCGCGCGATGCTTTTCGGCCCCTGGTCGAGCACCATGGCATCGGAGGGAATCGCATTGACGTCGACGACCCACGATTCGGTGCCGGGCGCCAATTCTCTCGCCACCACCTCATCGACGGGCAGAAAAATCTCGCAGCCGGAGAGCTTGGCCTGCGCGATGATGTCCTTCACGGTCGCGGCGAAATCGGGCTCGTAGAGCGAGTTGCCGACATTCACGCCCTGCGCATAAAGGAAGGTGTTGGCCATGCCGCCGCCAACGACGAGGACGTCCATCCGGGAGACGAGATTGGTGAGAACGTCGATCTTGGTGGAGACCTTGGCGCCACCGACAATGGCCATCACCGGGCGTTCGGGCCTCTCAAGCGCAAGGCCGAGCGCTTTGATCTCCGCCATCATCAGGGAGCCGGCATAAGCGGGAAGCTCGTGCGCGATGGCCTCGATGGAGGCATGGGCGCGATGGGCGGAGGAGAAGGCGTCATTGACATAGATGTCGCCGAGAGCGGCAAGCTTCTTGGCGAAGGCGGTATCGTTCTTCTCTTCCCCGCTGTGGTAGCGAAGGTTTTCCAGCATCGCGACCTCACCTGGCGCCAGCGCATCGATGCCGCGTTCGACGTCGTCGCCGACACAGTCGCCAATGAAGCGAACGGGTGTGCCGTCCATCAGTTCCTGCATTTTGGATGCGACCGGCCGCAAGGAGAACTCCGCGCTCTGCTGCCCCTTAGGACGCCCCAAATGGGACATCACAATGACCTTGGCACCGCCATGGGTGAGCTTGGAGATCGTCGGCATGATGCGCTTGATGCGCGTGGCGTCGGCTACGCCGCCCGCCTCGACGGGCACGTTCAAGTCCGCGCGCACCAGCACGCGTTTGCCCCTCACGTCGAGCGCGTCGATGGTTTTGATACGGGACAGATCGATGTCTTGCATCGGGGCCCTGCCGTTGCCGTTGGCGTGGTGGGATATACTCATATCAGCCGCCCCATGGCGCCGGCGGTGTCACACATGCGATTTGAGAAGCCCCATTCATTGTCGTACCAGGCCAGGACGCGGCAGAATGTGCCGTCGACGACCTGCGTTGCGTGAAGATCGAATACCGAGCTCAACGGATCGTGGTTGAAATCCGACGACACGAGCGGCTTGGCATTGACGCCGAGCACGCCCTTCAAGGGGCCGTCGGCAGCCTTGGTCATGGCCGCGTTGATCTCCTCGACGGAGGTCGGGCGCGACGCCTCGAAGGTCAGATCGATCAAACTGACATTCGGGACCGGCACGCGGATGGCGGCGCCGTCGAGCTTGCCCTTCAATTCAGGGAGCACGAGGCCGACAGCCTTGGCCGCGCCGGTCGATGTCGGGATTAAGTTCAGGCCGCTGGCGCGAGCCCGGTAGGGATCCTTGTGCAGCGTATCCACCGTGCGCTGATCGCCGGTATAGGCGTGCACGGTGGTCATATAACCGTGCTTGATGCCGATCAGATCGTTCAGCACTTGTGCCACTGGGGCGAGACAATTGGTGGTGCAGGAAGCATTGGAGACGACGTGGTGCTCCTGGGTGAGCTTGTCGTTGTTGACGCCGTAGACAACGGTGAGATCTGCGCCGCTGCACGGCGCGGATACAAGCACGCGCTTAGCCCCCGCGGTCAGATGCTTGGCGGCACCCTCGCGATCGGTAAAGCGGCCAGTGCATTCCATCACGATGTCGACGCCGAGATCGCGCCAGGGAAGGTTCTCGGGCGTCGCCTCGGAAAGCACAGCAACATCCTGACCATCGGCCTTTAGGCGACCGTCAGAGACGCTGATCCCGCCGGTATAATGTCCATGCACGCTGTCATATTCGAGCAGATGGGCATTCATCTCGGCTGAGCCGAGATCGTTGATCGCCACGAAATCGAGATCCTTCCGCCCGGACTCCAGAAAAGCCCGGAAGGTCAGCCTTCCGATGCGTCCGAAACCGTTGATGGCGACACGCTTATTAGCCATTTCTCCTCACTTGGTCCCCTTGCGACAAAGCATACGCGCGGCCGCTGCCACAGCGTCCGCGGTAATGCCGAAATGCTTATAAAGCTCTTGCGCCGGGGCAGAAGCACCAAATCCATGCATTCCAACAAAAATGCCGTCCCGGCCAAGCCATTTCGACCAGCCGAACTCCACAGCCGCCTCAATGGCGACCCGCGGCGCTGAGCCTAGGACAGCGTCTTGGTATTCGTCATTTTGGGTCTCGAACAGCTCCCAACAAGGCATTGATACGACTGCGGCTTTGATCCCCTCACCTGCCAGCGCTTTGGCCGCTTCTTGGGCAAACATCAGCTCGGACCCCGTGCCGATCAAAGTGACGTCGCGGCCGCTCTCCGGCTCGAAGAGGACATAACCGCCCTTGGCCGAGAGATTGTCCGCGCTATGGGCGGTGCGCAGCAGCGGCAGCCCCTGACGGGATAAAGCGAGTACCGACGGCGTGGACGGGGTAAAAAGTGCGACTTCCCAACATTCCGCGCATTCCACCGAATCGGCGGGCCTGAAGACATTGAGATTGGGCATGGCCCGCAGAGCAGCGAGATGCTCGACCGGCTGGTGCGTCGGGCCGTCTTCGCCAAGACCGATGGAATCATGGGTCATCACGTAGATCACGCGCTCGCCCATGAGGGCCGAAAGACGGATCGAGGGGCGGCAATAATCCGAAAAGACCAGGAAGGTACCGCCATAGGGCACGAAGCCGCCATGCAGCGCGAGCCCATTCATGGCGGCGGCCATGCCGTGCTCGCGCACGCCATAATAGATGTAGTTGCCCGCAAACTCGGGCGGCTTGACCATGATGTGGAGCTTCGTGAGCGTACCGTTGGACCCGGTAAGATCGGCCGAGCCGCCGATAAGGCCCGGGACCACGGGGACCAATTTCTCCAGCACCTTCTGCGAGGACTGGCGCGTGGCGATCTTAGCGGCCTCGGCCGTGAAGTCGGATTTGATCGCCTCGATGGCAGTTTTGATCTTAGCCGCGACATCCGCATCGATGGGGTCGGTCAGGCCGGCGCGCGCGGATGCATCGAGACGCTTCGCGGCTGAATTCCAGGTCTCGTAGTCGCCCCGATGCGCGGCACCGGCAGAACGCCACCGCGCCAGCACGGTTTGCGGCACATAAAAGGCCTCATGGGCCCAGCGCAAGCGCTCGCGCGCGCCACTAATCTCCTCCGCCCCCAGCGGGGAGCCGTGGGTCGCGGCGGTTCCGGCCTTGCTCGGTGCGCCGTAACCAATGATCGTGCGGCACGCGATCAGGGATGGCCGGTCCGTCACGCCTCGCGCATTTTCAATGGCAAGGGCGATCGCCTCGGGAACGTGGCCATCCGCGCGCGCGGTATGCCAACCCGACGCTTGGAAGCGTTCGAGCTGATCGTCGGAGACGGACAGGCTGGTCGGACCGTCGATGGAAATCTGATTGTCGTCGAACAAGACGATCAGCCGGCCAAGCTTCAGATGGCCCGCAAGCGAGATCGCCTCGTGGCTGATGCCCTCCATAAGGCAGCCATCGCCAGCAATGGCATAGGTATAGTGGCTGACGATTTCGTCGCCATAACGGTGATGCAGCAGCCGCTCGGCGAGCGCCATTCCTACGGCGTTGCCAAGACCTTGGCCGAGGGGACCGGTGGTGGTCTCAATTCCCTCGGTGACGAAATTCTCCGGATGCCCCGGCGTGCGCGAGCCGAGCTGGCGGAAATTCTTCAGCTGCTCGATGTCCATCACCTTAAAGCCGGTGAGGTACATCAGCGCATAAAGCAGCATGGAGCCGTGACCGGCGGACAGAACGAAGCGGTCGCGGTCCGGCCAGTCGGGACGCTCGGCGTCGAACTTCAGGAAGCGGGTGAAGAGGACGGTGGCGACATCGGCCATGCCCATAGGCATCCCGGGATGGCCAGAATCGGCCTTTTGCACCGCATCCATGGCGAGCGCGCGTATGGCGTTCGCCATGTCCTCATGGGTCACCTCGGGCAATACCTGCTCCTGCATCAGGACGTCGGCCATCAATCCTCCAGGCTCCGATCGAGCGCTAATAGGCGCGGACCCCCATCGCCGCCTTCACGGCGTGATAACCGACAAGGAGCTGGGTCAGCGCCAAAGGGTGGCTCTTGCGGGCGCCGTTGCCCCCGTCGATGCGGCCCACCTGGTCGCGGAGATGCCCAGCTTCCGGGATGAGGTTCCACAGAAGGTCTTCGATTCTTTCCGCCCGGTTGTCGGAGATATTGCCGTTGATCTCAAGTACGTCGACTGGCTTGCCGTCGCGGTCGCGGGCGAGTTCCAGGTGGAGCCCGGCATTGCTTGAGCCGTCGAACAGCGGGCTGAAGTCGGGGTGCGGCAGGGTCGGGCGCAGGAGATGGCGGACATCGAGCTCCGTATCTGGCCCGTTGGCGCCCTTCGGCGACTGAAAGCGGATGACGATATCGGAAAACGTGCGCTGAGGATGGATGAAGCTCGCGCTGTCATCGGTGCGCCTTTCGAGCGACGCCAGCACCTCTTCCCTTGTGTAGCCGCGCTTCGTCGTATCGCGATGGATTTTCCACTTCACGCGGAGCTCTTCTTCGGGATCGAGGTAGATCTTGACGTCATAGCAATCGCGCATGGCGCGCGTCGTATAGCCGAGCAGGCCTTCTGCGATGACAAACTCCTTTGGCTTTACGTAAGCGGGCCGTTTCAGCGTGCCGTCACGATGATCGTAGATGGGCTTGAGGATCGGCTCGCCGGCGCGCAACAAGCGCAGATGTTGCTCCAGAATATCGACATAGTTCGCCCGCGGATCGAGCGCTGAGAGACCGGCCTCGGTGCGTTCCGCGCGGGTGTATTTGTGATAGTCATCGGTGCAGAGCACGGTGCAGTGCTCCTCGCCCAGAATCTGGGCGACGCCAGCCGACAGCGTCGTCTTGCCTGACGCGGAGTCCCCGACGATCCCGAGGATGATCGGATGCTCAACTCGCAACGGCATCGCTCACTCCCTAAGCTTCATCTTCGACCTAGGCCACGTCGCGGGCCGCAACGCCGGCCAAGCGCTCGGTCGGAATGAAGCTCGTCAAAATCTGGCGTTCGCGTGTCGCTCCGGTAATCATCATGGTCTGCACCTTGTAATGCGATTTGGTGCGATCCACGCCTTCGAGCATCAAGCCCGTGGTGATACCGGTCGCGCAGAAAAACACGTTATCGGACGCGATGATCTCGTCGCGCCCATACCATTTCGTCGTATCGACTCCCGCTTCCTTGACGGCTCTCGCTTCGGTTTGAAGCTGCGGATCGATACGGGCCAAGAATTCGCCGCCGATCGCGCGAATGGCGCATGCAGACATAACGCCTTCAGGCGTACCGCCTGTTCCCATCAAAGCGTCGATGCCTGAACCGGGAATGGCCGCCATTAGCGCCCCTGCCACGTCGCCGGCGGGATAAAGCGCGACGCGCGCCCCTGTGGCGAGGATCGCGTTGATGAGGTCGCGGTGACGCGGCTTCTCCAGCACGAAGATCGTGAGATCGGAGACATCCTTGCCGAGGGCTGCCGCAAGGGTCTCGAGCTTTTTGCCGGTCGGCCAATGCGGATCGATCTTGCCGCGGGCCGGCGCGCTCGTGCCGAACTTCTCCATGTAGAAGGCTGGCGCCGGGTTCATCATGGCGCCGCGCGGCGCAACAGCCATGACCGCGAGCGCATTGGTGAGACCACGCACCATATAGGAGGTGCCTTCCACCGGATCGACGGCGATGTCGGCCTTGAAGGCGGCACCCGGGCGACCCAGGCGCTCGCCGCGCGTCGGCTGCGGGGCTTCGCCCTTCCCTGCTTCGCCGATGACGACAATGGCATCGATATCGACGTCGGCGAGTGCAGAGCGCATGGCATCGAGCGCCGCGCGGCCGCCATCCTGACCGTCGCCGCGCCCAATCCAGTTGAACGCGGCACAGGCGGCGCGTTCGGTGACGCGACGGAGCGAGAAGATGAGATCCGGGTTTGCGGAGCCCGAGTTCTCCATGTCGTCCTCCAAATCTTGCTGCAGCGATAGGCTAAGCGCATAGCCTGCCGAGCAAAATCCTAGCCCGCGGGCCTGCCAGCACTACCGTATAGGCCCTCAGTGGCGGGAGGTCACCTATTGCGGGGCATTAACCCCTAGCGGAGACGCGGGTCCAATGCATCGCGAAGCGCGTCGCCAATAAGGTTGACGGCGATCAGCACCACGACGAGCACAAGCCCGGGAATGACGGTGCCCCACCAGGCGCCGGAGAAGAGAAGGTCATAGCCTGAGCGGATCAGGGTGCCGAGGGAGGGCTTCGTGACCGACATGCCAAGGCCGAGAAAGGAGAGCGCAGCCTCCGCCATGATAGCGCCCGCCACCTGCGTCGTCGCCACCACGATCAGCGGCGAGGTGATGTTGGGGAGGAGGTGGCGGCGGAGCACGGTCCGGTCGCTTGCACCCAGCGCCCGCGCGGCGCGAATATAGTCCTTGGCACTTTCAACTTGGGTGGCGGCGCGCGCGGTGCGTGCGAAATACGGCCATTCCGCCAAGCCGATCACGACGACGAGAAGCGGCACCGCGAATTGGCTCAAGCTTTCGCCGCCCAGCCCCGCACGGAAGAGCGCCAGCACGATGATGGCCATCATCAGCGTGGAGAGCGAGAGCTGAATGTCGGCGAGCCTGGTGACGATGGTATCGATCCGCCCGCCGAGATAACCTGCGAACAGCCCCAACGGAATGCCAATCGCCGCCTGGATCGCAACGGCGAGTAGGCCGACCAGGAGAGAGATGCGGGTGCCGTAGAGGATGGCGCTGAAGAGATCGCGCCCTTGCGCATCCGTACCGAGAACGAAACGCGGGTCGCTGCCGGGCAGCCAGGCGGGCGGCAAATTAGCGTCGAGCACATCGAAACTTGTGAGGTCGAACGGGTTTTGCGGCGCAATGAGCGGGGCGAATGAAGCGGCAATCGCTATCAGGGCCAGCACTAGGCCTGCGAGCATGGCCCCAGGACGCGCCATGCCGGCGGCGAGGAACGACGAGGATGCGGTGGCGGCGCCGCGCGCTTTCATCGCGTGGCCTCGATGCTGATGCGCGGATCGAGCCAAAGGCTCACGATGTCCGCGATGGTGTTGGTGACAACGAAGAGAAATCCGACCGCGACCAAATAGGTCGTGATGAGCGGCACGTCGGCGCGCGTGACGGCCTCGAGAAAGAGAAAACCCATGCCGGGCCACTGAAACACGGTCTCGGTCAGCAGGGTGTAAGCGAGGAACGTTCCGATCTGCAATCCGCCGACGGCGACGAGCGGCAGCAGCGCGTTGCGCAGCGCATGCCGAAGCCAGACGCGCAAATGTCCCGCACCCTTGGCGCGGGCGGTGCGCACATAGTCGCGGCCAAGCTCATCGAGCATGGCGCCGCGCACGAGCCTGATGAAGAGCGGCAGCATGATGGAGGAGAGCGTAAGTGCCGGGAGGATCAGATGCCAAAGCCCGTCCAAGGTCAGAAGTCCGGTTTCCCAGGCGCCAAGCCGCAACGTCTCGCCACGGCCAAACGCGGGCAGCCAGCCAAGCCATACCGAGAAGATGGAGATCAGGAAGATGCCCGTGAGGAACACGGGGATGGAGATGCCGAGGATGCTTAGCCCCAGCACAAGTTTTGCGCCCCAGTCGCGGGGCCGCACGGCGCAATAGATGCCGGCCGGCAGCGACAGCGCGAGCACGAGAAGGCTCGCGGCGAAGACAAGCTCGAAGCTCGGCGGGAATTTGGCGAGGATCACATCCAGCGTGGGACGCTTATAAATATAGGAGGTGCCGAAATCGCCTCTGGCCGCGTCACCGAGATAGCGCGCGAGCTGAACCGGCCAAGGGGCATCGAGGCCGAGCTGCTCCTTCAGCGCCGCACGCTCGCTCGCCGGCACCGCCTCCCCCATAATCTCGCGCAAGGGATCGCCAAGGGCGGACCGCACCGCGAAAGCAATGCCGAGGATCGCGAGCATCACAAGGAGTGCTTGCGCGAGGCGCTTGGCAAAGAAAGTGAGGCCAGCAGCCAGGGCTTTCATGATTCGATTCAACTGGATGCATGTGGGGTTGAGATTTCGATTCAGGTCCGGCTCAGACCATAAGCGATACTCGCCGCGACCGCAGCCTGCCAGGGCACGAATAACAGGACGCCCGCATCGAATCTCGCCGCCGGGTAGAGCAGCAGGCCCAACAAGGTGCCCAACCCCAGAATGAGCGCCCAGGCCGACGCGCGCCGGGTGGATGGCGCGGCGATGCTGACGCCGCAGGCGGTGAAGCCCGCGCCGATGAGGCCGCCGGCCAATCCGGCGACGAGCCAGCCGAGCACCTCCCTGCTGCCTTTGGCGCCTTGCGTGGTGCCGAGCAGATCGGAGGCGACGATCCCCGACATCACGTCATTGGCCGTGTTCACCGCGGTCAGCCAGCCAATGAGCGTGAGGCCCGCTGCGAGCACACATTTGCCAAAATCGCGCTCGCTCCAGAACCACAGCAGGCCGGCGAGCATCGCGCCGAATACGATGCCGGCATGGAGCGGGATACCCTCGGCATTAATGATGATCTCCGGATCGCTTAAGCGCACATCCGGCAAGGGCGACGGCAGGGTAGAAAACAAGCCCGTCGCGATGCCGAGGGCGGCCGCGAGCAGCATGCCGCGCTGCCTCGGCGGCGGGTGCGGTACGGCATCGCTCTTTATCGCCCCCTTCATGTCGGCCGTACGCCCAAGCGGTTGCAAGACGGGCGCTGCTCCCGCATCGGACCATACCGGACGGCGTGAGGCTGACCAACGCTGCGGAAGGGCCCGAACTCGGGTCTAATCGATCACCAGATCGCCGAGATAGGGCATGTCGAGGACGTTGAGCACGGGCTCAATCTGCACCTTGCGGCTGGCGCCCCAGGTGAGATGCGGCCAGTGCAGGGGCACGAGCGCCGCATCATCATAAAGGATGCGCTCGATCTTCTTCAGCACGGCGGCGCGCGCGGCGGCATCGGTCGTGGTCTGAGTCTGCACCGTGAGCGCGTCCACCTCGGGGTTGGAATAGTTGCCGGCATTATATTGGCCGTAGCCGGTGCGGGGGTCGGGAGTCATGGTCAGGAACTCATAGAAATTGGCGGAGTCCTGTGTATCGGACTGCCATCCGATCATCATGATGTCGCCGGCGCGCTCGTCGAAGCGCTGCCAATATTGCGCCTTCGGCATGGTCTGGAGATCGACCTTGATGCCAATCTTGGCAAGCATGGCGGCAACCGCTTCGGCGATGCGGGCATCCTCGATATAGCGATTGTTCGGCGCGAGCATGGTCACGGACAGGCCGCCGCCATAGCCCGCCTCTTCCATCAGCGCCTTTGCCTTGGCGACATCGAAGCGGGGAACGAGCGCCGGATCAAACCCCGCATAGCCTTCCGGGCTGAGTTGGCCTGCCGGCGTTGCGAAGCCGCGCAGGATCTTCTCCGCAATGCCCTCGCGGTTGATGGCGTAGTTGATGGCGAGCCGGACTCGCGGATCCTTGAAGGCCGGCAGGCGCTGCTGATTGAGCTCGAAGGTCATGATGCGGGTGCTCGGCATCGTCACGAGCGAGCAGCAGGGATCGGCTTTGACGCGAGCGACATCGGTCGGCGGCACCGGTGAGATAAAGTCGACATCGCCCGCCAGAAGTGCCGCCATGCGGGTCGCCGGCTCCTTGATGGGGGTGAAGAGAATGCGATCGACGTTGCCGGGCGACTTCTTGTTCCAGTAGTCGGCGAAGCGCTTGAATTCGGTGCGGACCCCCTGCTCTCGCGCCGTGATGACAAACGGCCCGGTGCCTGAGGCGTGGGTGGAGGCAAAGGACGCGCCGTGCTTGACGATTTCCTCCTTGGGCCGGCCGCGCGGGTCCTTGTCGGTGTAGAACTGGCGATCGAGCGGAAAGATGTAGCTCGCAAGATTGAGGACGAGGGGGTACGGCGCCTTGGTGATGAGATCGACGGTGAGATCGTCGATGGCGCGCGCGCCTTCGAACGGCTCGAACAGGGCTTTGAAATCCGGGCTCTGCTTCAGGCGATTGAATGTCCACACCACATCCTGCGCGCCGAGCGTGCGACCGCTGTGAAATTTCACGCCCTCGCGCAGACGGAAGCGCGTGGTGCGGTTGTCGACCTGCTCCCAGCTCTTCGCCAGGCGCGGCTGCAATTTCAGGTCCTTGTCGAAGCGAACCAGCGGATCGAAGAGCAGGTGCGAGAGCTGGAGCGTCGCACTCGAAAGCTGCTCATGCGGATCGAGCGAGGTCGGATCAGAGTCGTAGGCCATGCGCAACGTCTTGCCCTCGGCGCCTGCGGTCGAGGCGATGCAAAACAGCGCGAGCAGCAAAATCGCGAGGCGGGCAACAAGAGAACTTCGGCGCGGCATCGGTGTCTTACGCCCGCTGCCGGTCGCGGAGGCGCAGTAACGGGGCGCGGCAGAAGCTTCTTAGGATCATTGGCTTAACCATGACATGTTCTCTCTTCTCGGCAGGCGCCGTTGTCGCCTGAAAGACCTCCCGGCGTCCACCCCTTGCCTCACGATGCTGGCCCGATAAAGTCGCCTCTCGCGCTTGTGCGTTAACGCTGGGGACCTCGTGCAGGGTTTTTTCATCACTGGCACCGACACCAATGTTGGCAAGACCCTCGTCTCGGCGTGGCTGCTTGCGCATCTCGATGCCTATTACTGGAAGCCGGTGCAGGCAGGGACCGAGCCAGAGACTGACGCCGCCACAGTTCGCCGGCTTGCGGAGCTGACCGCCGACCGGATCCTACCGGAGGCTTATCTCTTGTCGGAGGCCATGGCGCCGCACGAGGCAGCGCGCCGTGAAGGCGTCAGCATCGAGATGGCCAAATTGACGCAACCGCCGACGGACCGCTTGCTCGTGGTCGAGGGTGCGGGCGGCCTGATGGTCCCGCTCACAGAAGATACCTACGTCATCGACCTTGCCGACGAACTGGAGCTGCCGGTTATCCTCGTCGCGCGATCGACCCTCGGAACCATCAATCACACGCTGCTTTCCTTGGAGGCGCTGCGGCGGCGGAGCATTACGGTCGCGGGCGTCGTCATCAACGGGCCCGACGCGCCGCATAACCGCGCCGCCGTCGAACGCTACGGCCAAGTCGAGGTGATCGCCGAAATCCCCTGGCTGGAGACGATCAACAAGGCTGCGTTATGCGCCATCGAGCCTGAGCTCGATCTCGCCAAGCTGGCGCGGGGCAATCTGTGACGCCTCCCGACGACCCGACTGCGTGGACGCGCGATATCATCGCGCGTGATCGCCGGCATGTGTGGCATCCCTTCACGCAGCATCAGACCGAGGTCGAGCCGATCGTGCTCACGCGCGCGAAGGATGCGTCGCTGTTCGACGCGGACAGCAAGGAGATTCTCGATCTCATTTCCTCGTGGTGGACCTGCACGCACGGTCATTCACATCCAAAACTCAACGAGGCCTTGGCGCGGCAAGCTGAAAATTTCGAGCATGTGATGTTCGCCGGCTTCACCCACCAGCCGGCCGTCGACCTTGCCACGGCACTGGCGCGGCTGCTGCCCGGCGATCTCAATCGCGTGTTTTATTCCGACGATGGTTCGACCGCGGTCGAAGTGGCTCTCAAGATCGCTTATCAGCATTGGGTGAATTGCGGCGACAGCCGCCGCCGCGTGCTGCTCGCTTTCGACGGCGGTTATCATGGCGACACGCTGGGCGCCATGTCGCTCGGGCGCGGTTCCGGCTTCTTCTCGGTGTTCCGGGATCTCATGGCCAATGTCTGCGTCCTGCCGTTCCCCTGCACGTTCGAGGACGACGATGCCGTCGAGGGACGCGAGGCCGGCGCGCTTTCCGGCTGCGAAGCCCTGCTGACGGAGCGGGGCCAAGAAATTGCAGCGCTCATCATCGAACCGCTGCTGCAAGGCGCCGGCGGCATGCGCATCTGCCGCCCGTCCTTTCTCAAGCGGCTCGTGGAATTGGCGCAAGGTGCTGGCATTGTCGTGATCTTCGATGAGGTGGCGACAGGGTTCGGGCGCACCGGAACGCTGTTTGCAATGGAGCAGGCGGATGTCGTGCCCGACCTCGTCTGCCTCTCCAAAGGCCTGACGGCAGGCTACATGCCCATGGCCGTCACCGTGGCGCGCGATGCCTTGTTCGAGTCCTTCCTCGACGACAGCTTCGATCGCGCCCTCCCCCACGGCCATTCCTTTACCGCCAATCCGCTGGCCTGCGCTGTTGGGCTCCGCTCGCTTGCGCTGTTCGAGGAGGAAAACACACTGGCGCGGATCGCAGGGATCAATGCGCGTCATCGGGAGATGCTGACGGTGCTTTCGTCTCGTGACGATCTCGTGCGCGCGCGGGTGCTGGGCTCGATCCTCGCGGTCGACGTCAAAGACGCAGGAGCGTACCAGTCCGCCAAGAGCCTTACGCTGAAGGCGTGGTATCTGAGCCAGGGACTGAACATCCGTCCCCTCGGCCAGACGCTTTATCTCATGCCGCCTTATTGCATCACAGACGAGGAGCTGACTCGCGCCTATGCCGGGCTCATGGAGGGCGTGGACAGGTTCTCCAGATGAGGCCCGAGCGAGCCATACACGATGTCCCAGGTGATGCGGCCGCCGTATTTGGCGTCGGCAACCCGGATCGCGCGGCGTAGCGCGCCGGGCTGTAGCGGCGCATAGCCCTGACGCGGCGTGATGCCACCGACCATTTTCATGCGACGCAGGAAGTCAAGCGTTGTCGTGTCGGGGACGAGACGATCCTGCTCGATGACACCCGGCAGCTCTGGGACAGTGACCAGTCCCCTTGGCAAGCCCGTAGCCGCAAGGGCCGCCCGCCATTCGGCAAAGCTGTCAGGACCGAGCGTCGCAAAGACGAGCCTTCCACCGGGCGCGAGACGCCGCCGCAGCTCGGCGAGCGTGGCACGAGGGTCGGGGAACCAGTGCAGTGCCATGCTCATGGCGATGAGGTCGAACGGTGCACTTGCCCGGGCACCCTCATCGGCAACCTCGAAGACTACAGATTGCGCGGTCTCGCCGAGATTGCGCCGGCACACATGCAGCATCCTTGGCGATAAATCGCTGAGGACAAATTCGCCGTCCAGGTATCGCGCCAGGAGCTCGCGGCTGAAAAGCCCGGTGCCGCAGCCGAGCTCCAGTACGCGCGGTCGCATCAACGCGGGGAGGAACTCCGCAAGACGCGCGGCGACGCCCCGCTGCAGTTGCGCGTATTTCTCGTAGTCTGACGCGTGGGCGTCGAAACGTGCCGCGATTTCGGCCCTACGGGAGAGCATGGGCAAACTCGAGAATGTGACGCGCACACCACTCCGGATGCTTCAGCGGCAGCACATGGCCGCCATCCGGAGACCAGATCGTGTCGGCTTCGGGCCAGATCGCGCTCGTCATGTCAGGCGGCACAATGACATCGTCTCGCGCGGCCAGTGCAAGCACCGGGCAATCAATCTTTGCCCTGATCCCGCGCGCGTCCCACCGCAGCAGCCAGTCGAGACCCTCATCGAGCCTGTCCATCTTCAACGCCGTCGGCGGCGCAAAATGCGGTGCGCCGGAGGCTTGCCAGAAGCTTTCCAGTGTCGCGGGCGCGTCGCGTCTGAGGCCGCGCTGCAGGGACGCGATGCGGGATGCGGGAATGTGACAGCAAAAGCAGTCGAAGCCTTGAACGCTGACAAGCGCGCGAAAGCGCCCTCGTCCTTGCTGAAGCAGCCAAAGCAGCCCGAGCGAATGCCCGACGGCAATGCTGTCGGGCGGCCAATCCGCCGCGCCGCGCGGACCTCCCTCGACGAAGCCGAGATCGATCAAGGTCACTTCGGCGCCTGGAAGATGCGCAACCATGTCCGCCCAGATCCCGGCATGAAAGCCCCAGCCGTGAACGAGCACCAGATGCATCGGCTAGAGCGCGCTCGCCGTCGCCGCAGGCACGGGAACGGATTGTCCGAGCGCGCCCAGCAAGAGATCGATGTCGGACGCTTGATGCGCGCGCGTGAAAGCAAGGCGCACGCGTGCCGTCCCGGCCGGGACCGTTGGGGGCCTGATCGCGGTCGCCCAAAGGCCAGCGTCCCGCAGCTTCCCACTCAAGGTCAGCGCCGCATCATTATCGCCGACGATCACGGGAACGATCTGTGTGCACGAAGCGCCCGTGTTGAACCCGCGCGCATTCGCTTCCGCGCGAAAATGCTGGGCAAGTTGCGAGACGTAAGCGCGGTCGCCTTCCATGTGAGGGACGAGGTCGAGAGCGGCGTCGATGGCGCCGAGCACGGGTGGCGGCAGCGCGGTGGAATAGATCAGGCCGCTGCACCGATTGACGAGGTAGTCACGCATCTCCGTCAAGCAGGCGACATAGGCGCCGAAACCGCCAAGGGCTTTGGAGAAGGTGCCAATGACAATGTCGGCGCCAGCCGACAGCCCGACTCCCCCCGGCCCTAAGATGCCGGTGGCATGGGCGTCGTCGACGACGAGGCACGCCTCATGCTCCCCCGCGAGCGCGGCAAGCTCGGCAATTGGCGCGACATCGCCGTCCATGGAGAAGACGCTCTCGGTCAGAATGAATTTGGGCCGCGCATCGTCCTCATGTTTTAGGAGGAGTTCGCCGAGATGGCTTGCGTCTGCATGCCGATAGCGAATTTGATCGATTCCGGCGGCGCGACAGCCGAAATGCATGCTCGCATGGTTGAGGCGGTCGGCGAATACGAGCGGCTCCGCGTCAAGCACCCGGCGGTCGAGCAGCGCCTGCAACACGGCGGCATTGGCTTGAAAGCCGGAAGCCATGAGCAACGCTGCTGGCTTTCCCTTCAGCTTGGCGATCTTGGCCTCGATGGGCGCGAATAGGTCGAGATTGCCGGCGACAAGGCGGGAGGCTCCAGAGCCCGCGCCATGGCTTTTGGCCCACGCGCAGGCCTGCTCGACCAAGGCCGGGTGAAAGCGGAGAGCGAGATAGTCGTTGCTGGCGAAATTGATAAAGCTGCGGGGGCCGACCTGAATCGTGCGCGCATCCGGCGCCGAAATCGCCGTCAGGCCACGGCGCAAGCCGGCGCGGCCGCGGGCCTCCAACCAGGCTTGGTATCGGCTTTCGCTTCCCACCATGATCCTGTATTAGCGAAGGGTCACATCAGCAGCAATCGCAGCAAAATCCGTGTCCGAAACCCTTGAAACTCTGAGTCCCGCCAAGAGCAAAGCAAGGCCGGTGGAGGGCTCGTGCGAGCCGCTCCGCGAGGCTTCGGCGCTGCGCCATGATTACCGCAGCGACGAGGTTGTCGCCCTGCTCGGCCTCCCTCTTCTCGACTTGGTGGACCGGGCGCGCGCGGTGCATCGGCGGCATCACGCCGACGGCGAGGTTCAGCTCGCAAGCCTGCTGTCAATCAAGACCGGAAGCTGCCCCGAGGACTGCAAATACTGCCCCCAATCGGCCCATTATTCCAAGGAAACCGGCCTCGTTCGCGAGTCCCTGCTCGATGTCGAAACCGTGCTGGCCAAGGCGCGGATCGCCAAGGACGCCGGCGCGACGCGTTTCTGCATGGGGGCCGCCTGGCGCCAGGTGAAGGACGGCGAGCCGTTCGATAACGTGCTCGCCATGGTGCGCGGCGTCCGCGACCTCGACATGGAAGCCTGCGTGACGCTCGGCATGCTGACCGAGGCGCAAGCCGATCGCCTCGCCGAAGCGGGCCTCACGGCCTACAACCACAATCTCGATACCTCGCCGGAATTCTACGGGGAAATCATCACCACGCGGACCTATCAGGATCGGCTCGACACGCTCGACCACGTCCGTGGCGCCGGTATCCAGGTCTGTTGCGGCGGCATTATCGGCATGGGCGAGACCGTCGAGGATCGCGCGCGGCTGCTGCAAACGCTCGCCAATCTCAAGCCGCATCCGGAAAGCGTGCCCATCAACGCGCTGGTCGCGGTACGCGGCACGCCGCTTGAGGACCGGCCCCCGGTCAATCCTCTCGATCTCGTGCGCATGGTCGCCACAGCGCGCATCCTGATGCCGGTGTCGCGCGTGCGCCTGTCGGCGGGGCGCCATGCCCTGTCGCGCGAGGCGCAGATCCTCTGCTTCATGGCGGGCGCGAACTCGATCTTTTACGGCGACAAGCTGCTCACGACCGAGAACAACGACACGAGCGACGACCTCGCCCTCATTGAGGAAGCGGGCCTGCGCGTGCAATCTTCTTTAGCCTCAAGCTGAGAAGCGGCCCACGCCGCAGCGAACCTCCACTCGGCGCCAGCCCCCATGTCCCGCATTGTCTATGTCAATGGCGCCTATGTGCCGGAAGAGGAGGCCAAGGTCTCCATTTTCGACCGCGCCTTCTTGTTCGGCGATGCCATCTACGAAGTAAGCGCGGTGCTGGACGGCCGGCTTGTCGACTTTGAGGCCCATCTTGCCCGGCTCGATCGTTCCCTCGACGAGATCGCGCTCGCGGCTCCCATGCCGCATGGCGGCTTGCGCGAGCTGCACGAGGAGCTGATCGCCGCGAACGAAGTGATCGAAGGCATCGTCTATCTGCAAATCACGCGGGGGGCGGCCGATCGAGATTTCGCTTATCCGCCGAACGCGGAGCCGAGCGTCGTTGCCTTCACGCAGAGCCGGCCTTTGATCGAAAATCCCTATGCCGCGACGGGGGTCAAGATTGTCACCATCCCGGATATCCGCTGGAGGCGGCGCGATATCAAGTCGACGTCGATGATCGGGCAGTGCATGGGCAAGGAGCACGCCAAGCTTCACGGCGCCTATGAGGCGTGGATGGTCGAGGACGGCTATGTTACCGAGGGCACCTCGTCATCGGCCTTCATCGTCGATAGAGACGGGATCATTCGCACCCAGGGCCTCGGCAGCCATATCCTGCCCGGCGTCACGCGACGCGCAATCCTCAGGCTTGCGCAGACGGACGGCGTGGCGATCGAGGAGCGTCCGTTCAGCATTGCAGAGGCGCTTGTCGCGCGAGAGGCCTTCATGACGGCGGCATCGGCTTTCGTGTTGCCGGTCGTTGCGATCGACGGGA
>NZ_JBPCOU010000033.1:0-6921 GCF_050999895.1 Methyloceanibacter sp. | reverse complement strand
GCCAACGTGCGCACCGCCCAGGCCGCCACCAAGTCGCTCGGCGAGGGCCTGTCGATCGCCTTCATGTCGGGCGCCGTCACCGGCTTGCTCGTCGCCGGCCTGGCGCTGCTCGGGGTGGCGGTCTATTTCGGCATCCTCACCGCCATTCTGGGCCATGAGCCGACCAGCCGCACCGTCATCGACGCGCTCGTGGCGCTCGGCTTCGGCGCCTCGCTGATCTCCATCTTCGCCCGGCTTGGCGGCGGCATCTTCACCAAGGGCGCCGATGTCGGCGGCGATCTCGTCGGCAAGGTCGAGGCCGGCATTCCCGAGGACGATCCGCGCAACCCCGCCACGATTGCCGACAATGTCGGCGACAATGTCGGAGACTGCGCTGGCATGGCCGCAGACTTGTTCGAGACCTATGCGGTGACTGTCGTCGCGACCATGGTGCTTGCCTCGATCTATTTCGCCGGCGGCGATCGCGTCATGGAAATGATGCTCTATCCGCTCGCCATCGGCGCGGTTTGCGTCATCACCTCCATCATCGGCACCTATTTCGTCCGCCTCGGCAAGAGCCAGTCCATCATGGGCGCCCTCTATAAAGGCGTTCTGGCGACCGGCGTCTTGTCGCTCATCGTCCTCTATCCGACGACGGCTCTCCTCGTGGGCATGGAAACCGTCATGACGGTCGGTGCGCTGAGCTTCACGGGCCAATCGCTATATCTTTGCGGCGTGGTTGGACTTGTGGTCACGGCGCTCATCGTCGTCATCACCGAATATTACACCGGCACGAATTACCGGCCGGTGCAGTCGATCGCCAAGGCCTCGGTCACCGGCCACGGCACCAATGTTATCCAGGGCCTCGCCATTTCGCTTGAGTCGACCGCGCTTCCCGCGTTGGTGATCATGGCGGGCATTATCATCACCTACGGCCTCGCCGGTCTGTTCGGCATCGCCATCGCCGTGACGACCATGCTGGCGCTGGCCGGCGTGATCGTCGCCCTCGACGCCTTCGGGCCTGTGACCGACAATGCCGGCGGCATTGCCGAGATGTCCGGCATGCCCGCCCACATCCGCAAGACGACCGACGCGCTTGACGCCGTCGGCAACACGACCAAGGCGGTGACCAAAGGCTACGCGATCGGCTCCGCCGGTCTCGGCGCTTTGGTGCTCTTCGCAGCCTATACCGAGGACTTGAAATATTTCGCAGCCAACGCCGACACCTTTCCCTATTTCAGTGATGTCGACGCGACCTTCAGCCTCTCCAATCCCTACGTTGTGGTCGGTCTCTTCCTTGGCGGGCTGCTGCCCTATCTGTTCGGCGGCATCGCCATGACGGCGGTGGGCCGCGCAGCGTCGGCCATCGTCGAAGAGGTGCGCCGGCAGTTCAAGGAGAAGCCCGGCATCATGAAGGGCACCGAGCGTCCCGACTATAAGCGCGCGGTCGACCTCCTGACCAAGGCCGCGATCAAGGAGATGATCGTCCCGTCGCTGCTGCCGGTGCTGTCGCCGATCGCCTTCTTCTTCCTCATCAACGCGATTGCCGGCAAGAGCGCGGCCTTCTCCGCGCTGGGCGCCATGCTTCTCGGCGTCATCGTCACCGGCCTCTTCGTCGCCATCTCCATGACGGCGGGCGGCGGAGCCTGGGACAATGCCAAGAAATACATCGAGGACGGCAATTACGGCGGCAAGGGATCCGAGGCGCATAAGGCGGCGGTGACAGGCGACACGGTCGGCGATCCCTATAAGGATACCGCAGGGCCTGCGGTAAATCCGATGATCAAGATCACCAATATCGTTGCGCTGCTGCTGCTCGCCGTCCTCGCCCATTGATGGGCGAAGGCGCTGTTCGCCATTCTATAGGCCAGGCCCGGGGACGCCGCCCTTCGCGGCGTCTCTCTGGTCTTTAAACATTTTGCGGTTGGCGACGTTGCCGAAGATCTGCTCGACGAAGGTCATGTCCTTGCCGCGCGCCGGGGTCTCGTCCTTCGCGTAGTTGACGACGATGCCATCCTTCAGCCCGTAATGCGCGACCTGCCGCACATTCTCACCGCCGTCGAAATAGACGGCGACAACCTGGCGGTCGATCTCGTAGGGCTTGAGGAAGGCGACGGTCTTCTGCGTGGTGGAGATATAATAGAAGGCGTCGCCGCCCATCGTGCTTGTCGTGTCGGGCGACCCGAGCATGGTCTGGACCTGCTCCTTTGTCATGCCCGCTTGCACTTGCTGCACGTCCACGTCCATGAAGACATGGCCATGGCGGTCGATCTCCGCGCCGCAGCCGCCAAGGGTGGTGGCCCCGGCAAGAGCGGCCAGCGAAAGGATCGCCGGGAGAAGAACCCGCAAGGAAGCCGGCTTGAAGCTAGACAATGAACCTGTCCCTCACATAAGCCCGTCAGCACCGCATGGCCAATGAGCGATGCCCCTGGTCGGGCGGAGGTTAGACGAAGTGCTTCGTCCTTTGAACCCTCTGAAACGCTTTCTGCGCCGCCGACCCTCAGTGCCCGGAAGCGCCGAAATCTATGGCGCGATTGTGGCACAGGCGCGGCTCCCTTCCTTCTACCGCGTCATCGGGGTGCCCGACTCCCTGGAGGGCCGCTTTACGGTTCTGACTTTGCACCTTTTTGCCGTGTTGCACCGCCTGAAGGCCGAGGGGGCCGCCGGCCGCGGGCTCGCCCAAGACCTCATGGACCGCTTCAGCAATGACATGGAAACAGTGTTGCGCGAGCTTGGGGTCAGCGATCTCAAGATCCCAAAGAAGATGCGGGCCCTGGCCGGATCGAGTCTCGGTCAGCTCCAGGCCTACGAGGAGGCTCTTGCGGATGGCTCTGAGGCGCTGCAAGCAGCGGTTGCGGCCGCACTATCACTGGACGAGGATAAGGTTGAAGCCGTTTCTGGGCGCCTCGCAGCCTATGTCGAGGTCATGGTGAACGCATTGAAGCAGCAGAGCCTGGCGGCCCTTGACGAGGGCCGGGTGAGCTTTCCGAAAGAAGCGGCCTAGCCATGGAGAAACCGGAAACCATCGAGCAGCGGCGACCTCTCTCAAGGCCGCTGCGGCTGGACGAGATCAAGGACTATTTGAGCGGCGAGATCGAGGCCACTGCCGCCGAGAGAGAGGCCATCGCGGCCCTGCTTGATCTTCCTGAATTGCGCTCTTTGAAGCTTGTTTATCGCCTGCGTCGGGGCGGCGGCGGGCGCTATCACTTGACCGGGCGCCTCACCGCCGACGTCACCCAGATCGGCGTCGTTTCCCTTGACCCTCTGCCGGCGACCGTGGACGTCCCGATCGAGGTCGAGTTCTGGCCGCGCCGGCTCCTCGACGAGCTCCAGGCCCGGGCCGAGGAATCGGAGCCGGACCCGCTTTTCGAATGGCCGGAGCCGATCGCGGAGGGCAAGATCGACCTAGGACCCCTCATTTACGAGACCTTTGCCACGGCGCTCGACCCCTATCCCAAACGCGAAGGGGCGCAACTCGATTGGGCCGACGAGGCCTCGAAAGAACGCGGCGAAACGCCAACCAGCCCATTTGCGGCCCTTGAGCAACTGAAGCGGCGCTAAGGACTGAGGCATTTATAGAATACGGTTGTCACCCCATCCCTTTTAAGTCTATTCGGGACAGGCCCGGGGGGCTGCCGCGGTCGGCTGCGGCAAGGTCAACATCCTAACTTAGCGGCACGGAGAATGGGTGCGACAGTCACCATAGCGCTCGACGCCATGGGCGGCGATTACGGCCCAAGCGTGATCATGCCCGCCGTCGCGATCGCGGCTGAGCGGCATCCCGATGCGCGCTTCATCGTGGTCGGCGATGCGGCGCAGATCGAGCCCGAGCTCGCGAAATTCCCGGTCCTCGCCGCCAAAGTTGAGCTCATTCATACCGATGTGGCGGTCGCGATGGACGCCAAGCCCAGCCAGGCGCTCCGCAAGGGCCGCTGGCGCTCCAGCATGTGGCTCGCCCTCGATGCGGTGCGGGAGGGCAGGGCCGGCGCCGCCGTTTCCGCCGGCAATACCGGTGCGCTCATGGCCATGGCGAAGTTCTGCCTGAAGACCATCGAGGGCATCGACCGTCCGGCCATCGCCGGCATTTGGCCGACCATTGAGAGCGAATGCATCGTGCTCGATGTTGGCGCCAATGTCGGCGCGGATTCTCGCCAGCTCGTCGAATTCGCCCTGATGGGCGCGGCGATGGCCCGCGCCCTGTTTGGGATCGAGCGGCCGTCGGTTGGCCTCCTCAATATCGGCGTGGAGGAGGTCAAAGGGGTCGATGAGATCAAAAAGGCGGCGGCCGTGCTCAAGGCGGCACCTCTTCCCATCCGGTATCATGGCTTTGTCGAGGGCGACGATATCGGGCGCGGAACTGTCGACGTGGTGGTCACCGACGGTTTTACCGGCAACATCGCCTTGAAGACAGCCGAGGGTACCGCTCAGCAGATTGGCGAGTATCTGCGCGCTGCCATGGGGCGCACGCTGCTTGCTCGCCTCGGTGCAATCCTGGCGCGGGGCGCGTTCCGTGCGCTCAAGGAAAAGATGGATCCGCGCCAGTTGAATGGCGGCATCTTTATCGGGCTGAAAGGCATCGTGGTAAAGAGCCACGGCGGCACAGATGCCACGGGCTTCGCTAGTGCCATCGATACGGCATATGACATGGCCTCGAGCGGCGTCGTGACACGCCTCACAAACGACGTGACCTACTTCCATGCCAAGCTTGAGCTTGAGGGTGCGGCGTAGGCTGTGGAGTGGGTAAATTGAGTATTGTGCGAACGGTGGTGAGAGGGTGCGGCGCTTACCTGCCTGAACGGGTGCTCACCAATCACGATCTCGCCCGCATGATCGACACCAGCGATCAGTGGATCCGCGAGCGCACCGGCATCACGGAGCGTCATATCGCGGCAGAAGGCGAGTTGACCTCCGACATGGGTGTCGCCGCGGCGCAAAGAGCGCTTGCCGATGCCGGCATGAATGCCAGCGACATTGACCTCATCGTCCTTGCCACCTCGACGCCGGACCAAACCTTCCCGGCCACGGCCGTGACGATCCAGGCCGAGCTTGGCATCACGCATGGCGCGGCCTTCGACATTCAAGCGGTCTGCTCGGGCTTCGTCTTCGCGCTGTCCACGGCCGACAATTATTTGAAGGGCGGCCAGTTCAAGCGCGCTCTCGTGATCGGTTCCGAGGCTTTCTCGCGCATCCTCGATTGGAAGGACCGCTCCACCTGCGTCTTGTTTGGCGATGGCGCCGGTGCGCTCGTGGTCGAAGTGCAGGAGACGGCGGGCGCGGCGTTGGATCGCGGCATCCTCGCCACTTGCCTCCGCTCCGACGGCCGTTATCGCGACAAGCTCTATGTCGATGGCGGACCGTCTTCTACCGGCACGGTTGGCTGTGTCCGCATGGACGGCCCCGAAGTGTTCCGCCATGCCGTGACCAAGATCAGCGAAGTGATCGATGCGACCCTGAAACAGGCCGGTTACCGGCCCTCCGAGGTGGACTGGTTCGTCCCGCACCAGGCCAATAAGCGCATTTTGGATGGTGCAGCGCGAAAACTTGGGCTCGATCCTGATCGCATCGTCATCACCGTGGACAAGCACGCCAATACCTCTTCCGCTTCCATCCCCTTGGCGCTGAGCACGGCCTGCGAGGATGGGCGGATTAAGGAAGGGGACTTGGTGCTCCTGGAGGCCATGGGCGGGGGCTTCACCTGGGGCGCGTTGTTGGTGCGCTGGTAGGCACACACAAGGGGTGCCGCGCGAAAGTCACACCTTGCTTAAAATGTTGCAATATCAGGAATTTGATCGCGCGAACGATTGACCCGCTCGCACCTGCTCGATTAGCATCTTCACTAGTCCCGCGATTGGGGGAGCGTACGCGAGATGAGCGGGAAGACACTCACGCGCGCCGATTTGGCGGAGGCCGTGTTTCAGAAGGTTGGCCTGCCGCGGAACGAGTCCGCCGAGATCGTTGAGCTTGTGCTCCGCGAGATCGTGGCGAGCCTCGAGCGCGGCGATACCGTCAAGCTGTCGTCGTTTGGTTCCTTCGGGATCCGCGACAAGGGCCAGCGCATCGGCCGCAATCCAAAAACCGGCCAGGAAGTTCCGATCACGCCACGCCGCGTCTTGGTGTTCCGTGCGAGCAACATCATGAAGGAGCGCATCAACGAGGCGTTGTCCCGCAGAAAGGCGGCGGAGTAATTCCCGGCTGAAAAAAAAACGCTAAGGAGGAGGAGCGTTGGAAAAAGCGCCCGAGGCGTTTCGCACGATAAGCGAAGTAGCGGATGAACTTTCGGTTCCAAAACACGTGCTGCGCTTCTGGGAAGCCAAGTTCGCGCAATTGAAACCGATGAAGCGGGGCGGCGGCCGGCGTTATTACCGTCCCGAAGACGTCTCGCTTCTCCGAGGAATCCGCTTCCTCCTCTATAACGACGGCTACACCATCCGCGGCGTTCAGAAGCTCTTGCGCGAGCATGGCCCCCGCTATGTCATGGACTATCGGAGGCACGCGGAGGAAGACGGTGGGAATGCGCTGTCGGGTGCGCACGATATTCCCGATGTTGCCGCCGAGGCCGCAAAGAGCATGGGCGCCCACGCGCGGCGTGCGGCCGACGAACACGCGTTGGGCAACCCCGACGCCTTGAGTGCGATCCTTGGTGAACTCGAGGCGTGTCAGCGGGTTTTGATGCAGGCCAAGGAGTAGGCGGATCGCCCGTCCTTGCCTTGTGTCACGCTCCCGAGCGTGTATATCCAGGCGGCTGAATCAAAACGGAGCGTAGCGCAGCTCGGTTAGCGCACCGGTCTGGGGGACCGGGGGTCGGGAGTTCAAATCTCCCCGCTCCGACCACTTTCAGCGCTCCGCCGGCTGCAGGCCGCGCGCGCGCGGAGCCGCAGGCGATGGGCCCGCTTCTCATCCCTTCATCAAGCAGCCATTGTCGCTGCCGGGCTGAACGCTATT
>NZ_JBPCOU010000044.1:0-23346 GCF_050999895.1 Methyloceanibacter sp. | reverse complement strand
CCTTCCTATCGCTGGCAAGGATTTAGGCATTACAGTCATGCGACCATGCGCCTTCCGCATACGATGTCTCTGATTCCAGCAACTTACTGCCAAAGGTTAGCAATCCAATCCAATGGAACGGAATTTGCAATCACTTAACCGGCACAGTTGTAGGGATTTCGGGAACTCTTTCGCTGCCTACGTTTTTAAAAATAAGGGTGGCGAGCCGGACACGGCGACGTCATCCCGAGGGCTAGACTAGATGTCAAACGTCACCAAGGTCGAATTGGGTATGCCCGCCAAGCCTATGCGGCCGGCCAACAATGGAGGCCCGGAGATCGCTCAGAAGCCTGGCCGATTGGTGGTCGTATCCAATCGTGTCGCGGATGTCACGGCCAAGACCCAAACCGGCGGTCTCGCCGTAGCGCTGGGCGATGCGTTGCGGGCATCGCGCGGGCTCTGGTTCGGCGCGAGCGGCCAAACGAGCGTGAATGCGCTGAAGTCGCCTCCGAAAATCGACACGATCGGCGAGATGACCCGGGCGACCATCGACCTGACGCCGGAGGAAGAGGAAGGATATTATTACGGCTATTCCAATCGCTGCCTGTGGCCTGCCTTCCACTACCGGCTTGACCTTGCCCGCTGCAAGGAATCAGACGCCGAGATCTATTTCAACGTCAACGCCCGCTTCGCCGACGCCTTGATGCCGCTGCTGCTGCCGGGCGACATGGTTTGGGTGCACGACTATCATCTGATTCCATTCGCCGAGGAATTGAAGCGTCGCGGCTGCGCCTCGCGCATCGGCTTCTTCCTCCACACACCATTCCCTTCGCCAGAGATCTTCGCCGCCGTCCCGCAGCAGAAGCGGCTCGGCAATGCGCTGATGACCTATGACGTGGTCGGCTTTCAGACGAGCGCCGACCGAGACAACTTCGCGCGCTATGTCACGACCTTTCTCGATGGCGAGCGGCTCGACGGCGACCGCCTCACCGCGCAAGGTCAAACGACGCAAGCCTCCGCCTTCCCGATTGGTATCGACGCCGCGGGCTTCGTGCGCCTGGCCCAGACCGAGAGCGCCAAGGGTCCGCTGCTTCCCTTCCTTGCCGACGACGTGAAGACCATTATTGGTGTCGATCGTCTCGACTACACCAAGGGCCTGCCGGAGCGGCTGCGCGCCTTCGAGAAGCTGCTCGAAATTTACCCGCAGCACCGCCGGCAGGTGCGTCTCGTGCAGATTGCCGCGCCGACGCGCGAGGAGCTTCCCGTCTATCAGGAGATCCGCGAGGAAGTGGAACGCCTTGTCGGCCGCATCAACGGCCGCTTCGGCGATCTCTCCTGGCAGCCCGTCACCTATTTGCACCGCCCCGTGCCGCAGGAGATCCTGGCGCGCCTCTACCGTGAAAGCGCCGTCGGCTTGGTGACGCCGCTTCGCGACGGCATGAACCTCGTCGCCAAGGAATATATTGCCGCGCAAGCGCCGGAAGATCCGGGCGTGCTGGTACTGTCGCGCTTCGCCGGCGCCGCCGAACAGCTGCGCGAGGCGCTCCTCATCAATCCCCACGATACCAACGAAATGGCGCGCGCGCTCGACCGTGCGCTCACCATGCCGCGGCAGGAGCGCTGGGCCCGGCACAATAGGCTCATGCAGCGCATCGAAACCTATGACGTCGCTAACTGGCGCGACAGCTTCCTCCAGACCTTTGCCGAGTCGGAATCCCAACCGCTCAACCTCTTCGCCCAGAGGCCGGGTGCTGCCTGATAAACCTAGCAAACTCGACCCTTGACCCCTATGACCCGGCGTGGCGGTATCGCCGCTATTGGCATTGGCAAGGGTTGCGCTCCGCGCCTTCGTCGGCTTCGATGGCGCGTTGCCTCAGCCATCAACGAGATTGCGGTGCGACTGAAACCCTGGCCACTCAGAAGTTATTGTCTTTAGGATGATCGATCGCACCGACCGGTTCTGGTACAAGAACGCCGTCATCTACGAGCTTCACATCAAAGCTTTTTTTGATGCGAACAATGACGGCGTCGGAGATTTCGCGGGCCTCTTCCAGAAGCTCGATTATCTCCAGGATCTCGGCGTCACCGCGATCTGGCTCCTGCCGTTCTATCCTTCGCCGCTGCGCGACGACGGCTACGACATCGCCGACTACAACTCGATCAATCCCACTTACGGCACGATGCGCGACTTCCGCCAGTTCGTCGCGGCGGCGCATGCGCGCGGCATGCGCGTCATCACCGAGCTCGTCGTCAATCATACCTCGGACCAGCATCCCTGGTTCCAGCGCGCCCGCTATGCCGGCCCCGGCTCCAAATGGCGCGACTATTATGTGTGGAGCGACACCGACGAGAAATATCCCGGCACGCGCATCATCTTTCTCGATACCGAGAAATCCAACTGGACTTGGGATCCGGTCGCGCAGGCTTATTTCTGGCACCGCTTCTATTCGCACCAGCCCGACCTCAACTATGACAACCCGCGCGTCATGGTCGACATCTTGCGCGCCATGCGGTTTTGGCTCGACCTCGGCGTCGACGGCTTGCGCCTCGACGCGGTGCCCTATCTCATCGAGCGCGACGGCACCAACAACGAGAACCTCGCCGAGACCCACGACATTCTGAAACGCTTCCGCGCCGAGATCGAGCACCGCTATCCCGACCGCATGCTTCTTGCGGAGGCCAATCAATGGCCCGAGGACACGCGCCCTTATTTCGGCCGCGGCGACGAATGCCACATGGCGTTTCATTTCCCGCTGATGCCGCGCATCTATATGGGGCTCGCGCGCGAGGACCGCTATCCGATCACCGACATCATCAATCAGACGCCGTCCATCCCCGACAACTGCCAGTGGGCGATCTTCCTGCGCAACCACGACGAGCTGACGCTGGAGATGGTGACGGACTCAGAGCGCGACTATCTCTGGCAGACCTACGCCACCGATCAGCGCGCGCGTCTCAATCTCGGCATTCGCCGCCGCCTCGCCCCGCTCCTCGACAACGACCGCCGCAAGATCGAGCTCTTGAACGGCCTCCTGCTCTCGATGCCCGGCACGCCCGTCATCTATTACGGCGACGAGCTCGGCATGGGCGACAATTTCTACCTCGGCGATCGCGACGGCGTGCGCACGCCGACGCAGTGGTCGGCGGACCGCAATGGCGGCTTCTCCCGCGCCGATCCGCAACGGCTCTATCTGCCGCCGATCATGGACCCGATCTACGGCTACGAGACCGTGAACGTCGAGTCGCAGCAGAAGCACGCCAATTCACTCTTGAACTGGACCAAGCGCACCATCGCCGTGCGCCAAGCGCACAAGGCCTTCGGCCACGGCACGCTCGCCTTCCTTTACCCGCGCAACCGCAAGGTCCTCGCTTATTTGCGCGAATTCGAGGGAGAGGTGATGCTGTGCGTCTTTAATCTCTCCCGCTCCGCGCAGGCCGTCGAGCTTGATCTCGGCAGCCATAAAGGGCGCGTTCCCGTCGAGCTCACCGGCCGCTCGCAATTCCCGGCGATCGGCGCGCTGCCCTATCTTCTCACCCTTCCCGCCTACGGCTTCTACTGGTTCGAGCTCGCCGACCAGGTGAGCCTGCCCACCCCGCAAGTGGTCGAGCCCGAGCCGCTGCCCGAGCTTGAGACCCTTGTCTTGAGCGGCGGCTGGACCCTGGTCGAGAGCCAGCGCGAGGACATCGCGCGCCTCGACCGCTTCAACCGCCACCTGTTGCCGGTGTATTTGAAGAACCAGCGCTGGTTCGATGCCAAGGACGCCGTGGTCAATCTCGCGCGGCCTTTGCGTCTCGGCGAGCTGCCGCGCGAGGGCGGCGAAAGCTTTCTCCTGATCGCACTCGATGTCGAGCTGGAGGACGCCCCGCAGCAGCGCTATTTGCTGCCGCTTGCGCTCGGCTGGGGCGAGGAAGATCTCCGCACCGGCGATCCGGCCCTCGCTCATGTGCTCGCCAAGATCAGGCGCGGCGCGCGCGGCGGCCTCCTGCTCGATGCCGGCGTCCGCGACGATTTTCCGCGAGCCGTCCTCGACGCCATGCGCAAGGAGTTGGCCCTCGCGGGCGAGGCAGGCGAGGTGCGCTTCGAGGCGAGCGACATGTTGCGCGGCATGGATCTGTCCGGCGAGCTGTCCGTGCAGCGCCTCGGCGCGGAGCACGGCCACACCTCCGTCAATATCGGCAATCTCGTCAACCTCAAGATCAATCGCCGCCTCCGTGGCGGCGTCGAGCCGGAAATTGAGGTCGGACGCTTCCTAGCCGGTGCCGGCTTCGCCAACAGCCCGCGCCTGCTCGGCTTCGCGGAGTTTATCGACAAGAACGACCGCACGACCGCGCTCGCCGTTGCTTTGCAGCATATTCGCAATCAGGGGGACGGCTGGACCGTCGTCGTCAATGCACTCGACCGTGAATTGGAAGAGGTCGTCTTCGGCGCCGAGCTTCCCGAAGGCAGCGAGACTGGTATCCCTTATTCGCTGTCGATCATCGAGGTCGTCGGCCGCCGCACCGGCGAGTTGCATCGCATCTTTGCCGCGGCCACCGATCCCGACTTCGCGCCCGAGCCGGTGACGAAAGCCGACCTCAACCAATGGCATGCCCGCGCCCGCGCGCAAGCCGAACAGGCGCTCGACACCATCGCGCGCGTCGGCGACACGCTGGACGAGGAGACACGCGGCTTGGCGAACGAGCTGATTGGGCTTCGCGAGCACCTCCTCGCAACCATCGATGGGCTGGTGCCGGGCAACGCGCGCGGCGTCAAGATCCGACTGCACAACGACTATCATCTCGGCAAGGTCCTGGTGGCCGAGAACGACGTTTATATCGTCGACTTCGCCGGCGAGCCCGGACGTCCGACCTCGGAGTGCCGCGAGCGCGCGCCCGCCTCCCGCGACATTGCCGGTATGTTGCGCTCGTTCGACTATGCCGCCCTCACCGCGGTCGACCGGCAGCGGCAGCGCGGCGTCGGTCAGCTCGCCGAGATTCAAGATATCGCGCTGCGCTGGCGCACGTCGGCGGAGCGTATTTTTCTGCGCGCCTACGAATCCTCCCGCAGCGACGCCGCGAGTACGACCTCCCACGCCTTGACGGTAGGCGCGGACCTGCTTCCGCTCTTCCTGATCGACAAGGTGCTGTCCGAGATTATCTATGAGGGCGCGAACCGCCCGGTTCTGGTGTCCATTCCTTTGCGCGCCACCCTCGCCTTGCTGGAGACCGCCCGCGAGCCTGTCGAGGAGCGAGCGGAATAAAAATGTCTGTGGAACTGAAAACGAGCCTCAGCCCTGGCCAAAGAGATATCGAGGCGCTTGCGAGCGGCACGCATGGCGATGCGTTTGCCGTGCTGGGGCTGCATGGCGGCTTCGGCAAGAAGCTGACCCTGCGCGTGTTCGCGCCGGAGGCTGATGCTGTCGAAGCCATCTCGACGACCGGCGAGACCATCGGCGCGTTGGTGCGTATCCATCCGGCCGGCTTCTTCGCCGCCCCGCTGCCGGGCGAGCGCAAATTTCCCTATCGTCTCCGCTATCGCAATGGCACCGCGCTCTGGGAGGACGACGATCCCTACCGCTTCCCACCGATCCTGCCCGACATCGACCTCGAGCTCATCGCCGAAGGCAACCATCTAAAGATTTGGGAAGCCCTTGGCGCGCATCCCCGCGCCATCGACGGCGTTGACGGTGTGCTTTTCGCCGTATGGGCGCCCAACGCGCGCAGGGTCAGCGTCGTTGGCGACTTCAACGGATGGAACGGCATGCGCCACCCGATGCGGCTGCGCCACCGTGCCGGTGTCTGGGAGCTGTTCCTGCCCGGCGTGAAGCGCGGCGCGAAATATAAGTTTGAGATCCTGGGATCTGGCGGAACGCTGCAGCCTTTCAAGGCGGACCCCTTCGCCTTTTACCAGGAACGCCCGCCGGCAACCGCCTCCATCGTGCACGGCCCGTGCGACCGCAGCGCCCATCTCGACAGTTGGAAGGAGACACGGCGCACGGCCAACGCGCTCGATGCGCCTATCACCATTTACGAGATGCACCTCGGCTCCTGGATGCGCAGCCCTGACGGCGAATTTCTGACCTATGACGAGATCGGCGACCGCCTCATCCCCTACATCAAGGATCTCGGCTTCACCCATGTCGAGTTTATGCCGGTCAGTGAGTTTCCGTTCGACGGCTCCTGGGGCTATCAGCCGCTCGGGCTTTACGCACCCACGTCGCGCTTCGGCAGCCCCGACGATTTTGCCCGTTTCATCCGCCGCCTGCATGAAGCCGGCATCTCGGTTTACGTCGACTGGGTCGCGGCGCATTTTCCGACCGACCCGCATGGCCTGGGCCGCTTCGACGGCAGCGCGCTTTACGAGCACAAAGATCCGCGCCGCGGTTTTCATCAGGACTGGAACACGCTCATCTACAATTACGGCCGGCGTGAAGTGGCGAACTTCCTTACCGGCAACGCGCTATATTGGTTCGATCATTTCGACATCGATGGGTTCCGCGCTGACGCCGTCGCCTCCATGCTCTATCTCGACTATAGCCGCAAAGAGGGCGAGTGGCTTCCGAACGAGTATGGCGGCAACGAGAATCTGGCCGCGATCGCCTTCCTCCGCCGCTTGAACGAGCTTGCCTACGGCGCATTTCCCGGCATCGCCACCGTCGCGGAAGAATCGACTGCGTGGCCCGGCGTTTCCAGGCCAACCTATCTCGGCGGCCTCGGCTTCGGCTACAAATGGAACATGGGCTGGATGCACGACACGCTGTCCTACATCAGCAAGGAGCCCATTCACCGCAAATACCATCACGAAAAACTCACCTTCGGGCTGATCTATGCCTTCTCGGAGAATTTCGTTCTGCCGCTCAGCCATGACGAGGTGGTGCATGGCAAGGGCTCGCTCCTTTCCAAGATGCCCGGGGACCGCTGGCAGAAATTTGCGAATCTCCGCGCCTATTACGGTTTCATGTGGGGACATCCCGGCAAGAAGCTGCTCTTCATGGGCTGTGAGTTCGCGCAAGACCGTGAGTGGAACCACGACCGCGCGCTCGACTGGTTCCATCTCGAAGATGACAAGCATCGCGGCGTGCAGAGCCTCATCCGCGACTTGAACGCCGTCTATCGCTCGAGCCCAGCGCTCTACAAGAAGGACAACGAGCCCGCCGGCTTCGAATGGGTCGAAGCCAATGACGGCGACAACAGCGTGCTCGCCTTCTTGCGCCGCTGCGACAACGCGCCGCCCGTCCTCGTCGTCTGCAATTTCACCCCTGTGGTCCGCTACGATTACCGCGTTTGGGTCCCAAAACTCGGCCGTTGGCGCGAGCGTCTCAATACGGATGCGGAGATTTACGGCGGCAGCGGCGTCGGCAATCAAGGCGGCGTCGATGCGGAACAAGTGCGCTGGCATGAGCGTCCTTATTCCATAAGCCTGACGCTGCCTCCCCTCGCGACGCTGATCTTCGAATACCAGGAGTCTTAACGTATGACGACGCGCCTCGGACCCGGCGCGCCTTCGCCGCTGGGCGCGACACCTGACGACCAGGGGGTAAATTTCGCGCTCTTCTCAGCCAACGCCACGCGTGTGGAGCTTTGCCTCTTCGACAGTCCCGACGGGCGCGAAACGGCGCGCTTCGTGCTGCCCGAATACACGAACGAGGTCTGGCATGGCCATGTCGCGGATATCGGCCCCGGGCAGCTTTATGGCTATCGCGTGTACGGCCCGTACGATCCGCGCGCGGGCCACCGCTTCAACCCGCACAAGCTCCTGCTTGATCCCTATGCGCGTTTGCATGCGGGCCCTCTGACCTGGAACGACTCGCTGTTCGCCTATCGCGTATCCAAGCGCGCCGGCGACCTCGCTATTCACGAGCGCGACAGTGGGCCGTTCATGCCGAAATGCGTTGTGGTGGGAAACGGCGAGAAGCTGAAACAGCCCAAGCCCAACCGCCCTTTTCATGAGACCGTCATCTACGAGGCCCATGTGAAGGGCCTGACCGCGCTGCATCCTGACGTTCCCGAGCATTTGCGCGGCACATTTGCGGGCGTCGCGCATCCCTCCATCGTCGAACATCTGTTGAAGCTTGGCGTCACCGCGATCGAGCTGCTGCCTGTGCAGGCCTTTGTCGACGACCGCCACCTCGTCGAAGAGGGCTTGAGAAACTATTGGGGCTACAACAACGTTGGCTATTTTGCTCCGGCCGAACGTTATCTCTCCGCGGGCGCCGGCATCGAAGAGTTCAAGGCGATGGTCGACGCGCTTCACGGCGCGGGCCTCGAGGTCATTCTCGACGTCGTTTACAACCACACCGCGGAAGGCAACGAGTTCGGCCCCTCGCTCTCGTTCAAGGGCATCGACAATGCCTCCTACTACAAGCTCGCGGAGAATGCGCGTTACTATGTCGACACAACCGGCTGCGGCAATTCACTCAACATGGCGCATCCGCGCGTGCTCCAGCTCGTGATGGATTCGCTGCGTTATTGGGTCGAGGAGTGCGGCGTTGACGGTTTCCGCTTCGATCTCGCCACCACGCTCGCGCGCGACGGCGACCATTTCGACCCGAGCTCGTCTTTCCTCGATTCCGTCGCGCAGGACCCGGTCTTGAAAAACGTCAAGCTTATCGCCGAGCCCTGGGATATCGGGAATAACGGCTATCAGGTCGGGACCTTTCCGCCGGGCTGGGCGGAATGGAACGATCGCTGGCGCGACGATCTCCGCGCCTATTGGAAGGGCGACATGGCCACCCTGCCCTCGCTCGGCCGCCGTATGCTCGGCTCCGCCGATGTCTATGACCGCCGCGGGCGCCGTCCTTGGTCGAGCGTGAACTTCGTCACCGCTCACGACGGCTTCACCTTGCTCGATCTCGTCTCCTACAACGACAAGCACAACGAGGCGAACAAGGAGAACAATCGGGACGGACATGACGACAACAGGAGTTGGAACTGCGGCGTCGAAGGCGCGACCGACGATCCGGCGGTGCTCGACCTTCGCGACCGGCTGCGCCGCGCCCATTTCGCCAGTCTCCTGTTCAGCCAGGGTACCCCCATGCTGCAAATGGGCGACGAACTTGGCCGCACGCAGGGCGGCAACAACAACGCCTTTTGCCAGGACAACGAGATTTCCTGGATGCGCTGGCGCGATGTTGGCGAACGCGACCGCGCTTTGTTCAAATTCGCCCGCGGCGTCGTCGGCCTCAGGGCCGAGTTTCCGCTTCTGCACTGCGCGCGTTTCATTCACGGCGAGCCGGTGGCGCCCGGGGTGACCGATGTCGGCTGGTTCAAGTTCGACGGCGAGCCCAAGCGCGCCGAACATTGGGAAGACCCGATCGCGAAGAGCCTAGGCCTCTCCCTTGCCACGGAGGATACCCATCTCCTGCTGCTCTTCAACAGCGATGCGGAGCCCATCGGCTTCGTATTCCCGACCTTCGGCAACGAGACGTTCCAGTGGCGGCTTCTCTGCAATTCCGCCAACGCGCTGATCCGGCCCGAACCGGAAAATGTGCAGTCGGAAAGCACAACCATTCCCGCGCGCGGCCTGTTGCTTTTCGAGCGGGTGCAACCTTGACCGGCGGCTTCGCGCATCGCCTTCCCTTCGGCGCAGAGATTTTAGAAGACGGCGTCCGCTTCCGGCTCAGGGCGCCGGCGCAAAAGAGCGTCGGCCTCGTCGTCGGCGACACCGGCGCGATCCTGCCGATGCCGGACGCTGGCGGCGGCTGGTTCGAGCTGACCACCAACGCCGTCAAGCCCGGCGCAGGCTACGGCTTCGCGCTGGCGGACGGCACCGTGGTGCCGGATCCCGCCGCTCGCGCGCAGATCGGTGATGTGCATGGCTTGAGCCGTCTGGTCGATCCCCGCGCCTATGATTGGCAGGCGCACACCTGGAAGGGCCGGCCCTGGACCGAGGCGGTGATCTACGAGCTGCATACCGGCACCTTCTCGCAGAGCGGCGACTTCGAGGGCGTCGCCGCCGATCTCGATCGCCTCGTCGATATTGGTGTGACCGCCATCGAGATCATGCCGGTCGCGCAATTTTCCGGAAATCGCGGCTGGGGGTATGACGGCGTGCTGCTCTTTGCACCGCATGTGGCCTATGGCGGCCCGGAAGGCTTGAAGCGCCTTGTTGACACGGCGCACGCCAAGGGTCTCATGGTGCTGCTCGACGTCGTCTACAATCACTTCGGCCCGGACGGGAATTATCTGCATCTCTATGCGCCGGACTTCTTCCATCCCGAGCGCCACACGCCCTGGGGCAGCGCCATCGCGTTCGAGCGCAAGCCGGTGCGCGATTTCTTCCTGCACAACGTTCTTTACTGGCTCGAGGAGTACCGCTTCGACGGCTTGCGCTTCGATGCCGTCGATCAGATCGAGGATCAGACCGAAGAACCGATCCTCGCCGAGATGGCGCGCGAAGTGCGTGCCCGCTTTCCCGACCGGCGCATCCATCTCACCTGTGAGGACGATCACAATTCCACGCGCTTGCTCGAATTCGACAAGCGCAACCGCCCGCTTCTCTTCACCGCGGAATGGAATGACGACTGGCACCACGCCATGCACGCGCTTCTGACCGGCGAGGACGAAGGCTATTACCAGGACTTTGCCGACGCGCCTGTCGAGCGTATCGCCAATATGCTGGCGCGCGGCTTCTCCTATCAGGGCGAGGCGTCTCCCTACCGCGACGGTACCGAGCGCGGCGAGCCGTCCGGGCATTTGCCGCCGACGGCCTTTATCAATTTTGTCCAGAACCACGATCAGATCGGTAACCGCGCCGTCGGCGACCGCATCACCACCCTCTCACCGCCTGAAGCCGTCGAGGCCGCGCTCGCGCTGCTCCTTCTCTCCCCGCAAATCCCGCTCCTTTATATGGGCGAGGAATATGGTGAGACGCGCCCATTCTTTTTCTTCACCGACTTTCACGGCGAGCTTGCCGATGCCGTGCGCAAAGGCCGCCGCGCGGAATTCCGCAAGGTGAAGACGTTCACGGAAGCCTTTGAAAGGAATCTCATTCCCGACCCCAACAGCCTTGAGACCTTCACCCGTTCGCGCCTTGCCCCGGACGGCGCAGCTGCAAAGCGCGCAGGCCTCATCAAGGCGCTGCTTACCGCGCGGAGAGCGCACATCGTGCCGGAGCTCGCCCATATCGGCGGCTATGCCGGCAGCGTCGAGGCGCTGGACGGGTCGGCCTTCACCGTCCGCTGGCGCACCGCCGCGGGCAGCCTCGTCGTCTCCGCCAATCTCGGATCCGAGGACGCTACGCTTCCCGCAGGCGGTGGCACCCTCATCGCCGAGCACCCGCACGGCGCCGCCAGAGCGCTTGAAACCGGCAGCCTGCCCCCGTGGTCGGTGGTCTGCCGCCGCGTCGCTGAAACACCGGGAGCGCGCGATGACGAATAGGCTCGAAGAGCTCGCCGAGCGCTACGGCATCGCACCGGGCTATGTCAGCGAGAAGGGCGACTGGGTCACCACCCCGCCCGAGGCCAAGGTCAAGGTGCTGACCGCGCTCGGCGTGAAGGCATCGACAGGGGCCGAGATCGACGCCAGCCTTAAAGCAGCCCCGGCCACCGCGCCAGGCGACGCCAATGTCACGGTGCCGCAAAGCGCCTTCTGGCCCTCCTTCCTCGTCGATCAGCGTGTCTGGGGGCTCGCGGCGCAGATCTACGGGCTCCGCTCGGAGCGCAATTGGGGCATCGGCGATTTCGAGGATCTCGCCCGCCTCGCCGAATCCGCCGCCACCCGCGGCGCGGACTTTATCGGCGTGAGCCCGCTGCACGCGCTCTTCCTCGCCGACCCGACCCGCATCAGCCCCTATAGTCCATCGAGCCGCGTCTTCCTCAACCCGCTCTATATCGCGCCGGACAAGGTGCCGGGCTTCGATCATCTGCCCGAGCGCGACGACCTTCTCGCGAGCCTGCCCGCGCTCCGCGAGACCGAGTTCGTCGATTACGAGACCATGCATCCCCTCAAGGTCCGCGCGCTTGAGGCCCTGTTCCGCCGCTTCACAGCCCGTGCGAGCAAGGAGGAGCACGACGCCTTTCTGCGCTATCGCCGCGAGCAAGGCGAGAATCTCAGCAATCACGCGCTGTTCGAGGCGCTCTCCGAGATGATCGTCACGCGCGGCGGCAGCGTCGCCTGGACGAGTTGGCCGGAAGACTACCGCAACCGCAAAAGCCTCGCCGTGCGCGACTTCGCCCGCGGCGCGCGCCGCCGCATCGAGTTCCACGCCTGGCTGCAATGGATCGCCGACAGCCAGCTCACGCAAGCGCAAGCCCGCGCCACCTCCGCCGGCATGCGCATCGGGCTCTATCTCGACATCGCCGTCGGAATTTCGCCCGACGGCTCGCGCGCCTGGTATGGCGGCCCGGCCATCGCGCTCCATGCCCGCATCGGCTGCCCGCCCGATCCCTTCGGCGCCGACGGCCAGGACTGGGGGCTGGTGCCGTTCTCCTCGCCGGGCCTGGCGCAGGAGCGCTTCGAGCCGTTCCGCGCGCTGCTGCGTGCCGGCATGCGCCACGCCGGGGCCATTCGCCTCGATCACGCCATGGGCTTGCAGCGGCTCTATTGGATCCCGGAAGGCGACGGCGCGCGCAATGGCGCCTATCTCCGCTACCCCTTCCGCCAGCTCCTGGAGTCCGTCGCGGAGGAAAGCTGGGTGTTCCGCTGCATCGTGATTGCCGAGGATCTCGGCACGGTGCCGCCCGGCTTCACCGACACCATCGTGCGCGCCGGCCTGCTCAGCTACCAGGTGCTCTATTTCGCGCAAGACGCCGGCATCTTCCGCCAGCCTAATGCCTTCCGCCGCGAAGCGCTGGTCTGCGCCTCAACCCATGACCTCCCGACCCTGAAGGGCTGGTGGATCGGGAACGACATTCAATGGCGCATGCGCGCGAACCGTTGCAGCACGGCGGACGCGGAGAACCACAGTTTCGACCGCAAGCGCGGCAAGCGTCAGTTGCTTGAGACCCTGGCCCAGGCCCTCCTGCTTCCGGAAGGTGTGGAGACGGCGCTTAAGGACAAAACCATGAGCGACGCGCTGCTCGTCGCCGCGCATCGTTTCCTCGCGCGCACGCCCTGCCGCCTCTTCGCCGTGCAGATCGACGACGCGCTCGGCCAGGTCGAGCAGGCGAATGTGCCGGGTACGATCCGCGAGCATCCGAACTGGCAGCGCAAGATGGCGGTGACCATCGAGGCGCTTGAGGCGCACAAGCTTTACGCCGCGCTGACGGAGGCGGTCGCGTCCGAGCGTCCGCGGTCGTGAGGCCGCTCCGCGCCACCTATCGCCTGCATTTTCGCGAAGGCGTGGACTTCGCGAAAGCCGCGGGCCTCGCGCCCTATCTCGCGGGCCTCGGCATCAGCCATCTCTACGCCTCCCCCATCCTGCGCGCCGTGCCGGGATCGACCCACGGCTACGACACCGCAAGCTACGATCAAATCGAGCGCAACCTTGGCGGTGCGGACGGCTTCCGCGCGATGGTCGCGGCGCTCCATGCCGAGAAGATCGGCGTCATTCTCGACTTCGTTCCCAATCACATGGGCGCAAGCCCCTCAAATCCGTGGTGGCGCGACGTGCTCGAATGGGGCGCGCAAAGCCCCTACTCCCATTATTTCGATATCGATTGGTCGGCGCCGAAGCTGCTCATCCCGGTCCTCGGCGAGCCCTATGGCGCGGCGCTCGACCGCGGGGCCTTCGGGCTCTATTTCGACAGCAACGATGGCGGCATCAGTCTCACCACCGGCGGCCTCAAGCTTCCCATCAGTCCCCCGGCCTATGCGACCATCCTTGCCAAGGCCGACGATGTTTTCGCCGACCTGACGAACCGCTTCGCCGTCGCCACGCCCGAAACGTCCGCCGAGCTGAAGACCGAGCTTGCACAGCGCGCGCGCGAGCCCGGCCAGAAGCAGGCGCTTGCTAGCGCCATCGCTTATGTCGCGGGCGACCGCGATGCGATCCATGCCCTGCATGAAGCGCAAGCCTGGCGCCTCGCTTATTGGCGCGCCGCGCGCGAGACCCTCACCTATCGCCGCTTCTTCGAAGTCGCGGATCTCGTCGGCGTGCGCATGGAGCAGCCGAGCGTGTTCGAGGATGCGCACCGTCTGATGGTGCAGCTCATCGAGGACGACGCGATCGACGGGCTCCGCCTCGACCATGTCGATGGCCTCGCCGACCCGCTGAGCTATGTCCGCAGGCTTCGCGACGCCACGCCCGGCAAAAATATCTTCCTGCTCGTGGAGAAGATCCTTGGCTCCGCCGAGGAGCTCCGCGCCGATTGGCCGATCGAAGGCACGACCGGCTACGAGTTCATCCGCTCCCTCGGCGGCCTTCTCACCGACTCCGCGGGCGAAGTCGCGCTCACGGCCGCCTATCACGACTTTATCGGGGAGACGCTCGATTATGCGGCGCAGCTTTCCGCCACCAAGCGCCACATCTTCGTGCGCAATCTCGCCGGCGAGCTTGATGTCTTGACCGGCCTCGCATCGGGGCTCGCACAAGCGGATCTGTCCACGCGCGATTTCGGCCGCGATACGCTCCGCCGCGCCATCATCGAGATGGCGACCTCGCTTCCAGTCTACCGCACCTATGTCGATGTCGAAGGCCCCCGCGCCGAAGACGAGGCGCTGATCGCCGAGGCCGAGACCAAGGCCAAGAGCACGCGCGAGGTCGAGGACGATGCTGCGATAGATTTTATCGCCCGCATCTGGCGTCTCCAGCTCGACGATCCGGCCCAGCGCGCCGTGGCGCTGACCTTCGCCACCCGTTTTCAGCAAACGACCGGCCCCCTCATGGCCAAGGCCGTCGAGGATACGCTGTTCTTCCGCTATAACCGCCTCATCGCGCTGAACGAGGTCGGCGGTTCGCCCGACGCCTTCGGCTGCTCGATCCAGCGCTTCCATGACGACATGCAGGCGCGCCGCGAGCACCAGCCACTCGGCCTCCTCGCAACCTCGACCCACGACACTAAGCGCGGCGAGGATGCCCGCGCCCGCCTCTACGCCTTCAGCGAAGACCCCGGCTCCTGGGCGCAATGCGTCACCCGCTGGCACGAGATGAATGCGGTCTTGCGAACGAACATCGATGATACGCCGGTGCCTGGACCGAACGAGGAATGGATGTTCTATCAGGCGCTCGCGGGTGCATGGCCGTTTCAGATCGACATTACGGACGCCCCCGTCTTGACCGCGCTCGCCGATCGCATGGCCGCCTTCATGCAGAAGGCAACCCGCGAGGCGAAGCTGCGCACAAGCTGGACTGCCCCCGACGAATCCTATGAGCAGGCTGTGGAAGACTTCGTGCGCGGCGTGCTCGATGCTGGCAAAAGCCGTGCCTTCCTGGAGGATTTCGCCAGCGCGCAGGCAAAGCTGCAAGTTTCCGGCGCGCTAAACAGCCTGACCCAGACTCTGCTCAAGCTGACAGCGCCGGGCGTCCCCGACATGTACCAGGGCGCCGAGTTTTGGGAGCTGAGCCTGGTCGATCCCGACAATCGTAGGCCGGTCGATTTCAACGCGAGGAAGTATGCGTTGGATAGCGAAGTTGTGGACGCCGGTTCATTGCTGGGAGACTGGAAAGGCGGCGCGATCAAGCTTGCCATCGTCAAGGCTGCGCTTGCCGCACGGCGCGCAAACCCCGCGCTGTTTACCGGCGGGGTCTACACGCCGCTTGCCGTCCACGGAGCGCAAGGCGAGCGCGTTGTCGCCTTCCTGCGCGAGGACGGCGCGGACGCTGCGATTGTGATTGCGCCGGTCCGGGCGCGCGCGTTGCTGGCCGACAGCGCCGTACCGCTCATTCCGCCGGACGCTTGGGACGACACCACTGTATCAGTGCCGCCCGGGTTGAAAGATCTCACCTGGCTCAATGTTTTGACCGCCGAGGCGTGCCGCGTGGAGGCTGATCGGATTCGGGTAGCGGATGCTCTTGTGCGCTTGCCCGTCGCCTTGCTCGTCGCGGACTAGCACTGCGCGCGGGAGATTTCGGCGACGATGATCGATGCGCCGCGATGTATGATGAGAAAGATCGCGATCGCGACGACGCCGTTGAAACCGATGTCGAGCCAGTAGCCGAGCTTCCGATTTTCCATGAAGCCGAATAGATTGACGTACCACTGGTCGACATAGGACAGGCAGTAGAGAAAGATCACGATCAGCGCGAATTCGTGCAGATAGAACAGCACGTCGCTGCCGGACTTCACCGCGAAATATTTCAAACCGCCGACGAGCACGAAATTGCGCAGCAGGTCGAAGAACCAACCCGCGAAATTGCGCACCGTCGTGGCGACGGTGATTTCGCCTTCAGGCTGCGCGAAGAGTTGCTTCTGGTAATTCGTAAAGTCCAACCGCGACGGCCTCCCCTTTCGCACCTCCGCGCAAGATAGCAATCGAACCGCTCTAGAGCGCCTCGACGCCCATCTCGCCGGTGCGCACGCGCATGGCGCCCTCGAGATCGAGCACGAAAATCTTGCCGTCGCCGATGCGGCCCGTCCGCGCGGCGTTGCCAATCGCTTCGACCACGGAGTCTGATATGCCATCGTCGACCGCGACTTCGATCTTCACCTTTGGCACGTAGTGAATGGTGTACTCCGCGCCACGATAGATTTCGGTCTGGCCCTTCTGCCGGCCGAAGCCGCGGACCTCGCTGACGGTCAGGCCCTGCACCCCGATTGGGACCAGAGCCTCGCGCACGGCATCGAGACGATGCGGCTGGATGATTGCAATAATGTATTTCATTGATGGCGCCCCATCACATGTTGTAGCCGCGTTCGCCGTGAATTCTGAGATCGAGCCCTTGCTCCTCCGTCTCAGCGTTCACGCGCAACCCGACGATTGTTTGAATCACCTTGGCGATGACGACGCTCGCCACCAACGACCATAGCAGAGTAGCAGCGATCCCGATGAGCTGAACCTGGAATTGTCCGCCCATGGTTTGGCCCTCTGCGTAACCGACACCGCCCAGAGCCGCGTCTGCGAACACCGATGTCAGCACCACGCCGATCAGGCCGCCCACGCCGTGCACCGCGAACACGTCGAGCGAGTCGTCAATGCGGAAACGCCGCTTGATCACCCCCACCATGGCGTAGCAGACGGTGCCGCCCACGAGCCCGAGGACCAGCGCCGCGCCGGGACCGACATAGCCGGACGCGGGCGTGATGGTTGCGAGCCCGGCGATGGCGCCGGTCACCGCGCCGATCATGCTCGGCTTGCCGAACTTCAACCATTCGATGGTGATCCAGACCAGCGTTGCAGTGGCAGCGGAAAGATGCGTGACCGTCATGGCCATGCCCGCGCTCGCGCCCGCGGTGAGCGCGCTCCCGGCATTGAAGCCGAACCATCCGACCCAGAGCATGCAGGCGCCCGCCATCGTCATCCAGGGCGCGTGCGGCGGCGTGACATCGTCGGGAAAGCCCAAGCGCGGGCCGATGACAATAGCGAGCACCAGCGCGGAGATTCCGGCGGTGAGATGCACGACGAGGCCGCCGGCAAAATCGAGCACGCCGAGATCCGCGAGCCAGCCGCCGCCCCAAATCCAATGCGCGACCGGCACATACACAAGAAAAAGCCAAAGTGCGGAAAAAAGCAGCACCGCCCCGAACCGCATACGCTCGGCAAAGGCGCCGACGATCAGCGCCGGGGTGATGATGGCGAAGGTCATCTGGAACATGAAGAAGACGCTCTCGGGAACGCCCGTCGTGGCGTCGGCTGCGTCGCGGGCCACGCCGATCAGCAGCGCCTTGTCCAACGTGCCGATCCAGTCGCCGCCGCCGCCGAAGGCGAGGCTGTACCCGGCGACGAGCCACAGCACCGAGACGAGCGCCGCAATGCTGAAGCACTGCATCAGCACCGAAAGCAGGTTTTCGGCGCGGACGAGGCCTCCATAAAACAGGGCAAGTCCAGGTAATGTCATGAATAGAACGAGCGCCGTGGCCGTGATCAGCCAAGCGGTGTTCCCCGCGTCGATCATCGTTTCCCCCTCCCCCTGGCGCGCCTTGCCCAATTTGGTGGCGTTGCCTATTCGTTTAGCAATTCAGAATTAGCCTAGGGTTCGGTTCCACGCAATCAGCTAAGCAAGGGCCACAAGGCCCGGTTATCGCGGGATCAGAAGCTCCGATATTTTACAACCCGACATGCTATAGTTCTTCATGAGCAAAGCCTTCACCAAGGAGGAGGAGGGCGGGGACATCTACGACGATCTTCCCGATCGTCCGGTCACCTCCCATAACCTCGTGACGCCCACGGGCCTTGAGTTGATCGAGGCGGAATTGGCGCGTCTGCACATAGATCATGCAGCGGCGCATGACGCGGACGACCGCATACGCCTCGCCAAGATCAATCGGGATCTGCGTTACTGGACCTCGCGCCGCTCGACCGCCCAATTGGTGGAGGCGCCGGAGGACAATAAAGAAGTGCGCTTCGGCTCGACCGTCACCATCAAGCGCCACGACGGCCGCGAGCAGACCTATCGTCTCGTCGGCGAGGATGAGGCCGACCCCGTCGCCGGCACGCTCTCTTACGTATCGCCGCTCGCGCAGGCGCTGATGGGCAAGCCCGTCGGTGAAGTGGTGCAGGCCGGGCCGACCGAGGCCGAGATCGTCGCCATCCAATAGAAGAGAAACAACGCTGCTCTCGCGCGAGGAGAGCCGTTCGTTTACGCGCGCGTGGTCGGCTTGGTCGGCTTCTCCAGCATCAGCTTGCCTTCCCGCTGCACCAGGGCCTTCGCCTTGTTGGCGAGCAGCGACAGGAACCACGGCAGTTGCACCTCGAGCCGCACATGATCCTCCGCGACATCGACCGTGCCGGTCGTGGTCTGGCCGAGCAGGTTGGCGCGGAAATCGAGATGGTCTCCCGACCACTCATCCTTCAGCACGACGAACTTCTCGCCGAACGTGGTGCGGACCTTGCCGAAGCCCGTCTGCAAGCGGCGGATGGCTTCGTCCTTGCTCAGCCTATGCGGGATGGTGACGACGACGGGCTCGGTCATTCTGGTCTTCCTTGAATTCGGGTCTAACGATCTTCCCCTCATGTGGGAGGTCGGAGACCGCACTACCAGTGCTGAGCGCTGTGCGCTAAATCCCCGTTGTCCCCACAATTCCCCCCGCAATTCCCCTTATTTGTGCGCCTTTTCCCGGTGATCGATATGGCCGAGGTCGCGCGCCGGGGCGATCTTGTCCCTGACGATCTGTTTCAGCTCCTTGATCTCCGGAAAGCGCCCCTTTTCGCTGCGCGACCAGATGAGCTCGTCGCCGATGCGCACCTCGAACACCCCGCCGGTATCGTCGGGGATCAGGGTTACCGAACCCAGCTCCTCGGCGAAGGTCGAGAGCAGCTCCTGCGCCATCCACCCTGCCCGCAACAGCCAGTTGCACAGGCGGCAATAGGTGATCGCGACATTCGGCTTTGAAATGTCAGCCAAATCAGGCCGCCTTTTCCATCTCCCGCTGCCACTGTCCGAGGCTCGCGAGCCCGTTCATTCTCGCCCGATGGGCGAACGCATCTTGCGCCGCCGCGACATTGCCGGTCTTGCCGCCCCAAGCCTTTTGCGGCGCCGCCTGGAGTGCCCGGCCATAGGAGAAGCTGAGTTTCCACGGCGCCCCGCCGATCTTGTTCATGGCATCGAGCCGTGCGGTGGCCTCCACGTCCGACTGTCCGCCGGAAAGGAACGCGATCCCGGGAACGGCCGGCGGCACGCACTCCTTCAACACGCGCAACGTCTTCTCGGCGATCTCTGCGTCGGAGACCTGCTTTGCGCATTTCTTGCCGGGCACGATCATGTTCGGCTTAAGCACGATGCCTTCGAGCTTGACCTTGGCGTAATAGAGCTCCTGAAAAACCGCCTTCTGCACGAATTCGGTGACCTCCAGGCAACGGTCCATATCGTGATCGCCGTCCATGAGAACCTCGGGCTCCACGATCGGCACCAGATTCTCCTCCTGGCACAGCGCTGCGTAGCGCGCGAGCGCGTGCGCATTTGAGTGGACGCAGTCATAGCTCGGGATGCCGGGGCCGATATCGATCACAGCCCGCCATTTGCAGAACTTGGCGCCGAGATTGCGATACTCGACGAGCCGCTCGCGCAATCCGTCCAGGCCCTCGGTGATGGTCTCGCCGGGGCAAAACGCCAGCGGCTTCGCGCCCTTGTCAACCTTGATGCCCGGGACCGATCCGGCTTGCTCGATCAGTTTCACGAGCGGCGTGCCGTCCGCCGCCTTCTGCCGGATGGTCTCGTCAAAGAGAATGACGCCGGAGATATGGTCGGTCATGGCCTTGGCCGAACGGAACAGAAGCTCACGATAATCGCGGCGGGTATAGTCGGTGGATTCAACGCCGATCGCAGTGAAGCGCTTCTGGATCGTTCCGCCGGATTCGTCGGCGGCGAGAATACCCTTGCCGGGCGCGACCATGGCGTTCGCCACTTTGTTCAGCTCAGCGAGGTCCATCAATGCTCTCCATTCTCGCGTTTAACACTCAGTGTAGCGCAGCTTGCGGTTTAGGGAATAACCGATCGGGGACGACCAAATCCACGCCCAAAGGCGTGAACCGTTGCGCACGCATCTGAAAGCCGAAGACCGGCCCGCGGTCAAGATCCGCCAAATCGAGGTGGCGTCTTTGCCAGGGATAGCCCTCTTGCGCCATCTGGAATCACTGGCTGCCTGCGCCAAAAGGTCCCTTCACGCTGACAATGCGGCTCTATGCGCCGAAATCCGATGCCTTGACAGGGAAATGGAATCCACCGTCGGTGGTCAAGGCAGGAGCGCAAACCACGCTGCCGCAGTAGGGCTTGCTTTGGCCCAATTGCGGTAGTCCACTAGGTCGATCGCAATGCGAATAGCCCGCATCTCCAAGGCGGGCGTTCTGGCAACTTGCATGGTGGAACGGGCTACGGGGATTCCGACTTCTGGCCGCAAGCCGCTGCTCGCCTTGACTGGCGCCACCGGCTTTATCGGCCAATATCTCCTGCAAGAGCTGCAAAAACGTGGCTATCGCATCCGCGTTCTCCTTCGGCGTCCAAGCATGCTGCCGACCGGCTGCGCGAGCGCTGTCATTGGCGATCTGGCGCGACCACATAACATGGCCGAGGCCCTCGCCGAGGTCGACGCGGTCATCCATTCCGCAGGCCTCGCGCCGAGCATGTCGGGGATGCCCGATGACGACTATCGCCTTTTCAATAGCGAAGCGACCATCGCCTTTGCGCGCGCCGCGCAGCGCGCCAAGGTGAAGCGCTTCGTCTTTCTCTCTTCGCTTCGGGCCCAGGCCGGACCCACCGCGGACAGCGTGCTGACGGAGGATCGCGAACCCGCCCCGACCGATGACTATGGCCGCTCCAAGCTCGAGGCAGAGCGCGGTCTTGCCGAGACCGACCTCGACTGGGTTGCGCTGCGCCTCGCGCTTGTTTATGGGCCTGGCGTGCAAGGCAACATGGCAAGGCTGATGCAGCTCGCCCGCTCACCCTATCCGTTGCCGCTTGCGGGGCTGAAGACCGAGCATTCCCTGCTCGCGCTCGACAATCTTGTCGAGGCGATCGACAAGGTCCTCTTGGCGCCGTCGCAGCTGCGCCGGCCGCTCATCGTGGCCGATCCTAAACCCCTGACCATTGGCGCCATGATCGCGGCGATGCGTGAAGGCCTCGGACGCAAGCCGTCTCTCTTCTATGTGCCGAGATCCGTTCTTGCCGCCGCCTTGCGTGCGCGGGGACGGGCCGAGACGTATCAGCCTTTATTCGGCTCGCTGGTGGCCGATTCCTCGGCCTTAGGGCGCCTCGATTGGGTGCCCCCGGTCTCGACCCCAACCGGCCTTTCCGCTCTCCTTAGGCACAACGCCGAAAGCGCGTTGGCGCCGGTAAACTGAGGGCGCTAGAAAGGGGGATGTCGAAGCAGCCCTTGACTGGATAGTGCCGATGCCGCCTCCCGTCCTCCGCGTTCCACGTTCCAGCTGGCGCGCCTCTGGCTGCGTCGAGGGCGAGCGTGCTATCCCCGAGGAGACCGCAATCGCCTTCACCTACAACACGGCCTCCTATGCCGTGATGATGGCGACGCCGCAGGATCTCGGCGATTTCGCCGTCGGCTTCAGCCTGACCGAAGGCATCATCGCCTCCCCCGATGAGATCGAAGGCATCGAGGTCGTCGAGCAGGATGTCGGCATCGAGCTTCGCATCTGGCTGACGGGGCCGCAGGCAGCGGAGTTTCTCGGCCGCCGGCGCAAGATCGCAGGGCCGACGGGCTGCGGGCTCTGCGGCATTGAGACCCTGACCGAGGCGATGCGGCCGCCCCCTGGCGTGGGCGAAGGCCTTGTCTTCACGCCGGATCAGATTATGACGGCGGTGGACTCGCTCTTTCCATTGCAAATTCTCAATCGCGAAACCCGCGCCGTGCATGCTGCGGGATTCTGGGAGCCCGAGCGCGGGCTCGTCGCCGTCCGCGAGGATGTCGGGCGGCACAACGCTCTGGATAAGCTTGCAGGCGCCCTCACACGCGAAAGCACCACAGCCAAAGAAGGCCTCGTTGTGCTGACAAGTCGCGTATCCGTGGAGATGGTGCAGAAATCGGCCGCGATCCGGGCGCCGATCATTGCGGCCGTCTCGGCGCCGACCGCGCTTGCCGTGCGCATGGCCGACACAGCCGGCATGACGCTGATCGCTATCGCGCGGAAAGACGGATTTGAGGTCTTCACACATCCCCATCGCGTCAGCGGCAAGCTTGCAAGCCACGTGGCTTGATGCGGCCTAGCGCTGCGGTGCAAGCAGTGCCTCGGCCTCGGCGAGATCTTCAGGACGATTGATGTTGAAGAAGGGATCGATCGCGCGTCCGGCAATCGTCACCGGCGGAAAGGAAACTTCGGCCGCGCCATGTTCGGCAAGCCAGGTCGTGACCTTCCGCGCGCCATCGTGCAGAGCCGTCGCCAGCATGTCGGCGGCGCTCACCGGCCATAGGCCAAAGACGGGGTGGACGCCCTCCTCCGAACGGGCCACGGCCAGCGCGTGCTCGCGCCCGTTCGCCGCCGCTCGAAAACCCTCCACGAGATCGAGGGGAAAGAAGGGCGTATCCCCAGCCACGGTCACGATGTGACGCGCGTCGGGCATATTCGTCTTGGTCCATGCAAGCCCGGCATGCACGCCGGCAAGTGGCCCGGCATAGCCCTCGACGCTGTCGGCGACCACCGGTAAGCCGAACGCGGCAAACCGTTCTTCGCCGTCATTCGCATTGATGATGAGCGCTGAGACCTGAGGCGCGAGGCGCTCGATAATGTGCGCGAGGATCGGCTTTCCACTGAGCGGCCGCAGACATTTGTCGCCGCCGCCCATGCGGCTCGACCGTCCGCCGGCAAGCACCACGCCAACGACCGGACCGCATGCCTCTTGCGAAAACGCCTGCTCCACGCTTGCTCGTCCTCGATCGGGGGTTCTGAGCCAGCGTGATACAGCGA
>NZ_JBPCOU010000107.1:0-11268 GCF_050999895.1 Methyloceanibacter sp. | reverse complement strand
GTTAATTCGATCCATCTCTATCCTTTTGTAATCGTCGTTGAGCGAAACGTGGCCCCTGTTGCCGAGTTAAGGTCAGAAAAGCACGGCACTCAGTGGCAGCCTTTCTTGAAGTGACAATTTGCCCATTACCTTTTTTGGGACGCAACAGGGAAGCCAGGTGCACGCCAGCGAACACGGAAGCCACGCCATGCTCGCCGCGATTTGCCGATTGGAATTGCCCCCGAACGTAGAGCATATCACCTGGCCTCCCGGGGGTGGGAAGCCCTTTTAGTTGCATACATTATTGGACATTAATTGGACAGAAACTGTCGGCTGGCCAGTACAACCCTGAAAACGTGGCGCCCCCTAGGGGCATTGAACCCCTGTTTTCAGGTAGGAGCACGGCCACGCCTCGCCAGATTTGCTAGGGCAGTAAATTGCTTGGATCCACCGACAATTTCTCGTTTGGGGTTGGTTAAAGCGGTGCTGCCTTTAAGTCGCGCACCTTGAGCAGCGAACACCGTACCGGCCCGCAAGCTTCGGCGAGCTAAGGAGATGGTGTGAAAACAACACCGCGGGTTGCTTTTAGTAGTTTCATAAATTATGCCTTGTTTTGAATGGCTTACATCAAAAAGGTGGCGGAGGGGGAGGGAGTCGAACCCACGGTACGGTTACCCGTACAACGGTTTTCGGGACCTCAAATTGGCACGGGCGGCAAAGTTAATTCTCGGTGGTTGCAGGCCCCCGCAACCATCAAGGACGTACCGCCGTCCGGCCTAGACTGGCCGGCGGTCGTCTTTTTCCGAGCGTAAGTCAGTATCTGGGCCAATGCGCCCACGACTGTGAGCTCACATTTGCCGCGTTCCCGGCCCGGATGAACGTCCACCCGCTCAACTAGCGATCGAACAATCTCGACCGCCTGCGGACGCGTGGCCTCGTCGCTGACGAGCTGTTGCAGTTTGGCGACTTTTCTCCGGTATAGATCGGGGAGGTTGGGGTGGATCGCGACCGCGTCTGGAGTTTGTCTTTCCAACTCGATCGAGAGCTCACGCTGGCGTCCCTCTAGTTGGTGCAACTGTTCGCGAACAGAGCCCGGGTCATCTTCGCCTCCGACGATGAAGTCAAGGCAGCGCTTGATCCCACGCTCCACCTGCTGACGCTCTTTGTGGAGGTTTCGAACGGCGGCGCCACTTGTCCTCTGAACTCGCTTCAGTTCCCTTTTGAACTCGGCAGCAAACTCCGCGACGAGTGCTTCGCTGCCAAGGAGAATGTCTCGGAGCGCATTCAAGACCCGTGCTTCCAGTTCATCGACGCTAATGCCACGGCCAGCATCGCACGTACCCTTCTCTCGGCGTGCCGAGCAGTAATAGCGGTTCCCTCTGCTGGTCGTCATACCGCCACCGCACCGACCGCATCTGAGCAACCCAGACAGGAGTCGCCTTTTCGTTTGCCGCTTATTTCCCCAGCGCGAGGAGTAACGGCGCTTAATGTCTTGAACTCTTTGCCACAGGTCATCGTCGATGATGCGCAGAGCTGCGACCTGTTTCGTGACCCATTCACGTTCAGAGTTACGGCGCGCGATGCGCTTTCCGGTATCTGGGTCTTTCACGAACCGTTGACGGTTATAGATGATACGCCCAGCATACAGCTCGTTGTTGAGTATGCCGTTCCGCCTGAGCCGGTTTCCGTTGATCGTCGAGGCGTTCCATTGGGCTCCGCGCGGGCTCAACACTCCTTCACGGTTGAGCCGGGCTGCGATTTGCCGGGGTGACATGCCATCGGCGTACTCCTTGAAAATGCGCTGAATGATCTCGGCTTCCACTGGATCGATTTCACGTTCCCCAGTGGATACGAACCATCGTCTTGAAGCTTGCGGATGATTTGATAGCCGTAGCTATTGCCGCCAGGGATCTTGCCTGCCTCAACTCGCCCCCGCTGACCTCGTCGCGTTTTCTGGGCTAGGTCCTTCAGGAAGAGAGCATTCATCGTGCCCTTGAGGCCGACATGAAGTTCGCTGATTTCGCCTTCAGCAAGGGTAAAAAGTTTCACGTCGGCATGATGTAGCAGTTTGTAGATCGCGGCTATGTCTTCCTGATCGCGACTGATACGATCAAGCGCCTCGGCGATGACGGCGTCAAACCTGCCGCTTTTCGCATCAATAAGCAGCGCGTTCATGCGCGGGGCGGTTACGTAGGCTGCAGCCGCTGATGGCATAGTCCGCGTAGATCTCAACAACTTTGCCGTTCTCACCCTCGATGCGTTCACGGCAGAGGCGGACCTGGTCGTCGATGCTCGATGCACTCTGCAGCTCGGTGCTGTACCTGGCATAGATGACGGCGCGCATGGATCAGTCCTTCTTCTTGATCGGCTTGAGCGTGGCTCGAAGCTTGGCGAGGTGCGCCCCATATCGTCGGCTTGCCTCGACCGATTGGGCGAGATTGTAGTGTTTTTCGCCCACCTCGAGTGAGGTGTGCTGCAGAATGCCTGGAATGAGGCCGAATTGGTCGGGCGCCTCAATGGCTAGGAAGGTCGCGGCGGCGCGGCGGAAATCGTGCAGGCCCATGTCCTTGCCGAAAGCGGCTTTGATGCGGGCGCGGACGATGTCGTAGATCCGGCACGCCGTCAGCGGGCAGCCTTTGCAGGAGGCCCAGAGCCCGTCATGCGCCTTGCCGCCGAGGAGGCGAGGACGGACGACCTTCAGATAATGCAGGAGATAGGGGACGATCGCGTCGGGAACGCGGAAGCTCTCCTCCCGCTTGGATTTGGTGTCCTCCGGGTAGAGGAGAAGGTTCACTTCACCGGGGCCGAATTCGAGGTGGCGCGTGGCGGTGAGAGCTGCGAAACTGCGGCGGCGAATGGTCCAGAGGCTGAGCAGGATCAGGATCAGGCCGTCGCGATACTGTCGGTCTCGCTCCTTGCCGCTGGTGTTCGGCAGCCGGCGCGCTTCCTCCATGAGCTTGAGCCCGAGGTCGAGCGTCTGCCAGGCTGGCACCAATCGGTCGAGGCGATTTTTGGGCGTGGCGCGAGCGGCAAGCCGACACTTGATAGACGCCAGCCAGCGCCAATCAGCTTTAGGGTCGATCAGCCGTACCGCAGCATAGAGGTTGGCGATTTCTATGGCGATCGTGGACGGCCGCACCTCCCTGGAGAGCTGATCGACGAAGGCGCGCACGCGCTCGGGCGTGATGCGCTCGGCCGGATCTCGCAGAAGATCGGCTGGATAGCGCTCGCTCAAAAACCCTAGCCAGCGCCTGTAGCTGGTACGAACCATTCTGCGCCAGCCTTCGGAATGGTGGGCTCCAGGCCCGTTCGTCTCGTCGAAGACGTCGCCCGGCGCGTAAGCCTTGGTGAAGGCTGCCGTGTCCGCCGCCGGCCAATCCTTCGGGGGAAGGTGCTTCAATCGGCGCATGGGGGCTCACCGCGATCATCTTTGATGCTTTGTTTGACTTGTTTGATGAGCTTGGGCTTGCGCCGGAGTTGGCGCTTGCGCCTGAGCTTCAGTCCCTCCCTCTGTTCGAAGAGGAACTCATTGTAGGCACGACTGGCACGCCGGCTCGAGGAGCCCACATAGATGCGGGTGGTCTTGGTCCAGGCATGTCCAACAAGAGGCGCGCGGTCTCCGTGTCGTTCGGGTTTGCGTCGAGATACGAGTTGCCGAGGACATGGCGGAACTGATGTGCGGTCATATGGACCCCGAGGCGTCGCTTAATGATCTTGAGTATTTGACTAGTGAGGGTGCGTTGATTCTTTCTAATACGTTTTGCGGTGACGAACAGATCGCCATTGGGATCGGCGCCGAGGCGGGTCAGGATTGTTCGTCGATACCAGCGGAGGCGCCGTGCCACGTCGCTCGGAATCTCGGCGGAGAATTCGTCCTTACCTGACTTCATCTCGGCCGCAGGGATGATCAACAAGAGGCGCCCTCTCGGTCCATCGACTTCGAGGAAGTGACGCTGCCAGTTCAAGGCGCTCAGATTTTGCGGCCTCAGTCCGACGGCAAGCTGGACGTCGATGGCGACCGCCATCTGCGCGTCGACGAAGAGGAGGCGGCCTTTCTCTAACGCCCTCATCACCTCGTCCTGTAACGCGTCCGGCAAAAAGTGGAGCCTTGCCTTCATCTCGTCTGACTCGAACTTACGCAGGAGGCCTTGTTCTTGGGCGTGAGTTCGAGCGGAATAGGGGGCAGTTTTGCGGCGATCCGCTTCAGCTGCGAGAAGGCATCATCGGCGAGGGGGAGGTGATGGCGGGCGACCTGAAGCAGCGTCTGCGCGAGCCCGGTGGCAAACGCGTTCGGCTGACGACCGGACTGCTCGGCGTCGGCCCGAAAGCTCTCGGTGAAAGCGACCCAACGGAGCCGCCTTTGCGGAGCCTTGAAGGAGATGATCGTGAGCTCGGCTTTGGGCCAGCACCCGATCCGCTCCGACGCCTCGTTCCATAGACATGGCGTGCGCCGCACCATGTCCTTGGGTCGGGGATACAGGGTACTCTCCTCAAGCCAGACATGGAACTGGTGGACTACGGTGTCGTCCACCTCGTCTGGCGTGACGGCCTTGCCAGCGCAGTAGTTCACGAAGGCCGCCAAGCCTGGCTTCGATTATACGAGTGGCTGGGTCGATGGTTTTGTAAGCAAGATAGGAAGGCAGACAATGTTTGTGAAGAAACTCGACGAAGACGACGAGGACCGGATCGTGCGAGAGAGGAACGACTTCCAATGCGGAGTTGTGAGCGCCCGAAAGAGTCAAGTAAGATCGGCCGTCGGCCCCGAAGCTCAGAGTTCCAATGCTCGCGGGGTCCGCTGGGTTTGGCCATAAGCGGCTACATGCCGCCGGAGGTGGCCAAGAAGCTGAAAGCGCAAGGTATGTGGCGCGAAGGTGCTGAGGCGGACGGGTCTATGTCTCAAGGCAAGACGAACTGAAAAAGGGCGATCGGAGCGGGAGATGATTGCAGAGACCGGTCACTACGCGTTGATCCTGGCGCTGGGCGTCGCCATCGTGCAAACGGTGCTGCCGCTCATCGGCGCGCGCCTGCGCGATCCGCAGCTTGCCGCCGTCGCCGCTCCCGCCGCGCAAATGCAATTCATTTTGATCGCGATCGCCTTCATCGCGCTGACGATCGCCTACGTCACCTCGGACTTCTCGATCCTAAATGTTTGGCAGAACTCGCACTCGGCCAAGCCGCTCCTCTACAAGATCTCGGGTGTATGGGGGAACCACGAGGGCTCCATGGTACTGTGGGTGCTGATCCTCGCGCTGTTCGGCGCGGCGGTTGCGACGTTCGGCACCAATCTGCCGCGCCAGCTCCAGGCCAATGTGCTCGCGGTGCAGGGCTCGATTGCCGTCGCCTTTCTGCTCTTCATCGTCATCACGTCGAATCCGTTCGTGCGGCTCGATCCGGCCCCGTTCGACGGGCAGGGTCTCAACCCCGTGCTTCAGGACCCCGCGCTCGCCTTCCATCCACCCTTCCTCTACGCGGGCTATGTCGGGTTCTCGATGGCGTTCTCGTTCGCGGTCGCCGCGCTGATCGACGGGCACATCGACGCGGCTTGGGCGCGTTGGGTCCGGCCGTGGACGCTCGCCGCCTGGATGTGCCTCACGCTCGGCATCGCCATGGGATCGTGGTGGGCCTATTACGAGCTCGGCTGGGGTGGGTTCTGGTTCTGGGACCCTGTAGAGAATGCCTCCTTCATGCCCTGGCTTGCCGGCACGGCGCTGCTCCATTCGGCGCTCGTGATGGAGAAGCGCGACGCGCTGAAGGTCTGGACCATCCTGCTCGCCATCATCACCTTCTCCTTGAGTCTCATGGGGACGTTCCTCGTGCGCTCCGGCGTGCTCACCTCGGTCCATGCGTTCGCGGTCGATCCGGCGCGCGGCGTGTTCATCCTCGCCATCATGGGCGTGTTCATCGGCGGCGCGTTCGTGCTGTTCGCCTGGCGCGCACCGCTCTTGTCGCAAGGCGGGCTGTTCGCGCCCATCAGCCGCGAGGGGGCGCTCGTCTTCAACAATCTTCTGCTGGCGGTGGCCTGCGCGGCCGTGTTCGTCGGCACGCTCTACCCGCTCGCGCTCGAAGCGATCACGGGCGAGAAGATCTCGGTGGGCGCGCCGTTCTTCAATCTCACCTTCGTGCCGCTGATCGTGCCGCTCCTGATCGCCGTGCCGTTCGGGCCGCTGCTCGCCTGGAAGCGGGGCGATCTCTTGGCGGCGGCGCAGCGCCTGATGGTGGCGGCGATCGTCGCACTAACCGTGATGATTCTCGTGCTCGCGTTCAACCAGAAGGGACCTTGGCTTGCGCCGCTCGGCATCGGGCTCGGCATTTGGCTCCTCATGGGCGCGGCGACGGACCTCGCATCCCGGGTGAAGCTGTTCGATGTCTCGGGCTCGGAAGCCTTGCGGCGCTTGCGCAACCTGCCGCGCGCCGCGTTCGGCGGGGCCATGGCGCATGCGGGCGTCGGCCTCATGGTGATCGGCCTCGTCGCCACCACGGCGTGGCGGTCCGAGCGCATCGAGGCGCTCGCGCCCGGCGGCTCGGTCGATATCGCCGGCTACCGGCTCGTGTTGCAAGGCGTGGCGCCGCGCCAAGGCCCCAACTATCAGGAGCGGGTCGGGACATTCGCGGTGACGCGCGGCGGAAATCCCGTCACTGAGCTCACCCCGTCGAAGCGCGCGTTCATCGTGGAGAAGAACTCGACCACGGAGGCCGGCATCCACAATAGCTGGCGGGGCGATCTCTATGTGGTGCTCGGCGATGAGTTGAAAGACGGCGCCTACAGCGTCAGGGTCTTTTTCAACCCGATGGTCCGGCTCATCTGGATCGGCGCGCTGGTGATGTTCTTCGGCGGGGCGGTGTCGCTGTCCGATCGGCGCTTGCGGGTCGGCGCTCCGAAGCGCGCGCAAGCGAAGGCGGCGGCCGTTCCGGCAGGAAAATGACTATGCTGCCGCGTTACAGCCTCTCGGCCCTACTTCAGTTGGCGCGCTCCAGCGCCTCGTCACCATGAGGAAAATGCAGAGGGGGTTCACTCTGCGGCATCGGGGCAAATTGCAGCTCGGCCAGTCGCTTATAGACGCCGCCCCGGCCCATGAGGCTCTGATGCGTGCCTTCCTCGACGAGGCGCCCGCGATCAAACACGAGGATGCGGTCGGCCCGCATCACCGTGGCCAGGCGGTGCGCGATCACAAGCGTGGTGCGGGCTTCCAAGATCTTGTCGAGCGCCTTCTGCACCAAGGTCTCGCTCTCCGCATCGAGCGCGCTGGTCGCCTCGTCGAGCAGCAGGATGGGCGCATTGCGCAACACCGCGCGCGCGATGGCGATCCTCTGGCGCTGCCCGGCCGAGAGCGTCACGCCGCCCTCCCCGAGCATGGTGTCGTAGCCCTGCGGCAACGCCATGATAAAGTCGTGAGCGAAGGCGCCCTTGGCGGCAGCCTCGATCTCGCTCTGGTTCGCCTGCTCCGCGCCATAGGCGATATTGGCGGCGACCGTGTCGGCGAACAGCGCCGTCTCTTGCGGCACGAGCGCGAAGCGGGCGCGAAGTTCGGCCAACGCGACCTCGTTCACGGGAATGCCGTCGACCTCGACCTTGCCTAAGCTAGGATCGTAGAAGCGCAGCAGAAGCGCGAAGATCGTGGTCTTGCCCGCACCCGAAGGCCCGACCAACGCGACCCGCTCTCCCGGCGTTACATGAAAGCGCACGCGATCGAGCGCGCGTGTCCCCGGCCTCAACGGATAGGAGAAGGAGACGTCGTGAAAGGCGATCTCTCCGCGCGGCGGCACCGGCAGCGCCTTCGGATGACGGGGGGACTTGATCTTGGACTGGACCTGAAGCAACTCGCTCAAGCGCTCGGCCGCGCCCATGCATTGGGCCACTTCGCCCCACACTTCGCTAAGGCCGCCGACAGCACTGGCGGCAAGGACGGCATAGAGGACGAACTGGGACAGTGTGCCGCCGGTCATGCCCCCGGACAGCACATCCTGGGCGCCATACCACAACACGCCCACGACGCTCGCAAAAATGAGCAGAATAGCGATGGCGGTGAGCCCAGCGCGCGCCTTCGCCCGCGCATTGGCCGCCAGGAACGAGCGCTCGACCGCTTTGCCGAAGTGCCTTGCCGTAGCCCCTTCATGGGTGAAGGCTTGCAGCACCCTCACCTGGGCAAGGCTCTCGCTGGCATAGGCTGAGGCATGCGCGAGCGTGTCCTGCGCCTGACGGGAGAGGCCCCTGACGGAGCGGCCATAAGCGACGAGCGGCAGCATGATGACGGGAATGGCGATAAGCACGGCGAGCGATAGCTTGGGGCTCGTCACCACCATCATGACGGTGGCGCCCACCAGAAGCAGGACATTGCGCAGCGTCTGCGAGATCGCTGTGCTTGCCGCCGTCTTGACCTGGGTCGTGTCGGCTGTGAGCCGCGACATCACCTCGCCCGAATGCGACACCTCGTAGAAGGCGGGGCTCAAGCCCATCAGATGCTTGAACACGTCGGTGCGGATGTCGGCGACCACCCGCTCGCCAAGCCAGTTCACCGTGTAGAAGCGCGCGGCGCTCGCCAGCGCGAGGATGACGCCGATGCCGGCGAGTGTGGCGAAATATTTGTCGATGAGATCGGGCTCGATGTCGGCGAAGCCGAGATCGATCATGCGCCTCACGGCGAGCGGCACGGCAAGCGTGGCCGCGGCCGAGACGATCAGCGCGACAAGCGCGGCGGCGAGCATGCCCCTGTGGCGCAGGAGATAAGGCGAGAGCGCCAGGAGCGGGCGAAGCGAGGCGGGCCGTTCTCCCTCCCCTTCCGCGTCTTGGGCGGGGGTCTCCTCCTGGTGACGGTCGTGACCGTCGGACTGTTGCGTTACGAGTTGCACAAAAGAGGCCCAGTTGAGTTATCAGGGGGCAGAGACATGCACCCGATAACCTTTGGGGTGAGATTGCCTCTGTGGAGTGGCATTGGCAAGCTCGGACCTTCGCCAGAGCGGCGTTGACGTGCCGCCAGCTATCCCCCTCCTAATTGGAGAGATGGCACACGGGGATGGGGAAAAAGTCTGAGGTGAGAGGCCGCTACTCGGCGGCGAGCCTCACATACTCGCCTTTACCGACAGGGCAGGCGGCCCACAGCTCCTCCAGGGCGGCTATCAGCGCCGCAATCTCGGCATCAGTATGCACCGGGGAGGGGGTAAAGCGCATACGCTCGGTGCCGCGCTTCACGGTCGGATAGTTGATCGGTTGCACGTAAATCCTGTAATGGGTGAGCAGCGTGTCGGTCACCGCCTTGCAGTGCACGGGATCTCCGACCATCACCGGCACGATGTGGCTCGGATTCTCCATCACAGGAAGCTTGGCCTCCGCCATCAGCCGCTTCACCGTCTTGACCCGCTCCTTCAGTCGCGCGCGCTCGATCTCGCTCCGCTTCAGATGCCGGATCGAGGCGAGCGCGCCGGCGGCGATGGCCGGCGCCAGCGAAGTGGTGAAGATGAAGCCAGGCGCATAAGAGCGGATGGCGTCGCAGCAGGCGGCTCTCGCGGCGATATAGCCGCCCATCACGCCGAAGCCCTTGGCCAGCGTGCCGTTGATGATGTCGACGCGATGCATGACGCCTTCGCGTTCGGCGATGCCGCCGCCGCGCGGCCCGTAAAGGCCGACGGCATGGACCTCGTCGAGATAAGTGAGCGCATCGTATTTCTCGGCGAGGTCGCAGATAGCGGCGATCGGGGCGATATTCCCGTCCATGGAGTAGACGCTCTCGAAAGCGATGATCTTGGGCGTCTCCAGGGGCACTTTCTTGAGCAGATCCTCGAGATGGCCGATGTCGTTGTTGCGGAAGATGCGCTTCTCACCGCCGCCATGGCGGATGCCCTCGATCATCGAGGCGTGGTTCTTGGCGTCGGAGAAGATCACCAGGCCCGGGATCAACCGGACCAGCGTGGAGAGCGTGGCGTCGTTGGCGATATAGGCGCTCGTGAATAGAAGCGCGGCCTCCTTGCCATGGAGGTCGGCCAACTCGGCCTCGAGCTCGACATGGTAATGGGTGGTGCCGGAGATGTTGCGGGTGCCGCCGGAGCCGGCGCCTACCTCGTCGATCGCCTCATGCATGGCGGCGCGCACCTTCGGGTGCTGGCTCATGCCGAGATAGTCGTTGGAGCACCACACCGTCACGTCGCGGGTGCCCTCGTCGGTAAAGTGGTCGGCGGTCGGATAGGCGCCGCAGCGGCGCTTCAGGTCGGCGAAAACCCGATAGCGGCCCTCCGCGTGCAGCGCGTCAAGATGCTGACGGAAACGGGACTCGTAATCCATGCCCAACTTTTCCCCCTAGAACATTCGCCGCTCGGCCACTTTATCCCGACATTCCTCGGATGACCGGGATCGGCGCTAAGGATACCATTCTGCTGGGGTACACGGAAGTCGTAAGGCGACGTCTGCACGGCTTCGGTCGTTGCTCGCGGCCCGGACCAGTTTCGAGAAGCGGATTTGGTGCCTCGTCATTCAGACTTACTCCCCCGTCGTGATGAAGCATCGGAACTCTTCAGTCCCTACGCTGGAGCCTGTTTTGGTCGCAGTTCTTCAATCAGGACGACAAGCTGCTCGGCACCGAGGGCGAGGCGATCAACCCCCGAGGCTGGGAGTAGTACCACTGTGTGGTGTCATCACGTCGCTCCAACGCCATCGAGCTCAAGTCGGGCGCCGCGACGCTGCCCTTCTTCGACGTGCATCCGGCCATCGTCGTGGTGAGGCGAAGCTTCGGGCAATCTCTGCCTTTTCGACGCGAGGCAGCCGATCACGCGCACCGTCTATGGCGAACAAGACTGAGTAGTTGCGGCGGTTTGCGCGGACGGGCACCGCCGGAAACCCGTGTCTAGTCGAAATCCATATCGTGATGATGGTCGTGGTCATGACCGGGAAGCTCTGGTGGCGGCGGGCCCGGTACTTCGGCCACCATGGCTTCGGTGGTGATGAGAAGGCCCGCCACCGAGGCCGCGCTCTGGAGCGCCGCGCGCACCACCTTGGCGGGGTCGATGATGCCCTTCGACAGGAGATTCCCGTACTCGCCCGCTTGGGCGTCGTAGCCATAGGCGTTGTCTTCCTTTTCCAGGATCTTGGCAACGACGACAGAGCCGTCCAGTCCGGCATTGATTGCGATCTGCCGGGCCGGCCAAGCTATTGCCTTCCTCAGGATCTCGATGCCCGCCTTCTGGTCGTCGTTGTCGGTGTTAAGTCTTGCCAGCGCCCGACTGGCACGCAACAAGGCGACACCGCCGCCCGGCAGAATGCCCTCCTCGACAGCGGCTCTGGTAGCGTGCATCGCGTTGCGG
>NZ_JBPCOU010000084.1:0-6758 GCF_050999895.1 Methyloceanibacter sp. | reverse complement strand
GCAAACACAGGCACGACATAAGAGAACTAAACGCTGGTTGGAACAGAAATTCCAGCCCAAAAAGGCTCCCGCCGCGGAAGGCGAAACGCCTTGTGCGACAGGTTTAGGAAAGTGGTGCGGTCGAGAGGAATCGAACCTCCACGAGCTAAGCTCACAGCGACCTCAACGCTGCGCGTCTACCATTTCCGCCACGACCGCAAGGAAATCCGGGGCGTCCGAGCCTCGGATGTGGCTATAGGAGATCCCACCGGCAAGCGCGAGCGGGGGCCTGCTGCCCTTAGCAAACCTATCCCTGTGGTGCAAGGTTGGCCTAGGATAGGTCCCGTGTGCCCATGCTGAACAATGGCCGCAAGCCCCCCGTCCCTCTCCCCCGGCTCAGTGAGGTCGACTGGAGGGTCGATATCGAGGCCATTCCTTACGAAGCGGCGCTGCAAGCGATGCAGGCCCACGTCGAGGCGATGACAGTAGGCAGAGCACCCGAACGCGTTTGGCTGCTCGGGCACCCATCCCTCTATACAGGCGGCACCAGCGCCGATCCGGCCGAGCTCCTCGACCCTCACCGCTTTCCTGTCTATCGCAGCGGGCGCGGCGGCCGCTTCACCTATCACGGCCCCGGACAGCGCGTGGCCTATGTCATGCTCGATCTCAACAAACGCGGCCGCGACGTGCGCGCCTTCGTCTCCTCGCTTCAAGACTGGCTGATCGCGGCGCTCGCCCAGCTCGGCGTCGCAGGCGAACGGCATGACGATCAGATCGGCGTCTTTGTCGACGATGCCAAGATCGCCAGCGTCGGCATCCGCGTGCGCCGCTGGGTGACGTTTCACGGCGTCAGCCTCAACGTCGATCCAGACTTGGAGCACTTCTCCGGCATCGTCCCTTGCGGGCTGAACACACCGGTGACGAGCCTCGCCGCCCTTGGCGGCACGACCGAGACGGATCAGGTGGATGCCGCGCTACGCGCAGCATTCGACGAAGTGTTCGCGCGCGACGACTCTTAATGCGTCGGAAGCACCCTGAATCCGTGAGCCATGGCACCGCCCTCTTCGGTGACCACGACCTCATCGACCTTGGCCTCCGGCGGACCGTCGGCGCAGCGTGTCAGCATCGCCGCCACGACATTCGGAGGACCGGAGAAGGCAGCCTCGACAGAGCCGTCACGGCGATTCCGTACCCAGCCGTCAAGGCCGAGCGAACGCGCGGTCTGCTCGGTCCAGGCACGGAAAAACACGCCCTGCACGCGGCCTTCGATACGCACCGTCACTGTCCGGCGCTCTTGCTCTCGTTCGCTTGCCATGCCCGTTCGCAAGGGGCTCCTCAGGCAAATTCGAGGATCACCGCATCGACATTGAGACTGTCGCCGGGCTTGGCGACGATCTTCTTCACCTTTCCGTCGCGCTCGGCCTTCAGCACATTCTCCATTTTCATGGCCTCGACGACACAGAGCGCATCGCCCGCGGCCACCTCGTCGCCCTCGCTGACATTGAGCGACATGACAAGACCAGGCATGGGACAGAGCAGATATTTCGAAGTGTCGGCCGCTTCCTTCACCGGCATGAGCGCCATGAGGTCGGCTTCCTGCTCGGTAAAGACGCGGGCCTCGACCTCGACGCCCTTATAAACGAGCGCGAAGCCGTTCACGATCGGGCGCACCTGCACGGCCGCCTGCGTGCCGTCGATCGTTCCTTCCCACACCGGGCTGCCGAACCACCAGCCGGAGGCAAGGTTCACCTGCCGCTCAGCTTCGCCGTTCTCCGCGCCGGCGATCGTAACCGTGGTCTGCCCGCCAGGGCCGCCTTCCACCTTGACCCGCTCGCGCACGCCGCCCAGCTCGACAATGCGCAGCTCGGCGAAGCGCACCGCCTCTCCATGCATCTGCTGGGTGATGAGACGGCGGCGCTGATTGCTGAGATGGTCGATGCTGGCGGCAATGGCGATAAGGACGTCGCGCACCTCGCCGGTCGGCACCGGCGGCTTGAACCCTTCCGGAAACTCCTCGGCGATGAATTTGGTGGTGAGCCGCCCCTCGCGCCAGCGCTTGTTCCGCATGAGCACGGCGAGGAAAGGAATGTTGTGGCGAAACCCGTCAATGGCAAACGAGTCGAGCGCCCGGCCCATCTGCTGGATGGCCTCCAGCCGTTTCGGTGCGTGGGTGACGAGCTTGGCGATCATCGGGTCGTAATAGACCGAGATCTCACCGCCTTCTTCAACGCCGGTGTCGAGCCGCGTCGTGACGCCATCGACGACGCCTTCCCTCGGCGGCCGATAGCGCACGAGCCGGCCTGTCGAGGGGAGGAAGTTCCGTGCGGGATCCTCGGCATAGATGCGCGCCTCGATGGCGGAGCCCTTCAGCGCCACATCCTTCTGCTTCAGCGTCAGCTTTTCTCCGGCCGCGATCTTGATCATCTGCTCGACGAGATCGACGCCCGTGACGAGCTCGGTCACAGGATGCTCGACTTGAAGCCTCGTGTTCATCTCCAAAAAATAGAAGTTGCGGTCCTTGTCGACGATGAACTCGACCGTGCCGGCGGAATCGTAGCCGACGGCCTTCGACAGCGAGACCGCCTGCGATCCCATCGCCTCGCGCGTCTTGGCGTCGAGAAACGGGCTTGGCGCCTCCTCAATCACCTTCTGATTGCGGCGCTGAATCGAGCATTCGCGCTCGCCAAGATGGATGACGTTGCCGTGCTTGTCGCCGAGCACCTGGATCTCGATAGGGCGCGGCCCCTCCACATATTTCTCGATGAAGATGCGGTCGTCGCCGAAGCTCGACTTCGCTTCCGACTTTGAGGAGTTGAAGCCGTCCTCCACTTCCTTGCGGCTATAGGCGATGCGCATGCCCTTGCCGCCGCCGCCCGCCGATGCCTTGATCATCACGGGATAGCCGATCTCGTCGGCGACCTTGATCGCCTCCTTGCCATCCTTGATCACGCCGAGATGGCCGGGAACGGTGGAGACCTTCGCCTTGGCGGCAAGCTTCTTCGACTCGATCTTGTCGCCCATCGCCTCGATGGCGCGGATGTTCGGACCGATAAAGATGATGCCGGCCTTCTCCAGCGCGCGTGCAAAGCCGGCGTTCTCGGACAGGAAGCCATAGCCGGGATGAATGGCCTCGGCGCCGGTTTCCTTGGCGGCGGCGATGATCTTATGCATATCTAGATAGGACTGCGCAGCGGGCGCCGGCCCGATGCAGATCGCCTCATCGGCCATGTCCACATGCAGCGCGTCGCGATCCGCATCAGAATAGACCGCGACGGTGGCGATCCCGAGCCGCTTCGCACTCTTGATGATGCGGCAGGCAATTTCGCCGCGGTTGGCGATCAAAATCTTCGCAAACATGTCCCCGCCCCCAATTCCGGCTTGGGCTTTCTAAAGGCTTGTTCGGAGAGAGTAAACCGGCGTAGGGCCAGCCTGGACTACTCCGCCGCCGAAGGAAAGCGCCTTCGCTTCGGCGGCCGCTTTGCGGCCCTTTGGGTGCGGTTTTTGGCTCCCTTGGCAGCGCTCGCCGCGGAGCTGAATGCCTCAGCCTCAGGCGAAGGATAGCCTTCCGCTTTGGGTGCCATACGAGCCCCCATATCGGCCTCGTCCTCGGCCGGGGCGACCCCCTGTCTCGGTTCCGGCAAGCCCGCTTGGGCCTCAATCTGAGGCTCTAGGGGCCCGAGCAGTGCAGCTTCGAGAGCGATCTCATCCGGCACGCCCGCACTATTCTCGCGCACGCGCTGCCGATCCCTGGCGATATAGGTGTAGACCGCAGGCGTGACGAACAGGGTGAAGAGCGTGCCGATCGTCATGCCGGCGGCAATCACCACACCGATATTGAAACGGCTCGCGGCACCCGCGCCGCCCACGATCAGAAGCGGCACCATGGCGACAACGGTCGCGGCCGTGGTCATGAGAATGGGACGCAGCCGGATCGCGGCGGCCTCTTCGATCGCCTCCCGCCGTCCGTAGTTCTGCTCTTCCTGCAGCTTGTTGGCGAAGTCGACCATCAGAATGCCGTGCTTCGACATCAGCCCAATCAGCGTCACGAGCCCGATCTGGGTGTAGATGTTGATTGTCGCGAGCCCCGCGTTGAGCGGCAGCAGCGCGCCAAAGATCGAGGTCGGCAGCGCAATCAAGATGATGAGCGGATCGCGGAAGCTCTCATATTGCGCCGCAAGCACGAGAAAGATCACGACCAGCGCAAAGATGAACGTGTAGACGAGCGTATTGCCCTCCTGCACGAACTGCCGGCTTTCGCCCTGGAAGTCGTAAGAAAACCCTTCGGGAAAATCGTTGGCGGCCTTCTGCTTCAGAAACTCGACGGCTTCGCCCACGGTCCGCCCCGGAAAAGGCACCGCGGTGAGTGTCGCGGAATTAAGCTGCTGAAAATTGGTCAGCGAATTCGGCTGCACCGTCTGCGACACGGTCGCCACATTCGACAGCGGGACGAGCGTGCCGGAGCTGGTGCGGATTTGGTAGCGCGTCAGCCAGCTCGCATCGGCGCGGAACTCGCGCGGCACTTGCGGTATCACCTGATACGAGCGGCCATAGAGGTCGAAAAGGTTGATGTAATTGCCACCGAGCAGCGTCGCGAGCGAGTTGCCCACATCGGCCATGGTGATGCCGAGGCGGTTGGCCTTCGCGTTGTCGATATGGAACTCGATCTGCGGCGTCTCGAACCGCAGATCTGAATCCGAAAAGATAAACAGGCCGCTGTCGCGCGCCGACTTCTCGACATCGGCAAGCACGTCGGCGAGCTGGCGGAAGTCCCGCGTCGTGGTGATGACGAACTGCACCGGCGGACCGCCCGTCGATCCCGGCAAGGCCGGCGGCGAGAAGGAGATCGCCTGCGCCGTCGCGATGCCGGCGATCTTCGGCTGGAGCTCCTGCAACACCTGCTTCTGATTGCGCTCGCGTTCGTCCCATGGCTTCAGCAACAAGCCGGCGAAACCCTGATGCACGTTGCCCATGCCGTTGATGGCGAAGACGTGATCTTTCTCCGGCACGGCCGCGAAGGCCCGATTGAGCTGCGCCGTGGCATCCTCGAGGTAATCGAGATTGGCGTATTGCGGAGTCTTCACGAGGGTGAACAGAATCCCCTGATCCTCTTCGGGCGCCAACTCACGCTGCGTGGTCATATACATGAGGCCGCTGGCGGCAATCACGCCCACGAGCACGAGGATCGTCACCGGGCGGAAGTTCATCGTCCGGTGCAGTCGGCGCTGATAGCGATTTTTGAGGCCCTCAAAGCGGCGGTCGAGCCAGCCTGTGAACCCGCTGGCCTGCTCGCCTTTATGCGGCTTCAGCAGCAGCGAACACATCATCGGCGAGAGCGTAATGGCGATGATGCCTGACACGATCACGGCGCCGGCAAGCGTGAGCGCAAATTCCCGGAACAACGTACCGGTCAACCCGGATACGAAGGCAATCGGCGCGAACACGGCGGCGAGCGTGACCGTCATGCCGATGACGGGGAACAGGATCTCACGCGCCCCGATGATCGCCGCCTCGAACGGCCGCTTCCCCTCCTCGATATGCCGATAGATGTTCTCCACCACGACGATGGCGTCGTCGACCACGAGCCCGATGGCGAGCACGAGCGCAAGCAGCGTCATGAGATTGATGGAGAAGCCAAGCCCGTACAGAATTGCGAGCACGCCGACAAGAGAAAGCGGAATGGTAACGATGGGAATGATCGTCGAGCGTAAATTGCCGAGAAACAGGAAGATGACCACGATGACAATGAGCGCCGCTTCGCCCAAGGTCTTCACCACCTCCCAGATCGAGGCGCGGATGAAATTGGTCGCGTCGTAGGCGACGGCCGCTTCCAGGCCGGGCGGCAGTTCACTTTGGATCTGCGGAACGGCCTTACGCACGTCGGTAATCACGGTGAGCGGGTTCGCGCTCGGTGTCGAATAAACGCCGATAAACACCGCCTTCAGCCCGTCGAACACCGAGGATGAGTCGGCATTCTGCGGACCGAGCTCGATATCCGCCACGTCCGCAAGCCGGATTAGGGCGTCACCCTTGTGGATGACCACCAGCTCGCCAAACGCCTCCGGGCTCTTCAGCGACGTCTTGGCGTCGATATTCGTCTCTACGAAGTCGCCCTTCACCTGGCCCGGCGCCGAAGTGAAATTGTTGGCGGCAAGAGCGGCGCGAACGTCGAGTGGTGTCACGCCGAGCGACGCCATGCGGTCGGGATCGAGCCAGATGCGCATAGCGAAGACCTGGCCGCCGAGAATCTCGGCATTGGCCACGCCATTGATGGTCTGCAGCTTCGGCTGTACCACGCGGGTGATATAGTCGCTAATCTGCGATGAGTTCATCACCTTCGAATTGAAGGAGAGATACATCAGGGCATAGCCCTCGCCCGTCTGCTTGGTGACGACGGAATCGTTCGCTTCGCGCGGCAGAATGCCTTTGACCTGCGCGAGCTTGGAAAGCACGTCCGTCATCGCGCGGTCGGGGTCGGCGTCGAGCTTTAGGTTCAGCGTGACCGTGCTCGCATTCTGATTGGAGGACGCGACCAGCGTATCGATGCCCTCGGTGCTCGCCACCGCCTGCTGGATCGGGATCGTGATGAAGCCCTGCATCAATTCGGCGTTGGCGCCGGGATAGGTCGTCGTGATCTCGATCGTGGTGTTGGTGAGCTTCGGATATTGCCGGATCGGGAGCGAGAAAAAGGCCTGGATGCCGAGCAGCAGGATGAGCAGGCTCAACACCGTCGCGAGGACGGGGCGCCTGATGAAGATATCGGTGAAGGCGCGGCGCGCGCC
>NZ_JBPCOU010000076.1:0-5350 GCF_050999895.1 Methyloceanibacter sp. | reverse complement strand
TGACGGACGGCGCCGGCGCGGCGGTCGTGGCTGCCGGGGCAGGCGCGCAAACCGCTCCGCGCGGCACGAGCGACAGGCGCACGGCCTTGTTTCGCGAAACGACGCGGGAGCGGACCGAGCGCGTCGTTACGCACGCGAGGGCGGCTGGCCGGGGCGCTGGTCTGTCGAGACCGGGCACAAAGTCGTGGCGGATTGGAATCCGAAGCAGCTCGACGAGACGCCCGTCCGAGCGACCGGCTAAACGAAAGGAACGACTGGAGATGATTGCACAGATCTCGCGGCGCCTGGCGCTGCCGCGTCTGCAATCGCAGGTCGTCAAGGCGACGGCGCCGCTCGCATCGCGTCTCAGGTTTTGCTCGGCGTCGCCTGGAGCTTGCGGCCGCCGCGGCTTTACGGCGTTCCCGCGACGCTCGCGCTGGTCGCGCGCCATTTCGCCGGATTCGGGCCGAAGCGCGGGGCGTTGCCGGATCCGGACAAGGCTCTCAATTACCCGGACGGTCTGGTCGGCATTTGCAGCGATATGAGCGTGCCTACGCTCCTCCTCGCCTACGCCAAGGGCCTCTTCCCGTTCTCCCATATCGGGCCGCAGAAATGGTGGGCGCCGAAGGAGCGGATGGTGTCGTTTCCGGAGAACGTCTACATCTCCAAGACCACGCGACGGCTGATCCGCATCAAGCAGTTCGACGTGACGTTCGATTCTTATTTCGCGGGCGTCATCGATGCGTGCGCCGCGCCGCGTCCGGGACGTCCGCATCTCACTTGGATCACGCCGGACATCATCGAGCACTTCACCGCGCTGCACGAGGCGGGCTACGCGCATTCCGTCGAGGTCTGGGATCGCTCCGGCACGCTCGCCGGCGGGCTTTACGGCCTCGCCGTCGGCAAAGTGTTCTTCACCGAATCCATGTTCTCCCGCGAGCGCGACGCGTCCAAGATCGGCTTCATCACGCTCAGCCGCCACCTCCAGCACTGGGGCTTTGTGCTCAATGACGGCAAGCGCATGACCGGACGTTTGAGCCAGCTCGGCTTCACGCTCGTTCCGCGCAAGGCCTTCAATACCGTGCTGGCAACGGCCTGCCGTGTGCCCGGGCAAGTCGGGCGCTGGAGCGTCGACGATCGGCTCGACATCGCGAATTGGGAGCCGAAGGCGCCTGCCGGCCGCGACCGGCATCTCGCGCATTTGCCGGTCTAGAGCCCAGAACGGTCACTTTCCGAACCGCTGACCGCTGGGCCTGACGGAGCGAGCAGGCCGGTGTGAGCGCGAAGGTGCGGCGCACCGTTCCGCCATTTTTGCCTTGCATTGTGCGGGGCCGCGGCGATGATCGCCGCACCCTAACCCTCAAGCTCCCGTACAACGACCTTGTCATCCTTTACGAATTCGATGCTGAAGCGCCCGCCCCAGATCGACGCGGCGACGCTTGGCCGCGACGCGATCGCGGGCACGATCTCGGCTGTCGTGCAGATCGCCTATTGCGTGTCGTTCGCCGCGCTCATCTTCACCGGAGATCTCGCCGGCGGCTTTGCGCTCGGGCTTGCGGGTCTCATCATGGGCACCGTGGTCACGTGCGTGGTCATCGCGCTGACCTCGACCTTCTCGCCCGTCATCGGCGGCCCGGATTCGCCGGCGGTGGCGGTGATGAGCGTGCTGGCGTCGTCGATTGCCGCCGCGCTTGCCGCCAAGGGCGCCAGCAACGCTCAGATCATCGTCAATATTCTCGTTGCCCTTTCGGTGAGCACGCTGCTCACGGGCGTTTTGCTTTACGGCGTTGGCGCGCTGAAGCTCGGCCAATGGCTGCGCTTCATTCCCTATCCCGTGATCGGCGGCTTCCTTGCCGCCTCGGGCCTCCTGCTCATCAGCGGCGGCGTCGAGGTCGTGACCCAGACCAACCTGACGCTGTCGCCGTCGAGCTGGGAAATCCTCTACTCCGCCCTTTACGCACCGCAGATCGTCATCGGGGCGCTGTTTGCCATCGCGATCCCGGTCTTGGGGCGATGGGTCCCGAGCTATCTCGCATTGCCGCTTGCGTTCTTCGCCTTCTTGCTCGCTCTCGATCTCAGCCTGTTCGGCATCGTCAACGACGAAGCCGTGCGCGGCGCCTGGTTCCTGCCGAGCCTTGGCGATCTCAGTCTGTGGTGGCCGATCACGGCCATGCTGGGGGAACATGTCGATTGGGGCGTGATTGCGCAAAGCAGCGCGGAGATCGGCTCCTTTTGCGGCGTGATGGCGATCGCGCTGCTCCTCGATGTCTCCAGTCTCGAGGTTGCGCGCCAGAAAGCCGGGGATCTCGACCAGGAGTTTCGCTCCAACGGTCTTGCCAATCTTCTGGCGTCCGTGATGGGCGGCTTTGGCGGCTCGCTCTCGATGAACGGTAGTTTGCTGCTCGACGAGTCCGGCGCCACCACACGCTGGGCAGGCGCGATCGTCGGCATTGTCTGCGCCCTGATCCTTTTCTCGGGCGCCGATGTCGGCAGCGTCGTGCCGAAGGCGATTCTTGGCGGTATGCTCGTTTATCTCGGCGTTATGATCCTTTTCGAGCTGTGGGAGGCGCCGGCGCAGAGCTCCTGGATGGAATGGGTGCTCACGGCGCTGATGACGCTCGTCATCATCAATTTCGGTTACTTTATGGGCGTGGTGGTCGGCGTGATCGGCGCATGCCTGATGTTTGCGTTGAGCTATAGCCGCATCGGCGTCGTCCGCCGCCATCTCACGCGCGGTGAGTTCTCCTCCAATGTCGAGCGCTCGCCGGAACAGACGCGGCTCCTGCGCGAGGAGGGCAAGCGCCTGCATGTGTTCTGGTTGTCAGGCTTCATCTTTTTCGGCTCATCGAACGGCCTATACGAACGCATCAAGCGGGTCATTCAATCTCAGCACGACAAGCCCGTCGGCTATGTCGTGCTCGATTTCGGTTCAGTACCGGGCCTCGACACCTCGGCGGTCCTCAGCCTCGTCAAGCTGCGCAATTATTGCGAGGAGCACGGCGTCACGCTCGGCTTCTCCGGCCTGAGCGACATCATGAAGACCGCCTTTAAAAGGGCGGGCTTCTTCGGCAGCACGAGGCCGCATCAAGCCTTCGCCAGCCGCAACGAGGCTGTCGAATGGTGCGAGGATATGCTTCTCATGTACCATGAGGTCGGCGACGCCTCGATCCACACCTTCGAAAGCTGGTTGCAGGCCGAATTCGGCGGTCAGGTCGGTTTCGACCGCATCTCGATCTATATGGAACGCCACGAGCTTGAGGGCGGCGAGGTCATCTTCCGCCAGGGCGAACCGTCCGACTCCGTGGTGCTCCAGGCGTCGGGCTGCGTGGCCATCACCATCGACGACGAGCATGGGCGGCCCATCAGGCTGCGCCGCATGATGGGACATACGGTCGTGGGCGAGATGGGCTTCTTTCGCGGCGTGCCGCGAACCGCCAATGTCGTGGCCGAGGCGCCGACCGTCGTCTACCGCCTCGCGCGCGCGTCCTTCGACAAGATGCAAGCCGAGGACCCGACCGCCGCGGCGGCCTTCCACAAGCTCATCATTCGCCTGCTCGCCGACCGTCTCGAATTCGCCAATCGCGAGATCTCGGCGCTGCTGTAGGTGTTCTCTCTCGCCGTTCGAACCGACAACCGTTTGCTTCCCCTCGTTCGGCCAAGAACATCATCCCCCGCGATTTCGCGCCCGTTGCCGCATGGAAATTCTCTTGCGGCTTCAGGGTGCTGTGCGGGCTAGAGCCGTTTTGATTGAATCCGAGTCGGGAGGATTTCCAAGGCGTGCGAATGCTGATTCTGTCTCCTTTCGGATTGCGGATTCGCGGGGAGGGAGATGATGGCGCGGGCCAATCGCAATGGTCAATTTTATATAGCCGAGGAAGCGTGTCCTTAAAGGTCCGCGCGGTTAACCACGCGATTTTGCCAGTATAAAATTGACCAGCGGCCTGGTGCCGCACGGCTACGCTGACCGCTCATCGGCCAGGGACAAGTCGTGCCTTCTACCGTCGTCATCCCCCAAACATATCGAGCGGCCTGCTTGTCTTCATTGTGGGGAAGCGATGTCGCTTACGCGGAGGGAGCCGATAAGCGCGGGCGATGAACACCGGTTCTTTGAGTGGGCGAAGTGCAACCACACCGAACAGGTTGTTGTGAGGTTCCGATAAACTGGCGAAGATGAGCCCTTAAGCTTACTCGCTCTCAGCGGTACGGTGCAGGCCGGGCGGAATGTCGTTCAGGATCACGTTCAGCAATGAATTATGCACTTTCAAGTGGCCGTTTTACTCGATGAAGCCCAGCTTCCTGAACTTATTCATGAAACCGCTTACGCGCGAGCGCGTCGTGCCGATCATCTCAGCAAGCGTCTCCTGGCTCAATTTTGCAATAACACGCTCGGTTGTCCCCTCCTTGCCAAAATTGGCCATCAACAACAACGCGCGGGCCAACCTCTTTTCGTCCCTGTTCCGAGAGGACGGTCATTTTGCATTGGCCGGCACGCATTCAGAAGACGGCGTTGCAGGGGTCGCCCTGATTAAAAATGACCTGGCCGGGCCGGTATTTTGCCGAACTCCGACCGCCGGCCACCGAGGAAAGAAATTCATCTAAATCAAATGTCTGTCTACGCGCCATTTCGTCCACCAGCTTGCGCATCCATGGGCAATCGGGGAAGCTATATTATACGGAGGCCGTGGTCGGATCAATCTCTCAACCTCACGCATTTAGGCTCCACCTTTCCCGTCCGAGGGTTAGCTTCCTTGTCTCTTTTCCACGGCGTAACGATGCGCCGTCAGGCGGCTGCCGCCACGAGCACGGCGACGATTGCCAGATAGGTCAGGCCGTGGATGAGCTGGTCGGTGCCGAGTGCGTTCCAGAAGCAACGGTCCTGCGCCGTCCAGCCGTTGCGGTGCACGATCTGCTCCTTCGCCCAGTCGACATGGTAATGCACCGCGAACTCGCCGAGAGCGATGGCGACGGCAACGAGGAGCGAGCCCGGCACCAGCACGAGATAGACGAGCGGGGTGAGGGCGACATGGATGAAGCTGTGGATCAGTCCGCCGGGATGACCGTAGGACCCTTTGTTCAAATATTGATACGGCGTCTGCAAATAGAAATCGGCGACCATGTGCTTGATCATGAGCACAGCGACAGCGGCGAGGAGGAGAATAGCGAGTTGAGCCATGGCAGCTATTTCGACAGGGCTTCGGCGGTACCGTCCCACTGGGGCGGAGGCGGATTGGAGCGGAAGAAGGCGATGCGCTCCCGATAAAGCGCGTAGAGGCGGTCGAGACCGCTGATGGTTTCGCAGTCGCGGCTCAGAGCCTCGGCCGTGCCCCAGTCCTGCGCGCGGTAGCGCGACAGGAACTCGCCATGCCTCTCG
>NZ_JBPCOU010000080.1:0-34136 GCF_050999895.1 Methyloceanibacter sp. | reverse complement strand
CTGCGTTGGGTTCAGCAGGTGGCCCCCCCCTGGGCGCTCACAGAGTTCCCTCGCCACCCTCCCCCTTGCTGGGTGAGGGAAGTGAGTCCGGGGCGAGCGGGGGCGCAAACAAATGTGGCTCAAGCTCGGCAGGGATGCCGTCGCGTACCGAGACGATGCGCTTCACGTCCTCCTCGCGCAGGCCGTCGATCTGGCGCAGCCCCAAGCGCAGCGCGAAAGCTTGATCCGAGGCGTTGCCTCCATACCTCCCCCTCGCGGGGAGGTCCGAGGCCGCTTCGCGGCGTCGGGGTGGGGGACCAAATGCTGATACAGGGGCACTCACTCCACCCGGCGCGCTAACAGGCGCGCCGCCCTCCCCGTCAAGGGGAGGGATGGAGATGGGCTCGAGCGTGCAGTCCCAGAGGCTGTGATTCACGTCGGCCTCGCGCCCCTCGACGCCATGCTCGCGCGCACAGCGCACGATCTGCGCCGGTGCGTAGAAACCCATCGGCTGCGAATTGAGGAGCGCGGCCGCGAACGCCGCCGGGTAATGGCATTTGAGCCAGGAGGAGACATAGACGAGATGGGCGAAACTCGCGGCGTGGCTTTCCGGAAAACCGTATTCGCCGAAGCCCTTGATCTGGTTGAAGCAGCGCTCGGCGAATTTGGCCGGGTAGCCGCGCGCGGCCATGCGGCCCACCATCTTCTCGTGCAGGCGCTCGATGGTCCCGCGGCGGCGGAAAGTGGCCATGGCGCGGCGCAGCTCGTTCGCCTCGGAGCCGGAGAATTTCGCCGCCACCATGGCAAGACGCATGGCCTGCTCCTGGAACAGCGGCACGCCCATGGTCTTGCCGAGCACCTGGCGCAACTCGTCTTCCGGCCCGTGGTCCGGATGCGGGGAAGGGAACTCGACGGCTTCGGCGCCGGAGCGGCGGCGCAGATAAGGGTGCACCATGTCGCCCTGGGTCGGGCCGGGGCGCACGATGGCAACCTCGATGACGAGGTCGTAGAAGCAGCGCGGTTTCAGCCGCGGCAGCATGTTCATCTGCGCGCGGCTCTCGACCTGAAACACGCCGATGGAATCCGCCTTGCACAGCATGTCGTAAACGGCGGGATCGTCGCGCGGCACCGTGCCGAGGCCGATGTCCAGGCCGTAATGCTCTTTCAGCAGTGCTAAGCCTTTGCGGATGCAGGTGAGCATGCCGAGGCCGAGCACATCGACCTTGAGAAGGCCGAGCGCGTCGAGATCGTCCTTGTCCCATTCGATGAAGGTGCGGTCCTCCATGGCGGCGTTGCCGATGGGAACCACCTCGCAGAGGGGGCCGCGTGTCAGCACGAAGCCGCCGACATGCTGGGAAAGGTGACGCGGGAAGCCGAGCAGTTCCTGGGTCAATTCCAGGCAGCGGGCGAGCAGCGGATCGGAGGGATCGAGCCCTGCCTGGCGGACGTAAGCCTCCGGCAGGCCCGAACTGCTCAAGACCCAGAATGTGGTGGCAAGAGCCGAGACGGTATCTTCCGAAAGGCCGAGCGCCTTCCCGACCTCTCGGACCGCCGAACGGCCTCGGTAGGAGATGACGGTCGCGGCGATGCCGGCGCGATTGCGGCCGTAGCGGGCATAGATATATTGAATCACCTCCTCGCGGCGCTCGTGCTCGAAATCGACGTCGATGTCGGGCGGCTCTTTCCGCTCGGGCGAGACGAAGCGCTCAAAGAGGAGATCGATCTCGGTCGGATCGACATTGGTGATGGCGAGGCAGTAGCAGACGGCGGAGTTGGCAGCAGACCCACGCCCTTGGCAGAGAATGCCCTGGCTGCGTGCGTAATGCACGATGTCGTGGACGGTGAGGAAGTAGGGCGCGTAGTTGAGCTCAGCGATCAGCACGAGCTCTTTTTCGATTGACTCGCGAATTTTTGCAGGAACGCCGTCGGGGAAGCGCCAGCCTGCCCCCTGCCAGGTCAGATCTTCAAGGTGCGATTGCGGCGTCTTGCCTTCCGGCACCGGCTCATCGGGATATTCATATTTCAGCTCGTCGAGAGAGAAGTGGCAGGCATCGGCGATCTCGATGCTGCGCGCGAGGGCTTCATTATGAGGGCCGAAGAGACGCGCCATGTCTTGCGCCGGCTTCAGATGGCGCTCGGCATTGGCCTTGAGACGAAAGCCTGCCTCGTGAACCGTGCATTTCTCGCGAACGCAAGTGAGCACGTCCTGTAAGGGACGGCGATGCGGCGCGTGATAGAGCACGCCGCCGGTGGCCACGAGAGGCGTGCCGGCGCGCTTTGCGAGGTCCGCAAGCGCTTCGATGCGGGCGTGGTCGTCGCCGCAATAGGAATGCCTCGCCGCGAGATAGAGGGGTGTTCGTGCTGACGCGCTCAGGGTCTCCTTGATATGCAGTAGCTGCTCTTCGGCATTTCTTTTGTCATGCCCGCGAAGGCGGGCATCCAGTAACCGCTGGCCTTCGTTATTGAGAGATCGGTGGTTACTGGATCGCCCGGTCAAGCCGGGCGATGACAATCGGGACGGAGAAGGAAAGTCGTCAGGCGGAAGGGCAATGAAGATCAGGCCTTCGGCATGAGCAGCGACATCATCCAGAGAGAGGATGCATTCTCCCTTTCCGGCACGACGCTGGCCGAGGGTGAGGAGGCGGCAAAGCCGGCCATAGGCGGCGCGATCTTTTGGATAGGAAAGCAGGCTTGGTGCGTCCTGAAGATCGAGACGCACGCCGACGATGAATTTAATCCCGACCTCCTTGGCGGCGATGTGGGCGCGGACGACGCCCGCGAGACTATTGCGATCTGTGACGGCGATTGCCTGGAGTCCAAGCGCCTTCGCCGTCGCCACCAGTTCCTCCGGATGCGAGCCGCTTCGCAGGAATGAAAAGTTGGTCGTGACATCGAGCTCGGCGTAGGGCGCGGTGGAGTTCTTCATCCGAAGACCCCATGCAGATACCAGGCGGGCATCCGGTCAGTGTTGTCCTGATAGAGGCCTTCGCGGAAGATCCAGTAGCGGCAGCCATCCTCATCCTCGATGCGGTAATAGTCGCGGGGCCTTGATGCGTGCTTGCCACTTGCGCCTCCTCCCCCGTTGTGAATGAGGGAAGGGAAGGGGGTAAGCGACACGGTCTGACTTTGCGATTCACCCCCTTCCGAAGAAGCAAAAGCCTCTGGCGCATTCGAAACTCGCGCTAGCTCACGCCACCATTCCGGCGCGATCCGCTCAGGGCCTTCCGACTTGATCACGCGGCGGGTGACGCGGCGCCAGGTGAAGCGCACGGGCGGGCCTTCGGGAATCTCCGCCAGCACTGAAACAGGTTCCGGTTTGGCAAAGAGAAAGGCCGGGCGTGGAGGCTTGCGCGGGCTTGGTCCCGTCCAGGAGGAAAGACCGGCAAAGACGTTCCGCATTTTTTGTGCCCGCTCCGGCAGATGACTCTGGACCGGAAAGAGGCGCCGCACCACGCGCGTGCCTAAGCGATTGGCAAGACGGTCGATCAAGAGGCCGGACTTTGCCTTTCCGCTCGTCGCGGCAAGGGTAGTTTGCGCCGGCAGCAGAGGCTCGGTCGCACGGGCGCCGAGCACCATCAGATCGACGCCGAAGCCGGCATCGAAGGTCTCTATCTTGTCGAGTAAGAGACGGAGGAGATGCTGCGCCTCGCGGGTGGGAACGCTTAACCCTGCTTCGATCGAGGCCGTGGAGCCGTCGGCTCGACAGATGACAAGCATGACGCGGCTTGCACCGCGGCTCGCCTCCGTAAGATCCGCGCAGAGCTCGGCAGCAAGATGTTTAAGGCCAGCCACGATGCCGTCATGGGTGATGAGAGGTTCCGCAAAGGGAAGGCGTGCGAGGAAGTGAAGCGGCGGGAGAAGCGGGGAGCGGGGCTCTTCGCGGCGCCCAAGCGCCTGATCGAGGCGAAGCAGCACGGCTTCGGCGGCATCCCTGGAATGGAAGCGTCGCTCCAAGCTGCTGCGTGGCAGATCGTAAAGCTGGCCGATGCGCTTCAAGCCCAGACGCCGGAGCAGGCTTGTGGTGTCCGGCTCGAGCCGCAAGGCTTCGACTCGCAAAGGCGCAAGCGCGGCCTCGATCTTCCCCTGCGGGATGATAATGGGTGACCCAGTCCCAAAGCGGGCAAGCGCGTGAGCGGCCCCTAAAGTCTCGGCAAGAGCAAGCCGTGCGGTAAAGCCAAGAGCGGCAAGGCGTCTTTCCATCTCGGCGAGCAGGGTGCGTGAGCCGCCAAAGAGATGGGAAATACCGGCGGCGTCGAGCCAAAGCCCATCCTCACCGTCAACATTGAGAGAGGGACTGAAACGCGCGGACCCGCGGGCGAGCGCAAGCAGAGCCTCGGCATCCTTGGCGGGCGCTGCCGGCGCGGTGAGAAGATGCAGGCAGATGGCGCGCGCGTCGGCAAGGCCGAGGCCGGGGTTGAGCCCTATCCGAAAGCATGCTGCATTGACGGCGGTGAGCACGAGGCCGCGTTCCTCGCTGCCGACGAGCGCAAACGGCCGGTCATCCGGAACGGACTTATCCGGTATGGACCGGTCTTTGCGGGTGGCTCTCTCCCGTTTGAGGCGTTCGATGGGAAAAAGCGGCAGCCAGACGGAAACGATGGGACTCACGACTCCACTCCACTTTCCAGCTTCGCTCGGCGCTGTCGCCCCGGCAGCGCTCCAGGGTCAGGCGCAGAGACAGCGCGCCCGGCGCTGAAGCGTCGAAGGGGGAGCCTTGGCTTCTGCTCGAGGCGATGCGCCAGCGGGTGAGGGTGCCGGGGAGACCGCTGTCATTATGATTTGTGAGGAGCAGGCACGGGGTGCGGGCACCCTGGGCGGCAAGGCCAAGGCGACGGCCGATCAGTGGCGCTCCGACCTCGACCTGGCCCAAGGCTGCGAGCAGAACTCCACTTTTCAGTCCTTCTTCCAGCGCCCAGGCGGCATCGAGGTCGTTGCGGGCCTGGACGATCAGAAACAGCGCAGGGTCGAGGCCGAACTCGCTAAGGCCGGGACCGTAAGGGTGACCCCACTCTTGCGCCGCCTTTTGCGTGAGGCACCACAGCACGAGGCGGGAAGCTGATTCCGCCCTTGCCATCTTTTCGGCGATGACGGCGAGGGCAAAGGCGAACGCTGAGGGACCGTCGCGGTAAGAGAAGGGCTTTAGCTCATGCAGCCCGCCGCGCTCGAATTGGTGGAGGGGAGGCTCATTTCGCTCCTCACCCTGCTCGGAGGGAAATAGGGAGCAGGCGGGGCGGGAAGGGCCCGCGCCCGGTAGGGGGGGAATGACCAGAGACACGGGAATCTGCTCAAGCGCTCGAATCTTAACGCGTAAGCGCTCGATCAACCCTCTGGCCCTAACCCCGCCTGCTCCATCAACGTCAGCCGACGGAACGTGAAGACCTTCTGCGCCGCCTGAAACGTCGTTACGCACGCTACTAACCCTCATTAGTTCCTGTTTTGTTCTAATCCTGAGTCGGTAGAGAGTCAACGGGAACGATAAAGGAGGAGGTGTCCACTTCCGGGGCGCACTGTTTGCATTCTGCTAACCAGAATCACCCGACAACCAGAGACATCACGACCGGGGATTTGGTCATTGCGTATCCTCCCCCCTCGTGCGTCGCGCTCGTCGGGCGGCGGCGGCCCTAATTGTCATGGCACTTCCAGATCGACCTGCTTCCGTCTTGCGCAAGCGAGGCGGAAGCCTTTTCATTGGCGTCCTCAATCCTCCATAATCCGCGACTATGAGCTCACCCTTTAGGGAGCCGAATCGTGTCGCAACGGAGCTGCATCGAGCGTCTATTTTTTCCGGCCCTTCTCGGTTTCGCCGCTTGCATCGGCTTTGGCTCCAGCGCGAGCGCCCATCCGCATGTCTGGGCGACCGTGCGGTCGGAAATCATCGTCGACCAGGATCAGCGTATCACCGGCATTCGGCATGCCTGGACGTTCGACGAGTTCTATACGGCCATGGCGCTGGAAGGGCTCGATACGAACGGTGACGGCGCATATTCCAAAGACGAGCTGAAGCCGCTTGCAGAGGTGAATGTCACCTCGCTCAAGGAATTCGACTTTTTCACCTTTGTGCATCTTGGCAACGCGGACGACCCGCTGCCGCTCAAGCCGCCCATCGACTATTGGGTCGAGTTCGACAAGACACTGCTCACGCTACACTTCACCTTGCCGCTCGAGAAACCGCTCAGTGCAAGCGGCAAGGATGTCCAGGTTGACGTCTACGACCCCTCTTTCTTCGTGGCATTCGGCTTTGCCAAGGAGGAGCCGGTGAAGATTGCCGGCAACGAAGTGCCGGGCTGTAGCGCTGCAATCAAGGCACAGGATCCCGATTCTGAAGACACCAAAGCCATAAGCGAGGCCTTCTTCAGCCAGCTGGGTCCCGACAGCAATTTCGGATCGCAATTTGCTCAGACGGCGATCGTAAAATGCGCGAAGCGGTAAGCCGCACGGCGGTCTTCGTCTCTCTGCTCCTCGCAGCCTTGACAGTGTGTGTGGCTGGACACTCCGCCGCCGCCCAGGCAAATCCTCCAAGCGCATTCGGCGCGCCGGCTGCCCGCTCGGCGCCGCAAGCAGTGCCCTTCGCCTCAAGTGGCGTGCTCGGCTGGGTCGCGACCACGCAACGAAACATTCAGCGCCAACTTGCAACGAGCGTGAAGAATATGAAGGCGGGTAATCCGCTTGGCGCCGCGCTCGCCCTTGTCGGCTTGAGCTTCGTCTACGGTATTCTCCACGCCATAGGCCCCGGGCACGGCAAGGCCATTATCTCGTCTTATGTGGTGGCCAACGAGGAAACGGTGCGGCGTGGCGTGATCATCTCGTTCATCGCCGCCGGTCTCCAGGCGCTAACTGCGGTTGCGCTGGTCAGCGTTTTGCTGGTCGCCTTCAGTGCCACCGGGCTTCAGCTGACCGCTTGGTCGAACCAGCTCGAAACCGTGAGCTACGGCATGATCGCGCTTGTCGGTCTCTATTTCCTCTGTACGCAACTCATGCGGCTGTGGCGCCGCTGGCGTGAAAGGGCCTCGCATGCGCACGCGGCGACGCGAGAGAGCTGCGATCACCATGAACACGTACAGCATCACCGCCATGATTCCCACGAGCATGCACCCGGCGAGGCGTGCAACCATGTGGTGGATGCGCGAGAGATTGCCGGGCCCCTGTCCTGGCGCAAAATTGGCGCTGTTGTTTGCGCGGTCGGCATCCGGCCCTGCACCGGGGCCATCCTGGTGCTCGTATTTGCCTTGGCGCAGGGTCTGTTTTGGGCCGGCGTGGCTGCGACCTTCGCCATGGCTTTCGGCACCGCCATTACTGTGGCGGTACTGGCGACGCTCGCCGTGGGCTCCCGCGATCTCGCGCTCAAGCTCGGGGGCAACAGCGGCGCCTGGGCAAATACGGTGTGGACGCTTTGCGCGCTCGGGGGATCGGCGCTGATTTTTCTTATTGGAGCGACGCTGTTCGCGGCCTCCCTCGGGCCGTCCCGGCCGTTCTAAGCCAAAATCAGAGCTTTCCAGGGCGGATATGTCCTCGAAACAATCGCGGCCCATAGGCGTTGGTATCGACACAATTCCACCCAATGGAGGTTTTTTGCCATGGATATTAACGGCAAACGCATTGCAATGCTGGCCGCCGACGGCTTCGAGCAGTCGGACTGATGGTGCCGAAGCAGAAGCTCGAGGAAGCAGGCGCGAAGGTCGATATCGTCTCGCTCAAGACCGGAGAGATCTGGGGCTGGCAGAAAGACGATTGGGGCGACTCGATTCCTGTCGACCACACCATCGATGTCGTGCAGGTCGACGAGTATGATGCGCTGGTCATTCCGGGCGGGCAGATCAGCCCCGATCTTCTGCGGGCCGACAAGGATGCGGTTGCCTTCGTGCGCGAGTTCTACGACAGCAGGAAGCCCGTCGCGGCAGTCTGCCACGCGCCCTGGGTGCTGATCGAAGCGGGCATCGTCAAGGGCCGCAAGATGACCTCCTATCATTCGATGGCAACCGACCTGAAGAACGCCGGCGCCAACTGGGTCGACCGTGAAGTGGTGGTCGACCAGGGACTCATCACAAGCCGCAATCCCGGCGACCTCGAGGCCTTCTCGGCCAAGATAATCGAAGAGGTCAGCGAAGGCCGCCATGAGCGTCGCGCGGTCGCTTAACGCGCCTAGGGCTTTAGCATCTGCGGAAATGGGCCGAGGCGTTCCCGGTCCTTACTGCATGCGTTTGGTGCAACCCCGGGTTCCGTGCGAAGGCATGCCTCGCTTGCGCCTGCCGCAAGACCGCTATTTCGTTTTTACGGCACGCGATTGTCGAAACCAGGTAAAACATCTACATCTTGTGTTCGAACGCGAGGCAGGTGGCACCCCCCTGCCAAAGGAGAGAAGACATGGCACTTCAGCTGGGGGACATTGCTCCGGATTTCGAGGCCGACACGACCGAAGGCCGCATCCGCTTTCATGACTGGCTTGGCGACTCTTGGGGTGTTCTCTTCTCGCATCCCAAGGATTTCACGCCGGTCTGCACCACCGAGCTTGGCTACATGGCGCAGATCAAACCCGAATTCGACAGGCGCGGCGTGAAAATTATCGGACTCAGCGTCGATCCGGTCGACTTGCACTCGAAATGGTCCGACGATATCCGCGCGACGCAAGGCACGGCTCCCAATTTTCCCATGATCGGCGACCCGGATCTCTCGATCTCGAAGGCTTACGGCATGCTGCCTGCGAGCTTGTCGGGAAGCTCGGAAGGGCGCACGCCCGCTGAAAATCAGACGGTCCGCAATGTTTTCGTCATCGGCCCCGACAAGCGGATCAAGCTCATTCTCGTCTACCCCATGACCACGGGGCGGAATTTCGACGAGGTGCTGCGTGTGATCGACTCTTTGCAACTCACGGCAAAGCATCGGGTGGCGACGCCCGCGAACTGGAACCCAGGGGAGGACGTGATCATCGCCGGCTCGGTTACGGACGATGAGGCAAAGGCAATTTACCCGGACGGCTGGAAAGCCCCGCGGCCCTATATCCGGATCATTCCCCAGCCCAAGGGCTGACCCGTCCATGCGATGGGAACGCGGCTCGCTATGCGCCAGAAATTTGCGACGAAATTCCATGCGCGGGCGCCCCCCCTTGTGCTAGAAACACTGTGTACGGATGATATCCGTGCCAATAAGGCGGACTGCTGACGCCGCCATGCGGCCGGTCAGCGAAAAGCTGGGCAGGGGAATATCGGATCAAACTGGCTCGGGCCCACCCGGAACGGGGCGGAGCGACCTGGCTACGCAAAGTGCCGAATTGGATCGCACCGCTCGTGAAGCAGGCGCGCGCAAACGGTTTGACTTCCTCGCTTATCTGCTCGCCATGGCGCTGAAGGAAGCGCGACGGCTCTCAGAGAAATAGTGGTCGCCTGAACCCTTCGGCCATCAAGGCTGCTCGCATGGGCGCATGGGGATGCCGAAAACGCCTGCGCTGACCACGGATTGCGTCATCTTCGACGATCAGGGGCGCGTGCTTCTCATTCGGCGTGGACATGACCCGTTCAAGGGCGCGTATGCCCTGCCGGGCGGGTTCGTCGATATCGGCGAGACCGTTGAGGAGGCGTGCCGGCGCGAAGTGCGCGAGGAGGTCGGCATGGAGGTGGGAGACCTAACTCTTGTCGGCGTCTATTCGGAATTCTCGCCGTCATGCCCGCGCAGGCGGGCATAGTAATTTGGCTGCGCCCTTTACTGATCGTCCGGTCAAGCCGGACGATGACGGTTGGGGTGGCGCAGTGCCTGGGGCTGGATTTCGGTTTGCGCCGGAATGACGAGAGTGAGGCAGGTCTGTGGCCCACACCCCGGCGTCTTCGACGCCGGACCTCCCCGCAAGGGGGAGGTGGAAGACGTGCTTCTTTAGGGGCCGGAATCTCCGCGCAAGGGAGATGAAAATGGTGGGTTTCGCCGATGCGGCCCGATACCCTATGAATGGCCAGAGTTAGATGAGGACGGCTGGTCGGTATGAACGAAACCCCGGGTACAAGTTCGTTCACGGAGTCTGCGCAGCAGCAGGGTGTGCGCCCCCCGGCCAAGATCGGCGTGCTCCTGGTCAATCTCGGCACGCCCGACGGCACCAGCTATTGGCCGATGCGTCGCTATTTGAAGGAATTTCTCTCCGACCCGCGCGTCATCGAGACGAACCGCGTGTTGTGGTGGCTGATCCTGAACGGGATCGTGCTCACAAAGAGGCCGCTCGCCAGCGGCGCGAAATATCGAACAGTCTGGAACGAGGAGCTCAACGAGTCGCCGCTGCGCACCATCACCCGCGCCCAAGCGGAGAAGGTTGCAGCCGCGTTCGCGTCGCGTTCCGATATCGTTGTCGATTGGGCCATGCGCTACGGCAATCCGAGCATCGCATCGCGGATCGAAGCGCTGGCGGCAGAAGGCTGCGACCGGCTGCTCGTCTTCCCACTCTACCCGCAATATTCGGCGTCCACCACCGCGACGGTGAACGACAAGGTCTTCGACGCGCTCAAGGCCATGCGCGTGCAGCCAGCCGTTCGCACCGTGCCGCCTTATCCCGTCAATCCGCTCTATGTCGAAGCTCTTGCCGATTCCATCCGCACGCATCTTGCGAACTCGCCTTGGGAGCCGGAAGCGATCCTCGCGTCCTTTCACGGCGTGCCGCAATCCTACGTGGACAAGGGCGATCCCTATCAGCAGCAATGCACGCTCACCGCTGAGGCCTTGCGGAGGGCCCTCGGTCCGCTCGGCGATAAATTGAAGCTCACGTTCCAGTCGCGCTTCGGTCTTGCCGAGTGGCTGAAGCCCTACACGGACAAGACCGTGGAGGCGCTTGCGCGCGACGGGGTGAAACGCATTGCGATCATCACGCCTGGATTTGTCGCGGATTGCCTGGAGACGCTCGAGGAGATCGCGGAGGAAAACAAGGAGATCTTCCTTGAGAATGGGGGCGAGGATTTCAGTTACATCCCCTGCCTCAACGATAGCGAGCCCAGCATCCGCCTCCTCACGGATCTCATTGAGCGGGAGCTCAAGGGGTGGGCGTAGATTGGCGTCAATCCGGCGGAAGCCGGAATCCGTAACGCGCTCCGTCCTCGCCGGTGGATCCTGGCTTTCGCCGGGATGACGGGAAAGGTTGGGGACAGTCAAGCCGGGCGATGACCTGGACGGCACGAAGACTGAGAATGATCCTGCGCGTTTTTCTTGGGGTGCTTTTGGGCGTCGCCATCCTGGTTCCGGTGCTGCCGGTCCAAGCCGCAAATGAAGGGTCGCAGGCGAGCGAGACCCGCTCTGCCTATGTGACGGTCGCCGGCGCGCCGGGAGACGGAGAGAAGGCGCTGGCCGCTGCTGTCACCAACCGTCTCACCGCGGCAGGACTTAAGGCAGCAACGGCCTTCGAGGCGAGCGTCTACGAGATTCAGGGCACGGTGCGCGTGACGCCCGCTTCGGGCATTAACGAGAAAGTCCGCATTGTCTGGGTGGTCTTCAGCCCGGAAGGCAAACAGCTCGGGGTCGTGTCGCAGGAGCGGTTTATCCGCAAAGGCTCGCTCGATCGGAAATGGGGCGGGGCCGCGGATGCTGCGGCACAGGGCGCCGTCGCCGACATCCTAAAGCTGCTGCCCCGCGCCGATTAAGCCGGATCTTTAATTCCACCGGACCCGCACCATTTATTGACTGCCGGAGGAGGCCAGCGCACTAGACTGGGCAGCAACTATCTGTCGACCCTGGGGAGGGGTGCTTATGTTCGGCTTCGATATCTTCGTTCTTGTCCTGCTGGTTCTGTTCGTTTTCCTCGTCATCGCGGCGGTCAAGATCGTACCGCAGGGCTACAATTATACGGTCGAGCGTTTCGGCCGCTACACGCGAACGCTGCACCCGGGCCTTACTCTCATCATCCCCTTCATCGACCGCGTCGGGCGCAAACTCAACGTGATGGAGCAGGTCATCGAGGTGCCGAGCCAGGAGGTCATCACCAAGGACAACGCCATGGTCCGGGTCGACGGCGTCGCCTTCTTCCAGGTACTCGACGCCGCGCAGGCAAGCTACGAAGTGACCAACCTCCAGGTCGCCATTCTCAATCTCACCATGACGAATATCCGCACGGTGATGGGCTCCATGGATCTCGACAAGCTTCTGTCCGAGCGTGACGAGATCAACCATCGCCTGCTCAAGGTCGTCGATGATGCGACCCATAATTGGGGCGTGAAGGTCACCCGGATCGAGATCAAAGATATCGAGCCGCCCCGCGACCTCGTGGAGTCCATGGCGCGGCAGATGAAGGCCGAACGCGACAAGCGCGCGGCGATCCTGGTCGCCGAGGGTGAGCGCCAGGCTGCCATTCTTTCCGCCGAGGGCGAGAAGCAGGCTCAGATCTTGGCCGCCGAAGGACGCCGCGAGGCGGCCTATCGCGATGCCGAGGCGCGCGAGCGTGAGGCCGAAGCCGAGGCCAAGGCGACCACCATGGTCAGCGACGCCATCAGCAAAGGCAGCGTGCAGGCCATCAACTATTTCGTCGCCAACAACTATGTCGGAGCGTTGAAGGCTCTGGCCGAGGCCAAGAACCAAAAGGTGCTGATCCTGCCTTACGAGGCGACGTCTATTCTCGGCTCAATCGCCGGCATTTCGGAGATCGCGCGCGAAGCATTTGGCGCGGGCGGCAACGCCGCGACGCCGCCCGGGCAGACAAAGCCGCAAGCGACCGCGCAGCGCGTGCGCCCCGGCGGTTCTGTTCCGAGCGTTTAAGGGCAACGAATGAGACCGGGCTTGTTCAGACCCCCGCTCCGTCCGCGCAATGCGCGAACGGGCTCCCCCACAAGGGGGGAGCGGGAGCGGGAGCAGGCTGCGAGCGCAAAGCTCATTCTCCAATGCTGATGAGGTGAGCGCATGGAATTGATCGCCGAGCTTGGCGCCTGGAACTGGATGATCCTTGCGGGCGTGCTGTTCTCGCTCGAACTGCTGGCGCCAGGTATCTTTCTCATGTGGTTCGGTCTCGCTGCTGCTGTGACCGGGCTGATCGTGTTTCGCTACGACCTCGCCTGGCAATGGCAGCTGATCTGGTTCTGTGCGCTGTCACTGACAGCGGTGCTGCTTGCGGCGAGATATCTGCGCAAGCACCCCATCGAAAGCGATCATCCGCTTCTCAATGAGCGGGCCGAGCAACATGTCGGGCAAAGCTACGATCTTATCGACGCGATCGTGAACGGCCGCGGCAGCGTGAAGATCGGCGATTCGATCTGGCGCGTCGAAGGCCCCGATCTACCCAAAGGAACGCGCGTCAAGGTGACGGGCGCCGCGGGCACCGTGCTGAAGGTCGTGCCCGCCGGGGCGGCGGGCTAGTCTCGCCCTCACACCTCGATCTGGATGTCGGTAATTTCATCGGGAATCTCATCGGTGGCGTCCTCCTTCGGCCAAAGCGCCGTGCCGGCGCGCCGGCGACCCGATCCCCACACCGTCACCTCCTCGAAGCCCACCTCGCGGAATTTGTCGGCGACGGTTTCGTTGGAGCCACCGACTGGAACCAGCCGAGGCTGATCGTGCCCCGATAAAGCGGGCCCTTGCGCACCGTGTAGATCGCCATCTCTCATCCCATTACGCGTTCTGGGCGATTATACACGCATAACGTGTAGTTCGAGAAGATGAGTTTTGGTTCGGAAAGAGTTTAGGCCACGCCGGCACGAAGCAGATCGTGGACATGCAGAATGCCGACGGGGCGACCGTCCTCGACGACAAAGAGGGCGGTAATACTGGAGGCGTTGATCACCTCAAGTGCCGCACTGGCGAGAATGTCCGGCGACACCGTCTTTGGATTTGCGGTCATGATGTCGGCGGTGCGCTGATCAAGAAGGCCATCGCCCATGTGCCGCCGGAGATCGCCGTCGGTGACGATGCCGGCGAGACGGCCGTCGCCGTCGAGCACGCCGAGGCAGCCAAAGGCCTTTTCGGTCATGACGACGATGGCTTCCGCCATGGACATGTCGAAGTCCGCGAGCGGCAGGCGGTCAGCCTTGTGCATCAGGTCGCCGACGAATTTCAGGCGCGCGCCGAGCTGGCCGCCCGGGTGGAAGACCTTGAAGTCGACGGCGGTGAAGCCTTTGCTTTCGAGGAGCGCGATGGCAAGGCAATCGCCGAGTGCAAGCTGCATGACCGTCGAGGTGGTCGGCGCGAGGCCGTGCGGGCAGGCCTCCTTGGCTTGCGGCAGCGCCAGCACCAGCTCAGCGGCAATGCCGAGCGTGCTGTCGCGGTTCGACGTGACCGCGATCAGGGGCACCGCAAACCGGCTCGAAAAGGACACGATATTGCCGAGCTCCGCGGTCTCGCCCGACCAGGAGAAGGCCAGGATCACGTCCTGCTGCGTGATCATGCCGAGATCGCCGTGACTCGCTTCGCTCGGATGCACGAAATAAGCGGGCGTGCCCGTGGAGGAGAGGGTGGCGGCGATCTTGAGGCCGACATGGCCGCTCTTGCCCATGCCGGTGACGATGACGCGGCCGCGGCATGAGCGCAGCAAATCCACAGCTTCGGCGAAACTCTCCACTAGGTCGCCGGTGAGCGCCGCCTTCAGGGCGCTCAAACCTTCGCCTTCAAGCTCCAGGGTGCGCATCGCCGATGCGATGGCCTGAGCGCTGTCGTGGCCCGAAAAAAGCTCCCGCTTCAAGCCGGCCGCCATGGACATGCTTCCCCGTGTTGCGCTTTGCCAACTGTAGCATGAATTGGGGCCGATTGAGGCCGGATCGCCCCGTTTCAGAACCAGCCTAAACGCCCCGTTTACTATTCCCCCTAGGCTAAACGGATCAACGGTCGGCCGCCTGGCCCGCATTTTCTGTGGATAGCCCGCGGTCTCCGCGTCGATCGAGGTGCGTCTTGCCGCGTCGCCCTTCCTATAGCGCAGCGGGCGCTCTCGCTGCAGCGCCAGGAAGTTGCCTCGATGCAGGCGTTGCGAAGCGCCCACTCACCAAGCTCGCCGATCAGCCCGCACTGCTCGGCGAGTGGAATAAAGGTCGTGGGCGGCACCAGCCCGCGCCGCGGATGATGCCAGCGCAGCAAGGCCTCGAAGCCGAAAACCGCGCCGTCGATGCTCGCTTGCGGTTGGTAATCGAGCGAAAGCTCGCCATGTGCGATCGCCGAGCGCAAATCGTGCTGGAGCGCGTAGCGCTCGCGCAAGGATCGGTCCATCTCATGGTCGAAAAATCTGACAACGTGGCGTCCGTCGGCTTTGGCGCGATAGAGTGCGGCGTCGGCGTTGGCGATAAGAGTCATGGTCTCACTGGCGTTGGTCGGAAACACCGCGGCGCCGATGCTCAGTCCTATGGGGATCTGTTGCCCGCGGATCTCGAAAATTTCCGCGACGGCGCGCAACACGCGGTCAGCCTGCGCCGTGGCGGTCGCGGGCTGCTCCCCACCGGTTGAGATCAGCGTGAACTCATCACCGCCCACGCGCGCGATAAAGGCGCCCTGTGCTGCGCCCTCCAACCTGCGGGATATGGCGCAGAGAAGCTCATCCCCAATAAGGTGGCCGAAAATGTCATCGGCTTCTTTGAGTGATCCAGACCGATGCTTAGTACAGCAAAGCTGGTGTTCTCCCGTTTTGCTCGTTCAACAGACCTGGCCAGCTTGTGGTCCAGTGCGGTTCGGTTCGGCAAGTTGGTCAGCGGATCGTGATGGACGAGGTGAGCGATTTTCTCGTGCCGTGCCAGTAGCTCGGAGCGGGCCGTATGTAATTTCTCACGAGCGTCGTCGAGGCTGAGCGCGGCTTCTCGCATCTCCCTGCAGGATATTGAAGCTCTCGGCATTTCACCCAGTTCGTCGCGCGAATTGGCTTTCACCGGGACAATATCGACCGAGGCATGGGCGGCCTGGATGTCGCCGCGGCACAAGGCGGCCATCGCGCGGGTAAAGTCTCGCAAGGCGCCAGATGTCAATCGCTTCGCCGCCTTGGTTACCTCGGTGGCCGAGTAGGTGATCATGCCCGGCAGCACGAGCCCGACGCTGATGGTGAGCAGTGCGACCGCGACGAAGATGTCCGCGAGCACCGCGACGAGTTGATGGTGCCCCTCGCCAATGCTGTTCACGGCGAGCAGATAGGCGATGCCGTCGAGCACGAGCACAAGGACCATCGCGCCGGTGAGCTTGACGTGAAGGGTCTGCGCAAGGGCGGGCAGTCCCGCGCGGCGGCGAGCTGATTGCTGCCGCCCATGGCGAGTGCGGTCGTGCCGATCCAGCCGAGAACCCGTGGGTGCGGCGGTGTCGCGCGATGTCCGGCAGGCTGGGATTCATGTGCGGCGCTCTGGGTCCAATGAGCGGTGCCGCCTGTATTGGCTTGAAGACTCCTACAGACTCCACCGCTGTCACCGCGAGCGTCGAGTTAAATTTGATGAAAATGGAGGGATCGCTTTCGCGACCATCAGTCTGCAAGCAAGCTAGAGAAGCTTCTTAAGTTCGGCCCTGAGCGGGTCGGCGATGTCGGGCCGATCCAGCGCGAACGCGACATTGGCGGTGAGAAAGCCGAGCCTGGAGCCGCAGTCATAGGTGCGGCCCTCGCAACGCACGGCGTAGAACGGTTCACTCTTGAGAAGGGTGAGCATGGCGTCCGTGATCTGGATTTCGCCGCCGGCGCCGGCCTCCTGCTTGGACAGCACATCGAATATTTCGGGCTGCAAAATGTAGCGGCCGAGAATGGTGAGATTGGAGGGTGCGGTGCCGGGCTTCGGCTTTTCCACCATGCCGTCGATCGGAAACACGTTGCCGTCCGCTTTGCCGACGCTCACAACGCCATAGCTCGATAGCTCGTCGTCGGGCACGGCTTCGACGGCAATCAGATTGCCGCCGTGCTTGCCATAGACATCGAGCATCTGGGCGAGACAATTTTTGCCCTTGGTGCGGACAAGGACGTCCGGCAGCAGCAGCGCAAAAGGCTCATCTCCCACAAGCTCGCGCGCGCACCAGACCGCGTGTCCCAGTCCAAGCGGCTCCTGCTGACGCGTGAAACTCGCGGTACCGGCCACAGGCAGAGCTGATTTGACGATCTCGATCTCTTTCGTCTTGCCGCGCGCGGCCAACGTCTCGTCGAGCTCGAACTGCTTGTCGAAATGATCCTCGATGATGCCCTTGTTGCGGCCGGTGACGAAAATGAACTGTTCGATGCCCGCTGCTTTCGCCTCGTCGACGACGTGCTGGATCAGCGGTCTATCGACAACTGTCAGCATCTCTTTCGGCATGGCCTTGGTGGCCGGCAGAAAGCGGGTGCCGAGACCCGCGACGGGGAACACGGCCTTGCGGACAGGAGCAGCCATGCGAACCTCGTTAACGTTAAGCGCGGTGGTGCCTGGGCGGGTATGGCCCGAAGTTAGAAGTCCCTCAACCTCTTTCCGATAGCAAGTGGCCAGTTGCAACGCCGCTCGCACAAGGTTGTTTCATGGGAGTTTTAGTTACCGGCGGGGCCGGCTTCATCGGAAGCCATATGGTGCTCGAATTGCTCGACGCCGGCGAAGGACATTCTCGTCCTCGACAATCTGTCGACCGGATTCCGCTGGGCCGTGCCTGACGCGGCGAAATTCGTCGAGGGGGATGTCGGCGATCATAACCTCGTTCGCCGGCTGCTTCTGCACAATCCCATCGACGCCATCATTCACTTCGCCGGTTCGATCGTCGTGCCGGACTCGGTGTCGGATCCGCTAGGCTACTATCTCAACAATACGTGCAAGTCGCGTTCGCTGATCGCATGCGCGGTTGAGACAAAGGTTACGCATTTCATCTTTTCGTCGACGGCAGCCGTCTACGGCATGCCGGACGTCAATCCCGTCGCCGAAGATGCTCAGCTCAAGCCAATCTCGCCTTACGGCAGCTCCAAGCTGATGACGGAAATCATGCTGAGCGACACGGCGAAGGCGCATGATCCGCTTCGTGGCCCTGCGCTATTTCAATGTCGCCGGCGCCGACCCACTCGGCCGCAGCGGGCAGTCGACGCCGAAGGCGACGCATCTTATCAAGGTCGCGTCCGAGACCGCGCTCCGTCAGCGGCCCTTTCTCGAAGTGTTCGGCACCGATTATGAGACGGCCGATGGGACGTGCGTGCGCGACTATATCCATGTCAGCGACCTGACCCGGGCGCATCTCGCAGCGCTCGAATATCTGCGCGAAGGCGGCGAGAGCGAAAATTGCGGCTATGGCGGCGGCTTCTCCGTGCTGGAGGTGATCGAGGCGGTGAAGCGGGCGTCAGGCAACGATTTTCCCGTGCGTTTCGGCCCGAGGCGCCCCGGAGACCCCGCTGCGATCATTGCCGAGGCAAAGCGAATCGAGGAGCGGCTCGGCTGGGAGCCGCAATATAATGACCTCGATACGATCGTCGCCGGTGCGCTCGACTGGGAGAAGCGCCTGATCGAAGACCGGGCCCGCGTCGCCTCCTAATTCGCCTTTTTTGCCTTTTCAGCGCCCAAAGCGCTGCCCACAATCAGGATCGGAACGCCGAATCGCGTGGATCGCTGAGGGGTAGCGCATGAGAACGTCAAGTCGCGGGCTCCGCAGCATCGGGCTTGCCCTTCTCGTGGCTGTCCAGGTCCTCTTGTCTCTGCGCGCGGACGCCCAGGACGACGTCGCGGCCTATAAGCGCGCCGTCGAGATGCGCTTCGCCGAATGGCTGCAAGGCCTATGGCCAGAGGCCGAGGTCGCAGGCGTCTCCCGCGCGACGTTCGAGGCGCATGTGAAAGGGCTCACGCTCGACTGGTCGCTGCCGCATCTCGTGCTGCCCGACCCTGCCAGTCCCGAAGGACCGGCGCTGCCGGCGTCGCTCAAACCCAAGCCGCGCCATCAGCCCGAGTTCGATGCGCCCGAAGGTTATTTCAAGAAGAGCGCGCTCAATGCGCTGGCGGCGACAGGCCACGCCAAAGCGAAACAATTGGGACCGGCGCTCAACTCAATCCAGACTCAATATGGTGTGCCGGCGAGCGTCATCCTCGCCATCTGGGGCCGCGAAACGGGGTTCGGCGCCGCCGATCTTCCTTATGACGCGGTCTCCGCCATCGCGACCCAGGCTTTCATGGGACGCAGGCCGGAGGAATTTCGCAACCAGCTCATCGGCGCGCTGAGGATTATCGAGCAGAAGCATGCGTCGCGGAAAGAGATGAAGAGCTCGTGGGCCGGAGCCATGGGCTACACGCAATTCATGCCCTCCGATTTCGAAAACTATGCCGTGGATTTCGACGGCGACGGCAGGCGCGACATCTGGAACTCCGTCGTCGATGCGCTCGCGTCGGCCGGGAACTCGCTGCACAGCCAGGGCTGGGACGGCAACCAGACCTGGGCGTACGAGGTGGAGCTCCCGAAGGATTTCGACTGCAGCCAGCAAGGACCCGACACCGCGCGGCCGATTGCGGACTGGGCGAAGCTGGGCGTGGCGCGGGTGAAGGGGCGGCCGTTCCCGGACGAGCGGATGGGAGATGCCACCTTTCTCGTGCTCCCGGCGGGGCTCAAGGGGCCCGCTTTTCTCGCCACGAGTAATTTTTCGGTGCTGAAGCTCTATAACAACTCCGACGTCTACGCGATCTTCGTCGGCCACGTCGCCGACATGATCGCCTATGACGCCCCGGTCGAATTCGTCGGCGCCTGGCAGCCGGTCGATCGCCTCAGCCGCGACCGGATCCAGCGCTTCCAGGAGATATTGGTCGCGCAAGGCCACGATGTCGGCAAAGTCGACGGGCTTTCCGGCTTCAAGACGCGGCGGACCATCGGACTTGAGGAAAAGAGGCTGGGACTGCCGCTCACCTGCTATCCGAGCAAGGTGCTGGTGGATCAGGTCATCAGGGACGCCAGCGCGGCGGGCCGCTGAGCCGGTTGCACACGCGGCTGTTGCCTTGCCTAGGTTTTGCCTGGGAGGCTTGCTACGTTCGCTGCATGCGAATCGCTCAAAGCCTCAAACCATTGATCCTATTGGCCGGGGCAGCCGTTCTGGCCGCCTCGATGTTGCCGGCGTCATCGCAGGCGGCCGATAAATTCACGGCCTGCGTTCAGGGCTTCTGGCCCTCCGCGAAGGCGGCCGGCATCACGCGGGCGACGTTCGACCGCGCGTTTAGCGGCATGACGCCTGATCCGGAAGTGATCGAGGCCGCCAACTATCAGCCGGAATATGTGCGGCCCATCGGCGAATACGTCGACCGGGTCGTTTCCGACAAGCGCATCGAGCTCGGCAAGCAGAAGCTCGTCGAACTCAAGCCGCTGCTCGACGCTGTCGAGGGACGCTATGGCGTCGATCGGCACATCGTCGTTGCGATCTGGGGCGTGGAGTCGAATTTCGGTACGCAGCCCGGCGAGAAAAACGTCATCCGCTCGCTTGCGACGCTGGTGTGCTCGGGCACCAAGGCCAAGTTCGCACGCTCGCAGATGAATTCAGCGCTGAAGATCCTGCAACGGGGCGATGTCAGCCACGAGTTGATGAACGGATCCTGGGCCGGCGCGATGGGGCACACGCAATTCATCCCGACCACGTACAGCGCCTATGCCGTGGATTATGACGGCGACGGCAAGCGCGACATTTGGGGCAATGTGCCGGACGCGCTGGCATCGACCGCGAGCTATCTCAAGGTCTCCAATTGGCGTGCCGGCGAGACCTGGGGCTACGAAGTGAAGGTGCCCAAGGGCCTTAATCCCAAGGCGGGCAGCGAGAAGACTTTGAAGACACTCGGCGAGTGGCAGCGTCTCGGCGTCGTGCGCATCAACGGCCAGCCTTATCCGCGGGCCGGGGACAAAGCGGGTTTGTTCGCGCCCGACGGCGCCAAGGGACCCGCCTTTCTCGTGCTCAATAATTTCCGCTCGATCCTGCGTTACAACCAGGCCAATTCCTACGCGCTGTCCGTGGGGCATTTGGCCGACCGGCTTGCAGGCTACGGCCCCTTCGTGCAGCCTTGGCCGACCGACGAGAGGCATCTCGCGCTGGAGCAGCGCAAGGAACTCCAGCAGCGCCTCGCCACAAAGGGCCTGCTCGAGGGCGAACCGGATGGTATTATCGGCCCGGCGACACTGGATGCCGTGAAGGTCTATCAGCGGGAAAAGGGTCTGCCGGTCGACGGCTTTCCGAGCCTGACGATCCTGGAGCTTTTGCGCAAGGAAGCCAGCTAACTCGACGCTTGCCGGATGCCGCAAGAGTTGTGATGCTCGCTTGTGAGGAGGCCCCTTGGGGGTCCAGAGATATGCCTAGTCGCTCGTTCTATCGTGGCCCCGGCGCCTTCATGGCAGCCGCCGCTTTTCTCGCCGTGGCGACGCTTGCGGGCCTCGCACCCGGCAATGCGCTCGCCCAAGGCGTGAGCCAGCTGCAAAGAAGCTACATCACGCCATTTCCCAGCGGCGACCGCTATCGCGTCGTCGTGCTCGGCGACTCTCTCGGCGACGGTATGTGGTCCGGTCTCTATCGCGCCTTCGAGGAAGACAAGAATATAGAGGTGGTGAAGCGGTCGAAGGTTTCCACCGGCTTCTCGCGCACGGACAATTACGACTGGAATACCGAACTCGCCTTGCTGCTCAAGGACGAGAAGTATCAGGTTGCCGTTGTCATGTTCGGCGCAAACGACGGCGCGGGAATCCGGTCCGGCAAAGAATGGCTGAAGGTCGGGACCGACGCCTGGCGCGATGCCTATGGCGAACGCGTGGAAGCCTTCATCAAGAAGCTGCGTGCGGCGAAGATCGCCGTTTATTGGGTCGGACTGCCGGTCATGCGCAGCCCCAATCAGAGCAGCGATGCCGAGATCATGAACGAGGTGTTCCGCGAGAAGGCCTTCATCAACGGCGCCAAGTTCATCGATAGCTGGAGTGGCTTTACCGACGAATCCGGCCGCTACAGCGCCTACGGTCCCGACATGACGGGGCAGGTGCGGCGGCTGCGCGAGGATGACGGCACGCATTTCACCATGCGCGGTTATCTGAAGCTCGCGCATTTCGCGGAGAAGGAAATCCGGCGCGACCTCACGCTGGCCAAGCAAGAACGCAATATTCCGCTCGCCGGCAGCGAGGACGAGCAGGCGAAGGTCATGGGCCGCGAGGTGGCGCCTGCCAAAGCGCCTGTGGTCGCTGCCCCGGACGCGGCGCCGAGCCCTGCACCTCAGTCTGCCGAGGAGCAGGGACAGCCCGCGCCGACGCAAACGGCCCAGCTGCCCTCCACGCGGGTCGGGGAGGTCGATGTCCTGCGTCCCGATCTTTCGGATCCGAGCCTGCAAGCCGCGCAAACCCTCGGCCCCCAGGCCCCCGCGGGTTCCATGCCGGACTCCGAGATGATCAGCGCGGACTTGAACGGCGAACTCACGGCGTTAGCCTCGATTTCCTCGGTGAGCGACCCATCGCTCGCCTCATCGAAGCCACGGCTTCCGCTCGCGCAGCGGCCTTACTATCGGGTGCTGATCAAGGGCGAGCAGCTCGAGCCGAAAGACGGCAGAGCCGACGATTTCGCCTGGCCGCCCGGTTAGAGGCGAACCCTACCGGCCTCCTCCTCAGAGTTGTCAGCGCGGCAGATCGGTCTTTCCCATCAAGAATTTGTCGATGGCGTGGGCTGCCTGGCGGCCTTCGCGAATGGCCCAGACCACGAGAGACTGGCCGCGGCGCATGTCGCCCGCGGCAAAAACCTTGGGCTTAGAAGTCTGGTAGGCGAGCTCGTTGGCCTTCACGTTGCCGCGCGGGTCGAGCTCCAATCCAAACTGCTTGATCATGCCTTCCTGCACGGGATGCACGAAGCCCATGGCGAGGAGCACGAGGTCCGCCGGGATGGTGAGTTCCGAGCCGGGAATCGGCTTCAACTGACCGTCGAGCCGCAGGCACTCGAGCTGCTCGACCTGACCGTTGCTGCCGAGAAAGCGACTCGTTGCTACGCTGAAATCGCGCGCCGCGCCCTCGGCCTGGCTCGATGAGGTCCTGAATTTCAGCGGCCAATGTGGCCAGGTGAGGTCCTTGTTCTCCTTCTCCGGCGGCATCGGCAGAATCTCAAGCTGCGTGACCGACACGGCGCCTTGGCGGAAGGACGTGCCGATGCAGTCCGAGCCCGTATCGCCGCCACCGATGACGACGACCTGCTTGCCGGTTGCGAGGATGGGCTCCACAGCCCCAAGCGGCTCGCCGGAAACGCGGCGGTTCTGCTGCGGCAGGAAGTTCATGGCGAAATGGACGCCCTGGAGGTCGCGCCCCGGCACCGCGAGGTCGCGAGGATGCTCGGCGCCGCCCGCGAGGAGCACGGCGTCGTAGTCCCGCTCAAGCTTGGTTGCCTTGATGTCGCCGCCGACATGGACGTTGCAATGGAACGTCACACCTTCGGCTTGCATCTGCTCGACGCGGCGCTCGACGATGTACTTTTCCATCTTGAAATCGGGGATGCCGTAGCGCAGCAGACCGCCCGGCTGCGCATGCTTCTCGTAGACATGCACGTCATGTCCGGCGCGCGCCAGTTGCTGCGCGGCGGCAAGGCCGGCAGGACCCGATCCGACGATGGCAATCCGCTTGCCTGTTTTCGTCTCCGGCGGCTGCGGCCGCACCCAGCCTTCATCGAAAGCTTTGTCGGCGATGGCGCGCTCGATGGATTTGATGGTCACCGGCTCGTCGATGATGTTGAGCGTGCAAGCGGCCTCGCAGGGAGCCGGACAGATGCGGCCCGTGACCTCGGGGAAATTGTTGGTGGAGTGCAGGTTGTCCGCCGCCGTTGCCCAGTCGGAGTGATAGACGAGGTCGTTCCAGTCAGGAATCTGGTTGTTTACGGGGCAGCCCGTGTGACAGTAGGGGATGCCGCAATCCATGCAGCGCGCGGCCTGACGTCCTACCTCGGCCTCGCCCACGGGGAGTACAAACTCCCGATAATGGCGCACGCGCTCGGACGCGGGCTCATAGCCGCGGTCCTGTCGCTCGATCTCGAGAAAGCCCGTGATCTTGCCCATGAGGGTCACGCTTGCTCCAATCCAATCGCCTGAGTAGTCACCGTGCCGAACCTTCCGTCAAGACACAGTCAAGGCGCGGTCCTGTTCTCGCCCTGGCCTTACGCCGAGGACAATCCCAGTCCGAGCCTTGGTGAATTATTTGCCGTTGGCGCGCACGCCGACTTCGATCTGATCCAACCCGGTCCTATCGGCGAGTTGCGCCTTCGCCATCTGCTCCAGGGCGCGGCGATACTCGACCGGCATAACCTTGACGAATTTCGGCAGATAGGCCTGCCAGTCGTCGAGAATGGCCCGTGCGCGCTCCGACCCTGTGTAGTGGAGATGGTTCTCGATCAGCTGATGCAGGCGCTCCTCGTCGAAGCGGGTTATATCCGCAAAATCGACAAGCCCATGGCTGGCGAGGTCTCCGCTTTGATGCTCGCGCCGCTCCATCACCTGGTTCTCGCTCGGCACAGGCTCGAGATCGACCATCGCCATGTTGCAGCGCTGCTCGAAGTCTCCGGCTTCGTCGAGGACATAGGCGATACCGCCCGACATGCCGGCCGCAAAGTTGCGTCCGGTCGGGCCGATCACAACCACCACGCCGCCCGTCATATATTCGCAGCCGTGATCGCCGGTGCCCTCGATCACCGCGACGGCGCCGGAGTTGCGCACGGCGAAGCGCTCGCCGCCGATGCCGCGGAAATAACATTCGCCCGCGATGGCGCCATAAAGGACCGTGTTGCCCACGATGATCGATTCCTCGGGGATGATGGCGGACTCTTTCGGCGGGCGCACGATTATGCGGCCGCCCGACAGGCCCTTGCCGACATAGTCGTTGCCTTCGCCCTCGAGGTCGAGGGTCACGCCATGCGCGAGCCATGCGCCAAAGCTCTGACCCGCGGAGCCCTTGAAGCTGACCCAAATGGTGTCGTCCGGCAGGCCGGTATGCGCGTAACGCTTCGCGATCTCGCCGGAGAGCATCGCGCCTGTCGTACGGTCGGTGTTGCGGATCGGAAGATCGAACTTGACGGGCTTCTTCTCCTCGATCGCGCTCCGGCAAAGCTCGATGAGCTTGCGGTCGAGCACCTTGTCGAGCTGGTGGTCCTGGCGCTCGCGATTGGACACCGCGACCCCTGCTGGAACGTCGGGCTTGTAGAAGATGCGGCTGAAATCGAGGCCGTTCGCCTTCCAGTGATCGATCGCGTCGCTCTTGTCGAGGATTTCGGTCTGGCCAATCATCTCGGCAAAGGTGCGGAAGCCGAGCGCCGCCATGTATTCGCGCACCTCTTCCGCTACGAAGAAGAAATAGTTGATGACATGCTCGGGCTTGCCCTGGAAACGGGCGCGCAGCACCGGGTCCTGGGTCGCGACGCCCACTGGGCATGTGTTGAGATGGCATTTGCGCATCATGATGCAGCCGGCAGCGATTAGGGGCGCTGTGGCAAAGCCGAATTCATCGGCGCCGAGCAGCGCTCCGACAATGACGTCGCGGCCGGTGCGGATGCCGCCATCGACCTGCACGGCAATGCGGCCGCGGAGCCGATTAATGACAAGCGTCTGCTGCGTCTCGGCAAGCCCGATTTCCCAGGGTGAGCCGGCATGCTTGATCGAGGTTAGCGGCGATGCGCCCGTGCCGCCTTCGAAGCCGGCGATCGTCACGTGATCGGACCGCGCCTTTGCAACGCCCGCGGCAACAGTACCGACGCCGATCTCACTCACGAGCTTGACGCTGACATCGGCTGCGGGGTTCACGTTCTTCAAGTCGAAAATCAGCTGCGCCAAATCCTCGATGGAATAAATGTCGTGATGCGGCGGCGGCGAGATGAGGCCAACGCCAGGCGTGGAATGCCGCACCTTGGCGATGACGGCGTCGACTTTGTCGCCGGGCAGCTGGCCGCCTTCGCCGGGCTTGGCACCCTGCGCCACCTTGATCTGCATCATGTCGGAGTTGACGAGATATTCCGTCGTGACGCCAAAACGCCCCGAGGCCACTTGCTTGATCTTCGAGCGCATCGAATCGCCGTTCGGCATCGGCTTAAAGCGGTCGGACTCCTCTCCGCCTTCACCCGTGTTGGACTTGCCGCCGATGCGGTTCATGGCGATGGCGAGCGTGGTATGCGCCTCGCGGCTGATAGAGCCGAAGGACATGGCGCCGGTCGCAAATCGCTTCACGATCTCCTTCGCGGGTTCGACCTGCTCAAGCGGGATCGACTTGCGGCCAAGCTCCTCGGCGGTCTTGATGCGGAACATGCCGCGCAGGGTGAGAAGCTGCTCGGTCTGCTCGTTGATCTGTTGCGCGAAGGAGCGGTATTTCTCCGGCAGGCCCCCGCGCACGGCATGCTGTAGATCGGCGACGACGCTTGGGCGCCACATATGCGCCTCGCCGCGGATGCGGTAGGCGTATTCGCCGCCAACTTCCAAGGCTTCTCGCAGGACCGGCACGTCGGCGAAAGCGAGACGATGGCGCTCGACGGTCTCGCGCGCGATCTCCTCAAGACCGACGCCTTCAACTTGCGTGTTGGTGCCGGTGAAATATTCTTTGACGAAATCGGTGCGTAGCCCGACGGCGTCGAAAATCTGCGCGCCGCAATAGGACTGATAGGTGGAGATGCCCATCTTGGACATCACCTTGAGGATACCCTTGTCCACCGCCTTGATGTAGCGCTTGATCGCCTCTTCGGCGGTCAGCTCCTCGTCGAGCTCCGGCAGCATCGCCTCGATGGTCTCGAAGGCGAGATAGGGGTTGATGGCTTCGGCGCCGTAACCGGCGAGCGTTGCGAACTGGTTGACCTCGTTCGCCTCGCCCGTTTCCACGACCAGCCCGACCGACGTGCGCAGACCCTTGCGGATCAGATGATGATGCACCGCGCTCGTCGCGAGCAGCGAGGGAATCGGCACGCGGTCCGGACCCGCGGCGCGATCCGACAGAATGATAATGTTCTCGCCCTCGCGCACGGCGGCTTCGGCGTTCTTGCACAGCGTGCCGAGCGCTTTGCCCAGCCCCGGGGCGCCCCGGTCGGCAGCAAAAGTGATGTCGAGCGTGATGGTGCGGAACTGGTTGTCGGCGATCGCGCCGATGGAACGGATGCGCTCCAGGTTCTCGTTGGTGAGGATGGGATGCGCGGCCTCCAGGCGCTTCTGCTTGGAGGTGCCCTCAAGGTCGAGCAGGTTCGGGCGCGGCCCGATAAAGGTCACGAGCGACATGACGAGCTCTTCCCGGATCGGATCGATCGGCGGGTTCGTCACTTGGGCGAAGTTCTGCTTGAAATAGGTGTGCAGCAGCTTCGGCCGGCTGGAGAGGGCCGAAAGCGGCGTGTCCGTGCCCATGGAGCCGATGGCCTCCTGGCCGGCATGGGCCATGGGCGCGAGCAGGAACTTCACGCTTTCCTGGCTGTAGCCAAAGGCCTGCTGGCGGTCGAGCAGGCTCACATTGGTGCGTGGCGCCGAGCTTGCCGCGCCCGGCAGCTCATGCACATGGATCTGCGTGCGGTCGAGCCATTGCTGATAAGGATGCGCGCCCGCCAGCTCCGCCTTGATCTCCTCGTCGGAGACGATGCGGCCCTTGCCGAGGTCGATGAGCAGCATCTTGCCCGGCTGCAAGCGCCATTTCTGCACGATCTTCTCTTCGGGGAACGGCAGCACGCCGGTTTCCGACGCCATGACCACAAGGCCGTCGTCGGTGACGAAATAGCGGGCGGGCCGCAGGCCGTTGCGATCGAGCGTGGCGCCGATCTGCCTGCCGTCGGTGAAGGCCATGGCGGCCGGACCGTCCCATGGCTCCATGAGGCAGGCGTGATATTCGTAGAAGGCGCGGCGCTTGGCATCCATCAGCGGGTTGCCGGCCCAGGCCTCGGGGATGAGCATCATCGCGGCGTGCGGCATGGAGTAGCCGCCCTGCACCAGGAATTCGAGCGCGTTGTCGAAGCAAGCGGTGTCGGACTGCCCCTCATAGGAAATCGGCCAGAGCTTCTCGATGTCTTCGCCGAAGAGCGGCGACGACACACTCGCCTGACGCGCCGCCATCCAGTTGACGTTACCGCGCAGCGTGTTGATCTCGCCGTTATGGGCGACCATGCGGTAGGGATGCGCCAGCTTCCAGGACGGGAACGTATTCGTGGAAAAGCGCTGATGGATGAGAGCGAGCGCCGAGGTGAAGCTCGGGTGATGCAGGTCGGGGTAATAGGCCCCGAGCTGATAGGCGAGGAACATGCCCTTGTAGACGAGCGTGCGGCAGGACAGCGACACGGTGTAGAAGCCAATATCGTGGCCGTCGGTCTCGCCGTTGATGGTGTTGGAGATGACCTTGCGCAGAATGTAGAGCTTGCGCTCGAACTCATCCTCGTCCGCGATGTCCGGCCCGCGGCCGATGAATACCTGACGGTGTCGCGGCTCGGTCTCGATCACGGACTGCGAGAGGCAGGAATTGTCGGTCGGAACGTCGCGCCAGCCCAGAAGCTTCAGGCCTTCCGCCTCGACGGAACGGGCGACCACGGACTCGCAATAGATGCGCTGCGCGTGGTTGCGCGGCATGAACAGATGGCCGACCGCATATTGGCCGGGCTCCGGGAGCTTGAAGCCAAGCGGCGCGCACATCTCCTGCAAGAAGGCGTGCGGGATCTGCACCAGCATGCCGGCACCGTCGCCGGCGAGGGGATCCGCGCCAACCGCACCGCGATGGGTGAGGTTCACGAGGATCTGAAGGCCATGCTCGATGATGGTGTGGCTGGCGCGTCCCTTGAGATCCGCAACGAAGCCGACGCCGCAGGCATCGTGCTCACGGGAGGGATCATAGAGTCCTTGCGCCGGCGGCCTGCTCGGCCACGTAACCTTCTCCAAATCGGGAACTCGCTTACGAATTGTCATCGTCTCGAACCAAGAGCCCGCTCCGAGGAGCAGGGACGCAAAAATGTTGGCCAGTAAGCCGGCCCCTTCACTAATAGTGAGCTAAGGTCAAGCGGCTGAAAAGCAATGGCCGGCTGCTGGAGGGCTTCCCGGCTTCGCCTCAAGGCGCGGCTTCCACCGAAGTTCGCTCGAAAGAGCGCCCACTTTGGCCTCGCAGCCAGCCTCGGACAAAGGTCAGTAAGCCTGTCCTATTCATCCCAAAATGACAGATTTCCAAGGGCCGCACAAGACGATTTATGGCCCTGGAGGCCGACCCGGCAAGACGTCACGATCCCCTAGCAGGACTGTGATTTGACTAAGAATTGCCCTCCGGGCAGGCTCCTCTTCGCTTAACATCGGCGGTGCCGAGGTGAATTCAAGGAGGCGTCATGGACGATAGAACCAAAAGACTGGCCGCATTGGCCGTGGGCTGCGCCTTTGCCAGTGCCCTCACGCTTGCCGCCATCGCCGAGAGCGCCGGCGCCGCCGAGGATCAGGAAAAGTGCTTCGGCGTTGCCAAGGCCGGCGAGAATGACTGCAAGGCCGGGGCCGGCACCAGCTGCGCGGGCACCTCGACCATCGATTATCAGGGCAATGCCTGGAAGCTCGTCCCCAAGGGCACCTGCATGACGATGGAACTTCCCGACGGGCGCAAGGGCGGCACCGATTCCGTGGATCGCGACCTGCCGCCTGCCTGATTGTTTGCGATGCTCGTGAGTAACGTTTCCACGACGCTGTTGGCCAAGGGCCCGATCCCGCCGCGCGCAGGGGTCGGGCTCAAGCCCGAGCATTATGGCGACATTCTGAAGAGCGGGCCCGATATCGGCTGGTTCGAGATCCATGCCGAAAACTACATGGGGGAGGGCGGTCCACCCCATCACTATCTGCGCGCCGTGCGGGAGCTCTATCCGGTGTCACTGCACGGTGTCGGCCTGTCGATCGGCGGGAGCGGCGCTCTGGACGCCGAGCATCTCGCGAGGCTGAAGCAGCTGGTGGAGCGCTACGAGCCGGCCGCCTTTTCTGAGCATCTCGCGTGGTCAACCCACGACACGGTCTATCTCAACGATCTCTTGCCGCTCCCCTACACGGAAGAGACATTGCAACGCGTCTCCGATCACATCGACGAGGTGCAAGACGGGCTGGGGCGACAGATGCTGCTCGAAAATCCGTCGACCTATATTGCGTTCGCGGAGGCGGAGATGAGCGAGATCCAGTTCTTGCGCGCTGTGGTGCGGCGCACCGGCTGCGGTCTGCTCCTCGACGTGAACAACGTGTTCGTGCAGGCAACCAATCATGACTTCGCGCCGGAGGCCTATATCGACGCTTTCCCTATCGAGCATGTGGGGGAAATCCACCTCGGCGGCCACGCTGAGGATGACGACGATGACGGCGCGCCGCTTCTCATCGACGATCATGGAAATCCGGTCGCGGATCCGGTCTGGGGACTCTATGCGCGCGCTATCGCCCGCAGCGGTCCCAAGCCCACTTTGATCGAATGGGACAATGACGTGCCGGAATGGGGGGAGCTTCTCGCGGAAGCCAAGCGGGCCGATGCCGTCATGACCGACCGGCGCTCCAATCATGTCGCGGCTTAAAGACCTGCAACAAAGCTTCGCCGCCGCGCTGGTCGATGCCGCGGCGCCCGTGCCCTCGGCTCTCGCGAAGAACGGTAAAACTGCGACCCGCCGCTTCAATGTTTATCGCAATAACGTCTATGCGAGCCTGATCGATGTCCTGGCGGGACGATTTCCGGTCGTCGTTCGCGTGGTCGGGGAAGATTTCTTCCGTGCCTTGGCACGCATCTATGTCGAGCAGGAGCCGCCGCGCTCGCCCGTGCTGCTGCGCTACGGCGCGGGCTTCCCGGATTTCGTTGCGGGCTTCGCCCCGGCAGGCTCCGTGCCCTATCTCGCCGATGTGGCGCGCCTGGAGTGGGCGTGGGCCGAGGCCTATCATGCCACCGACGCCCAGCCCTTGAGTCTCGGAAGCCTCGCGGCGGTGGGACAGGACGCCGAAGTCGTGGGGCTCCGGCTGCATCCCTCGCTCCAGCTGGTCGGCTCCATTCATCCGGTCATTTCGATCTGGGAACTCAATGCTGGGAGGAGCGATCAGGCTCCGACGCGCCTGCCTCCGGGGGGTGAGGATGCTCTCGTGCTCAGACCCTATCTGGAGGTGCAGGTCAGGAAGCTGCCGCCCGGCGGACTTCACTTTATTCAAGCGTTGCGAGCCGAACAGAGCATCGGAGCGGCGGCAATCACGGCGCTCGAAGCCGCGCCTGGCTTTGACCTTGCCGCCAACTTGGCAGGTCTGATGCAGAGTGGGGCGATTGTCGGCCTTATTCCCAACTCCGCAGGCCCTAATCCTTAACGAGATATTCGGGCGTGGTTAACACTCGCGTAAAGAGTGGCTGTTACGCTTATTCGTCGGCTGGAAAAGGTTTTGCGTACCAGTCGCTGCAGCAGGTCTCTCTCCCATAGCACCTGCAACTTGAGAAGGGCGCTCCGTGTGAAGCGCCCTTCTTGTTAGCCCATCCTTCAGGCGACTAGGCCGCCTTGCTGTCGATGACCGTTCCGGTCTCGGCTTTCGTGGCGATGGGGATCGTGCGCGGCTTCATCGCCTCGGGCAGCTCCCGCACCAAATCGACATGGAGCAACCCGCGCTCCAAACTCGCGCCCTTAGCGACGACATGGTCGGCAAGCTGGAAGCGGCGCTCGAAGCTGCGCGATGCGATGCCGCGATGAAGGTAGGTCGCATCCTCCTTCTCGCCGAGCTTTTCGCTCAGCCTCTCACCGCGGATCGAGAGCGTGTTCTCCTTCGCCTCGATGTTGAGATCGCGTTCGCCGAAACCAGCGACGGCCATCGTGATCCGGTATTCGTTCTCGTCGACGCGCTCGATATTGTAGGGGGGATAACTTGGGGCATCGCCTTCAAGCAACGTGAGCGTATCGAGCAGCGAGCCGAGACGATCGAAACCGATGGTCGAACGGTAAAGTGGGGTCAGATCAAAGTGTCTCATGACACATCCTCCTTTTGAAGCGACATGCAGTGTGCCCGCTCGCGGGAGCCGGTCGTTCCTGACGTAGGCCAAGGGCCCTACGCGCGAAAAATATGGAGCAGCGTGGAGCGGCTTCAAGAGGATTAGAGGGCTGAACACACACGGGAAACCGCTCGCGCGCCTGGCCGCAACCGGTTCGATCCAGCGTAAGGCGCGGCAACATGATGAGTGGCGGCAGGGACCGCTGTTGCTATAAGAATCGCATTCGGCGCTGTCTGTTCGCGCCAGCTTAGCAGCGTGGCGGCCGCTTCATGGACCTCATCGCAACACCTAAAAATCCCGTCCCGTTGGGGGCGGCATCTGGCTATCTCGAGATCCGCAAGGGCTTGCGCATCCGGTACGCCAGGTGGCCGTCGCTGCTACGCGAGCGTCGCGGCACTGTCTGCGTGTTTCCGGGGCGCGCGGAGTTCATCGAGAAATATTTCGAGGTGGTTGGCGAGTTGCGCCGCAGAGGATTCGCCGTCGCCGTTCTCGACTGGCGCGGACAGGGCGGGTCGAGCCGCCTGACGCGCAACGCGTCCAACGGGCATGTCCGCGATTTCTCCGACTATGAGGACGACGTCGCCCGCTTCATGAGCGATGTGGTTCTGCCGGACTGCCCCGCGCCCTATTTCGCGCTCGCCCATTCCATGGCGGCGACGATCCTGTTCCGGGCGGCGACGCGACGCGGCTGCTGGTTCAATCGCATGGTGCTGACCGCGCCGATGCTGAAGATTTACGGACTGCCCATGTCGCATGCGGCGACGGGTCAACTCGTCGACCTGCTCACTTTTTTCGGTCTTGGCCGTATCGCCGTGCCAGGCGGCGCGAAGAAATATACCTTGAACCAGACATTCGAAAACAACCTGCTCACGTCCGATCGCGAGCGGTTCTTGCGCAATCAATCGGTCCTCCAGGCTTCACCTGCGCTCGGCATCGGGCCGCCCACAATCGGCTGGCTCCGCGCGGCGCTCGCCGCTATCGGCGATATTTCCAGCGAGAAATTCCCGAGCCGCCTGCGCGTGCCGGTGCTTATGTTCGCCGCCGGCGATGACAGCATCGTGAAGCCGCGCTCCGTCGAGGATCTCGCCATGCTGCTCAAGGTCGGCTCGCATGTCGTCATGCGGGGCTCGCGGCATGAGATCCTGCAGGAGCGCGACGCGATAAGGCAGCAATTCTGGGCGGCCTTCGATGCGTTCGTGCCGGGCGTCAGCATGAGCCTCGTGAGCTAGCCCGCCAGGATCTCGACGGCCGCCTGATGCAGCTTGGGATCGCCGGCAGCGAGGATGCGTCCGCCGGCGCGAGGGTCGCCGCCATCCCAGGTGCTGACGATGCCGCCGGCCTTCTCGATGATGGGAATGAGCGGCAGGATGTCGAACGGTTTGAGCCCGGACTCGACAACGAGGTCGACATGGCCGGCCGCGAGCAGACAGTAATTGTAGCAGTCGCCGCCAAACCGTCTGAGGCGGACGGCGCGGCTTAAGGCGTCAAAGCGCTCCAGCTCCTCTTCCGCAACGAACAGATCGATGCTGGTGCTGGCGAGGAGCGCATCGTTCAGACCGACGCCTTTCCGGGTGCGAATGGCTGTGGTCTTTTCCTGGTGACGGAAGAAGGCCTCTGTCTCATCGCGCCAAAAGCGTTCGCCGGTAAAAGGCTGATCCATCAGGCCGAGGAGAGGAGCGCCGTCCTGTGTCAGTCCTATCAGCGTCCCCCAGAGCGGCTGCCCCATAATAAAGGCGCGGGTGCCGTCGATCGGGTCGATAATCCAGCAATAAGACGCGTCCTCGCGCAGGTTCCCGAATTCTTCGCCGATTATGCCGTGGGCCGGATAGGCCGCTTCGAGGGCCCCACGAATCACCTTTTCGGCATCGCGGTCCGCTGCCGTGACGGGATCGAAGAAATCGCCTCCTTTATGGTCAACGCGGGCCACTGTCCGAAAATGCGGCAAAATGACCTGACCGGCCCGATCCGCAAGGGCATGAGCGGTTGCGAGCAATGTCTGAAAATCGAGGTTTTGAGAGAGGGGCACGACCGCGGCCTTGAGGGCAATTTTGCCTTGTAGGCAATGGAACCAGCGCGTTCGCAGGGTGCCTTACACCGGTCTTTGAAGTCGGCGCTGCTGTCAGTGGCTGTTATGCATCAGTGTCTCGAAATTACCCCGGGAGGACGGCTGCAATCTTGCTTTTTGTGCGCCGCAATGACATATTGTTGCAACGCGGCATGGCTCTTCGGCCATGTTTGCTGCCCTCCTTGGGCGTTTCCTCCCTAGACTTGGGCCGTTCGGATCCTTTCGAACGGCACCTTTTTATGGGCAACCGACACTCCTTGCGGTGATTCAGGTCAAGCCTATTCGGCTGCGGCGCGGGGGGCGGCGAGCGTCGCCACACACGCAACCAAAG
>NZ_JBPCOU010000053.1:0-3541 GCF_050999895.1 Methyloceanibacter sp. | reverse complement strand
TCTGCAATGCCGACGCCATGTTCGCGCCGGTCGCGACCCGCTTCCGGACCTATGGAGTGGACCTTGCCGGCCTCGGCGACGATGGCAGCGCCGCCGCCTACGCGCGGACGCTGCTCGCCATGCCCGCAATGGCGGAATGGGAGGCGGGGGCGGCGGCCGAACTCAAGGCCCGCGCCGCCTCATAGAGTTTGCGCGCAAAAACCCCGCAATTCACCGCAATTCCCCGCATTTTGCGTATGGTTAATTCTTTTTTGACGCGCGTCCACAACATGACGAAAGGTGAATGAAATGAACGGGCGGATTCCGCGCCCTCAAGGATCGTGTCCTGATGCCCGAAGCCTTCCGCCCTCGTCCGCGCAGCCGCTTGGTGCTTGCGCTGTTCGCGACGACCGCCGCGGCCAGCTTGCTGGGGGCCTGCAATCAGACCGACCGCACGATGTTCGGCGGTCGTAGCCTTCGGCCCTGAGCTTGGTGATGATGCGTTCGGAATCGACGAGCGCCTTGGGGCAGCCCAGACTGACGAATCCGATTTTCGGCGTGGCGATCTGCGCGGAGATGGCGGCATGACGCCCTTATAGGTGGGAGCACCATGCGCGTCGAGGCGTCGCGATGGCTTGTGCTGCGCCAAGGCCGACGCTCTCAGCGCAGGATCTGCTCGACGTCCGGGTCGATGGGCTCCTCGGCCGCGCCGCCATCGCCCTGCTCCGCCTCGTTCGCTTCGGGCGCGCGACGCTTCTTCGCCGGCGCGGCTTTCGTTGAACGCTTGCCTTTTGACGCCGGGCGCTCGTCGGACGCTTCGGTTTCCTCTTCGCGCGGGCCGACCTGAACATTGCCCAAGAGCCGGCCTATCGCCTCGCCGACCGGCTTGCCCTTGAACTTCTTGCGGATCACATCGCCGATCTGATTCACGGTCTTTGATGTCTTCTCCGGATTGGCGAAGAGACCGCCGATCTCAGGCTTAATGGAGGGCTGGTCGAGCGGACCCGCGATGCGGACGGGAATGGTGAGACCGGCGAGGTCGTTCGCGCCCTTCTTGCCTTCTGGCGCGGCGACGATCTCCGGATGCGCCAGGATGTCAATGGTGGATTGCGGGAGGTTGACGTTGCCTGCAGCCGTCACCTTGAGCAGCGGGCTCGTCATCTGGAGGTTATTGGTTTCGGCGATGCCGTTGGCGATGGTGAAGCTGCCGCCGAGATCGCTGAACGCCGTCTTTGCGCCCGGCTCCTGGCGTAACTCGGGGATCTCGCCTGCGCCCAGCGTGTTGAGAAATGCCGCGATGTCAACGCCTTCAATTTCGCCATCGCTGACGACGAAACTGCCCTGACCGGAAAGCGACGATCTGATCTGGTCGGAATCGGCGCCCTGACCGCTCACCGCGAGATTCATCTTGGTGAGGCCGGACAGCATGCTGAACTGAGCGGCATCGCTGAGCAGCGTCCTGGCTTGTACACCCTCGAGCCGCAGTTCGCCGTTGAAGGTCGAAACGGGCTTGGTGGCGTCGAGGACGAATCGTCCGGTGCCATGCCCGTCGTAAAGCTCCATGCCGCCGAGCGTCGCGGTCAGCACGCCGTCGCGAAAGCCGAGACCGAGCGCGCTCGGCCCGATTTCCAAATGGCTGACCCTGGTCTGGCGAATGTTCAGATTGAGGTCGGCGTCAAAGGCGGCCGGCGCCACTCTGCCCGACGGCATCTGCGCGGGGGCGGGAGGCGGCACTGTTTCGGCGGCTTCCGGTGCCGCCGGCACCGGCGCCTGCTCGGTGGGCTGTGCGGGAACAACGGCTTCGTCACCGCTTGCGCCTTCGCCGGGCTTGGCAAACCAATTCTTTGGCTTGGCGGTCTCGTCCCCTGGCTCGCCTTCGCTTGCTTGCCGGGCGGGTGCTTCGGGCGCCTGAGGGACCGGCGCGCGCATTGGCGGCGCTTCGCCTGTACCCTGCTTCTTCGCCAGAAACGGATTGAGATCGAGGCGCTCGAGCCCGAACGCCGCGCGGATATGCGGGCGCGGCTCCTGCAAGGTGACGACAGCCTGACCTTGGCCCTGGGCATGCTCCAGCGCGAAGCGCGCTTTGCTGAAGCTGACCTGCTCGCGGGTCCAGGAGACATGACTTGCAAGCTCGCCGTCGCCGATCGCCGTCGCCGAGGTCGAGCCTTGCCGCATCCAGGCGAGCAGAGACGGAATTGAATGGGCCTTCGCGGAAAGATCGCCCTCGCCGACAAAATCCGGCCTTGTCGAAAGAGCGCCGTCGAAACGGGCCGCGATCGCGTCTGAGTCCAGCGCAAGCTGCAGCTTCGCGGGGCGGCTTGCGCGCAATTCCGCGGGCGTGGCGAGCTCGAGACTGAAACGGACGGTCTCGCCCTTCCAGTCAAACTTGCCCTTGGCGGTCAAGGCCGCGGCGATCTCCGGCAGGCGCACGATCGCATTGATGCGCTCGACGCGCCGCTCGGTGCCCTTCGCGTCATAGAGGATTTGCACGGCGCCATCCTGGATAACGACGTGCTCAAGCTTCACCTCACGGCGCGGCGTCTTTTGCACCGCGACGGTCTGCGCGGCGATGAACGGCTTTGTTTTCGCCGCCGCGTGCTTGAGTGGCGGCTCGGTACCGGTGCGCTGCTCCTTGTCCTTGTCGCCAAGGCGCACGGTCAGCACCGGCCGCACCAGCTTCACGCGATCCGCATCGATCTGACGGCTCAGCAACTCGCTGAAGCTCAAATCGATGGCGATCCTCTCCACAGCGAGATCGGCTGTGCCCTTCTGCGCGGCAGGATCGGTAATGGTCGCGTCGGTGATGACGATGTGCGGATTGGGCGTGAACATGAGCGAGGTGCTGCCGTTCACCTTCAGCTCGCGGCCAGTCTGCTCCATCACGCGCGAAGCGACACGGGCCTCGACCCAATTCGCGGAGATCAGGAGGTTGAGGCCGAGGATCAGCACCAGCAGGGCTGCGACGATCGCTCCGCCGATTTTGAGAGTTCGCTTCATACCGTCCAGTCGTGGTACCGATTTTGCCGCGTGGTTGCCGCGCGCATGGCCGGTCTGTCGTCAGCGGCCTCGTCAGCGCAACTTAGACTGAGAAATGCGGTGAGAATAGGCCCGGAAATGGCCCCGACGCGCGCTTCCGTCTCAAGTTTAAGTCACGAGGATCGCGTGATTGTCCCAGTGATACTTGGAGGCCTCCCGCTCCATTTGGCCACTCGCATCCGCGCTTGCAAGCCAGCCTTCGCCGCTCGTCAGCAGGAAGCTTGCCCGGTGGCGCATCGGTGCTAGCCCGCAGCCGTCATTCAGGTCGGTGCTGCCGCGATAGCGCTGTCCCGCGAATCCCAATAGGTGACGAGGCCACCCTTCGGCGATGAGGCCGCAACGATGCCACCGGCGGAATCCGCGGCGACCGAGCCGATATAGTTGCGCAACGCGACCTGAGTGGCGCTTGGCGCGGAAACGATCGCCGGGCATTCGCCGCGGCGATGAAAGCCGATCAGCGGCGGGGCGTCGGCCTCGGGCCCACGATATTGGCAACCGAAGACGATGGTGTCCTTCGTCGCAAGCG
>NZ_JBPCOU010000035.1:0-19090 GCF_050999895.1 Methyloceanibacter sp. | reverse complement strand
CGCCGAACCAGAGCCCGCGCGATGCCCGCAACGCATCGCCCAGCGCTACGGCGAGACCGCCGGTTTGGGTCTTGGCCGTCACATCCGCGACACGATTGGACACGACCACCAATCGGCCAGGCTTCTGAGCGATCTCCGCCCGTCCATTGTTGGCCGGCCGCATAGGCTTGGCGGGCATACCCAATTCGACCGTGGTGACGTTTGACATCTAGTCTAGCCCTCGGGATGACGTCCGTGTCCGGCTCGCCACCCTTATTGTTAAAGGCGTAGTTAGCAAAAGAGTTCCCGAAATCCCTACAACCGTGCGGTTAAGTGATTGCAAATTCCGGTCCATTGGATTGGATTGCTAACCTTTGGCAGTAAGTTGCTGGAATCAGAGACATCGTATGCGGAAGGCGCATGGTCGCATGACTGTAATGCCTAAATCCTTGCCAGCGATAGGAAGGAATGCCGCCTTTTTCGTCGACTTCGACGGGACGCTCGTCGACATCGCCGCGATGCCCGACCTCGTCCATGTCGAGCCCAGGGTCGGGAATCTGCTCGAGGCTCTCACGGATGACCTGAGCGGCGCGGTCGCCGTCATCACCGGCAGGCCGCTCGGGACGGTGGATGCCTTTCTCGCTCCGCTGAAACTCCCGGTCGCGGCGGAACATGGCCTCGTCCGGCGCGACGCCGCGGGCAGTCTTCACGTCGAGGACAGCGCCTTGACGAGCATGGACGCCGCCAGCAACCGCCTCGGACGTTTCGAGGCCGAGCATGAAGGCGTCATCCTCGAGCGCAAGAGAGTTTCCGTGGCGCTGCACTACCGGCTGCGGCCGGAGCTTGGCGAGGCATGCGAAGCCGCCGCTATTGCCGCGATCAAAGGCGAGCCGGCGCTCGAAGTGCTGCGAGGCAAGATGGTGTTCGAGGTGAGACCCAAGGGACTGAACAAAGGCACCGCGGTGTCGGCGTTTCTTGCCGAGATGCCTTTCCAGGGGCGCCTCCCGATGTTCGCGGGAGACGATGTGACTGACGAGGACGCGTTCAAGGTGGTGAATGCGAGAGGCGGCGTCACGATCAAGATCGGCGAGGGGGAGACGACCGCCCAGTACCGCACCGACCGCGACGGTCTGTTTGCCTGGGCCGCAACGATCGGGAAAGACTAGGGCCCCCGCTCGCGCGAGGCTTGCGCAGCGAAGCGCAAATCCTTGACGAGACGATCGAACTTACGGCGCTTGTCGCGATCTTCCCGCAGCCGCAGGAGAAACGACGGATGCACGGTGATCACGCCCTGCCTGCCGCTGGGGAAGACAATCAGCCGGCCGCGATTGGCATGATGGCGGGCGCCTTATGCGTCAGGGACCTCGCCGCAGTGGCGCCCAAGGCAACGACGATCCGGGGCTGAATGATGGTGATCTCCTGATCGAGCCACCAGCGGCAGGCATCGATCTCCTCGTGTCGGGGTTTCTTGTGAATGCGGCGCTTCTCGCGCGGCTCGTTCTTGAAGTGCTTCACGCCATTGGTGATGTACACAGAGGCACGCTCGATCTCGGCGGCTTCGAGCGCACGATGCACTATGCCGGCAGGACCAACGAAGGGCCGTCCCGCGAGGTCCTCCTGGTCGCCCGGCTGCTCGCCGACAAGCATCAGGGGGGCATCAGCGGGACCTTCGCCGAAGACGGTTTGGGTTGCGTTGCGATAGAGCGGGTCAACGGGAGCAGCCTTGCGCCTCCGCCGCCAAGGCCCCGAGCCAGCTCGGGATCGTTGATGCGCTTATTCGCCTCCGCAAAGAGCGGGAGCTCAGCCTCCGACCATCTCGCCGCCATTGGGGTGGAGCACCTGTCCGGTCATGTAGGAGGAGTCCGCGCAAGCGAGGAAGAGATGGCAGGGCGCGACCTCGTTGGGCTGGCCGGGACGGCCCAGAGGAACGTGCCTGCCGAACTTCGCTACCTTGTCGGCATCGAAGCTTGCGGGGATCAGCGGCGTCCAGATCGGACCAGGGGCAACGCCGTTCACGCGGATGCCGTCACCGGCGAGTTGCTTCGACAGCGAGCGGATAAAAGACACGATGGCGCCTTTGGTCGAGGCATAGTCGACAAGCGTGTCATGGCCGCGATAGGCGGTCACAGAGGTGGTGTTGATGATGGAGGCGCCCTTTTTGAGGTGAGGCATCGCCGCCTGGGTCATGAAAAAATAGCCGAAAAGATTGGTCCGGAAGGTCTTCTCAAGCTGCTCCTCGCTGACCTCGTCCACCTCGTCTTGCGTGTGCTGTTCGGCGGCATTGTTGACAAGGACGTCGAGACCGCCAAATTCCTTCACTGTGCGCCTGACCGCATCGGCGCAAAACTTCGCGGACCCGACATCGCCCTTGATAAGAAGACATTCGGTGCCTTCCTTCTCCACGATGGCTTTTGTCTTCTCCGCGTCATTGTCCTCTTCCAAATAGACGATGGCGATTTTGGCGCCCTCCCGGGCAAACAGCACGCTGACCGCACGGCCGATGCCGCTGTCTCCGCCGGTGATCAGAGCGCTTTTACCCTGGAGACGGCCGGAGCCCGGAAAGCGAGGCTCGTAGTCGGGCTTAGGATGCATCTCGCTTTCGCGCCCGGGCTGGTGATCCTGCTCCTGGGGCGGCAGCTCAGATTTGGATTTTTCTTTCATAATGAAGTCCTTCGCTGCTCGTCTCTCCAGAACCGGCGAAGGCGAGGACAGTTCCAGGACGAATGGGCGCCGGCGCAGCTATTGACAGAGGGAAACGCGGCGATCTTCGGCGCTAGCGCCTTATAAAGACCGGGCGAGGCGCCTATATCGGGACTAGAGATTGGCGGTGGTGAGGCGAACAGAGTGAACGCCAGCCGTTCTCCGTCGTTATACTGTCAGCTGGAACGATAGGTTCCGAACCTATGCTCGAAGACATGCCCCGAAGCCGCAGCACAGCTCTGGTTGCCGACAGCGGCGACGCCCTTGTCAGGACTGAGCGTGCGTCGGCGGAGAAGCGCAAATCCACACGCATATCCCGGATATTCAGCCGCCGCGAAAAGGTGGTGAAGCAGAGTGCCATCGGCATGATGTTGCAGCCGATCGGGATCGCCGTCGCTCTCGTGCTCTCGACCTACGCGCTGCTTTCGCTCGGCACGACCTATTGGCGCAGCTATCAACGGCATCTCGATCATGCCGCGCCGGTGCATGCCGACCGCTCGATGTTCGACATCTTCTTCGGCGAGTCGAGCCTGCCGCAAGACGCCGTTGATCTCGTTGTGAGAGATGTCGACGGGCAGCTGCACAAGCTCGTCGTTAGCAAGTCGGAAGCGGACAAATTCGTCAACGACACCATTCTGATGCTCGACGAGGAGCGTGCGCGCATCAAGCGCGCGGCGCATGAGGATATCGACCGCACTTTCGCGCTCGCGTTCCAGGACCGGGCACAGGCCATTTCCAGCTATGCCGACTGGTTCTTCGAATGGAAGCGATCCTATGTTGTGCTCAAGGAGTCGCTGACCTCGGCGATGGCGCGTTTCTTCGAGGCTGGCAAATACGAGTCGCTCAACGAGGCGATCGAGGCCGATGTCAGGGAGTACTTCCTCAAAAACTACAAAGAGCAGGTGCTCAAGCCGGAGCTGCGCGACCGGACCATCACGCAAGGCGTCGAGCAGTCCGTGCGCCATGCGCATGACAGCTATCGCCGCGTGATCGCAAATGGCGACATGCGCTTGCAGCTCTTCCTTGCCAAACACACCCAGCATTTGGAGGACATCCCCGCCGCGACGCCGATGACAAATGTCGCGCTCGACTGGGATGCGCAGAAGTGGAAGGCGCCGATCTATCTCATGGAAGACCGTGCCTTTGCCGGCGTGATCGGGGTCGGCACGGCGGCCGCCGGCGGCACCGTCGGGGCGCTCGCGCTCGGTCCCACCATGAATACGCTGCTAGCGCAAAGCTTCGGCCAGATCTCGCGCCGCTTCGCCGCCTCGATGGGGACGCGGCTTGCCTTCGCACAGCAAGGGGCGGTAGCCGGCACCGTGGTGCAGCCGATGGGCGGGCAGGTGATCGGTGCCGCGGCTGGCGTCCTGATCGGCATTGCCGTCGACTATCTGAGCAACGAGGCGAATGAGGCGATCAACCGCGAGACCTTCGTGGCGGCGAATGAGGCGGCGCTCGACGCGACCGTCGCCACGTGGAAATCGGGCCTCGAAGCCAATGTCGACACCGCGATCGACAAATGGTTCGACGATGCCCGCGCCTCCGTGGTGCTGGCCTCCAAATAGGCCTCCGGCCGCTCAGGCCCAAGAATTCCAACACATTCCGCGCGGTTTTCCGGTCGCATTTCCGCCTCTTGCCGGGCTATGCTGAGGCGATAAGTCATAAGGCGACGGGGATGGACGAGAGCGTAAAGCCGATCGCGCGGGCGGCCCCGAGCCGGTCCTTAAAGGAAGCCGTGCGCCAGGCGCGGATGGTGGAGGCGGAGCGTATCGATCAGGTGGCGGACCACCGCGACGGCGAAATCGCGCGGCTCGAGCTCCTGCGAAGCGAGCTCGAGGCCGTGTTCGTGGAGCTGCCGCCGAGCGACGATCGCTTCACGCTCGCGCTCGTGCCGAGCCGGCCGGCGCGGCTATGGATCGACCTCTTCTGCTATGCGGCCATCGACGAGGAAAGCGGCGCCTATCTTTTCATCCGCAATAGCGAGAACGGACGCCGTACGCTTGTCAGCGCGACCAATGTCAGTGAGATGGCCGACCGCATCACCGATTATCTCGCGCGCGAGATCGTGCGGCGGGAGCGTCAGGAAGCCGCCCTGCTGGAGCCCTTGGTGGTGGAGAAAGCCGGCAGCGAGGACGTGCCGGCGGGCTCTGGCGTCGGCGTTGTGATTTCCGCCTTTTTGATCGGACTGATGACGGGTGTGGTCGCGCTCTTCGCCGCGATCTGGCTCAGCGTTCCGTAAGCACGCGCCGGTCCGATTCCCACACATGCTGCGGGCTCGCGGCGACGCAGCGACCGACCATCTCGCAGCGCCAGCCGCCGTCGACGCGGTCAATGCAATACTGGTTGTAGCGCGCGGCGGGAATGCTGCCCTCGATGGCCTCCGATGCGGACGGCACGCCGACAACGATCGCCGGCCCGCTCACCGTGTCGATTTCGATCTCTGTCTGCTCGTGATTGTGGCCATGCAGGACCAGCTCGGCGCCTTTCTCCTTCAGGATCTTCGTAAAGGCGCCGGCATCCCGGAGCCCGCGCCGCCACGACGCCTGACCTTTCAGCGGCGGGTGATGGATGAGGACGACGCGGAACAGATCTTCTTGACCGAGCCGCTCCAGGGCGTCGGCGAGATAGGCGCGCTGGACATGGCCCAAATGCCCGGCGGCAAGCAGCGGCATGGTCGGAATCGCCGAGGACAGGGCGACGATGGCGATATCGCCGTAGCGGCGCACGAAAGGAAAAAGCGTGGGTGGCGTGGGCACAAGCAGCTCGCCCGCTTCATTCGACCTCATATAAGGCTGCCAATGTCCCGTGCCGCGTTCGGGATGCAGGCGCACATAAGCGTCGTGGTTGCCGGGGATCGCGGTGACATCGCTCGGGGGCCCCAGATGATGCAGCCATTCCGCCGCGCGCACGAATTCCTCGGGCAAGCCGAGATTGACGAGATCTCCGGTGACGGCGATGTGGTCGGGCTTGCGTTCGATGATGTCGTGGGTCAGGAGATCCAGGATCTCACGGCGATGCACGAGCTTGCGGCCCCGATGCCAGTTCACATAGCCGAAGATGCGCTTCGACATGAGGTCGCGGCGGCGGGCGCGCGGCATCGGGCTCAAATGAATGTCGGAGAGATGGGCGAGGGTGAACAAAGGGGCCGTCTGGGGGCTGAATTGTGGAACGGGACACTAGAACGGTGTCGGTACTGATGCAAAACGTCTCATCGCGGGCTTGTTCCCCCTGTGGCTTTGCGGTGTAGATAGGCCAACTCACAGCAAGGAACGCCGGATTGAGCGCCGCACCGTCACGCAACGCAGGCACGGCCCGTCTGATTACCGCGATGTTGCGTCCGTTCTGGCGCATGCGGCGCGGCATGACGCTCGGCGCGCAGGGCGTGGTCATCGACGGCGAGGGGCGCGTTCTTCTGGTGCGGCACGGTTATCGGCCAGGCTGGTTCTTTCCCGGCGGCGGCGTGGAATGGGGGGAGACGCTGGAAACGGCACTGCTCCGCGAACTGGAGGAGGAAGTCGGCGTTCGTCTCGCAGGCCCCGCGCCGCTGCACGGGGTGTTCGCGAATTTCAGCAATTTCCCCCGCGACCACATTGCCGTCTTTACCGTGCGGCATTGGACCCGGCAGCCGGAGGATTATTTTCAACGCGGAGAGATCGCTGAGGCGGGGATGTTCGCGCCCGGCGAGCTTCCGGCGCTCACCGACGCCGGCACACGCCGGCGGCTCGCCGAGATTTTCGACGGCGTTGCACTGAGCGCGCGCTGGTGATTATTCTGGGTTATCCGCCAAACGCTTGGCGATCTTCGCGACGTGGTGCCCCTGGAAGCTCGCAAGGTTGAGCTCCTTCTGCGAGGGCATGCGCGAGCCGTCGGGCGCGGAGATGGTGCCGGCGCCATAAGGCGATCCGCCCTTGACCTCGCTGATATCCGCCAGATCCGGCGCGGAATAAGGGAGGCCGACAATGATCATGCCATGATGCAGCATGGTCCAATGCACCGAGACGATGGTGGTCTCGTTGCCGCCGCCGGTCGAGGTCGAGGTGAAGACGCTGCCGACTTTGTTGATGAGCGCGCCCTGCACCCAGAGCGACCCGGTCTGGTCGAGAAAGTTGCGCATCTGCGATGTCATGTTGCCGAAACGGGTCGGCGTGCCGAGAATGATCGCGTCGTAGCTGGCGAGCTCCTGCGGATCGGCTACGGGCGCCGGCTGCTCCACCTTCATGCCGGCGTTGCGCATGACGTCCTCTGGCATCAGCTCCGGCACGCGCTTGACGCTGACATGCACGCCGTCCACGGCACGCGCTCCATGCGCAATGGCGTAGGCCAAGGTCTCAACATGTCCGTAGGAGCTGTGGTAAAGCACCAGCACTCGCGCTGTGTCAGCCATCGTCTTCGGCCCCCTGTTGTGGGCTGGACTGACCCGCCCCTCCCCGCATCACCATAACTCTAACAAATTCAAAGATGTGGCAAGGGGCCATAAAGAGATCGTGAATGCGGGCCGCCGCTTTACCACAACAGCGCCCCGTGATAAGCAGCGCCGCCATGTGGACGAGCCCTGACAGAAGCAGACTGTCGCGACGACGAAGCCGCTTGCGCTTGTCGCGTTCAAGCCGCTAGTCCTCGTCGCTCGCCTCCATCACTCTCAATTTTGCGTTGGTGCTCCGGAGCGGTCGAGGGAATCCTCATCATTAGCCCTTCAGGACTCCACCATGCAGCCGAGCAGTCTTCAGATCGAACTCGAATCCCCAAGCGATGCTCACGCGCTTTCGCAACTCTCCGCAGATGCGTTCGGCCCGGGACGTTTCGCCCGCAGCGCCTATCGCGTGCGTGAGGGCGTGCCGCCTGTCGCGGAACTCTGTCTCACGGCGCGGCTCGGGAACCGGCTCATCGGCAGCATTCGCTTCACCGCGGTCTCCATCGGCGATGAGCCGCATGCGCTATTGCTCGGGCCCTTGGTCGTGGACCCGGCCGAGACTGGAAAAGGCTATGGCAAGGCGCTTGTTGCGGACGGATTGGCACGCGCGGAGAAGGCCGGCTTCAGCCTCGTGCTGCTCGTCGGCGACATGCCGTATTACGGGCGCTTCGGTTTTGCGCCGGTGCCGAGCGGTCAGATGAAGCTGCCAGGACCGGTCGATTCGGCGCGGCTGCTGGCCTATGAGCTGGAGCCGGGAGCGCTTGAACGCGCGAACGGGCCCGTCAAGGCGGTCGCGTTTAGTGGCCCTCGCGCCACCAGGTGACGGCGAGCGCGCCGAGCAGAACCGCGAGCGCAAGGAACCCGGTAAACAGCGGGAACAGGCGCACGCCGCGCACATTGTAAGCCTCGCGCTTACGCAGACCGAGCCAATCGTCGCCATGCATGACGGTGCCGCTCCGCAGCATCACGAGCCGCGGCAGCGCGCCTGCGTCGGCTTGATCGCGGCCCATCCAGAAGGCGCCGCCGCCAGTCTCGTCGAGCAGCGGCGCGAGTGGCTTATCGGTCGCGGTGACGGCGGCAAGCTCCTTGGCGTTGGCCTTGCCGACCGTCACCACACTTGCAAGCTTGCCGGAGGCAACGCGGTATACGCCTTGCCCCTCGACATTAAGCACCTTGCGCCACGCACCGCCTTCGCCCTTGTCGAGCGTCAGCGTCTCTTCCTTCCCGGACGGGAAGGTCACCGTGACGGGATCGACACTGTCCTTGATCGAGCCGCGTTCGACCGTGATGGTCTGGCCGCGGCTTGTCGCCTTCAGCGTCTCTTCTTCTAGATCGGGCTCCTTCATCAGCCAGTGGGCGAGACGGCGGAGCAGGTCAGTATAAGGACCGCCGCCTTCGTAACCGCGCGCCCAAAGCCAGGCGTGGTCGGAAAGGAGAAGCGCGACGCGCCCTTCGCCGCGACGGCCGATCACCAGCAGGGGCTTGTCGTTCGCGCCCTTCATCAGAACCTCCGCGTCGCGCGGATCGACATCGACGACGCGGAACCAGCGGCCCCATGATGGCTCGGCGCCGGACGCGCCGGGGAGATCGTTGGTGACGGGATGCTTCGCGCCGAGCTCGGTCAGCGCGGGCTTGAAGGGCTGCTCGACGACGCGTCCGGACGGCACCGCAGGCAGCACCTGGCCGAGCGGGGTGCGGTAGAGGCTGAGCGGCGAGGCGTAGTCGTCGCCGGCCGACACGAGCACCGCGCCGCCTCGCTCGACATAGCGCGCCACATTCTCAAGATAGAGCAGCGGCAGCACGCCGCGTCGCTGGTAGCGGTCGAAGATGATCAAATCGAACTCCTCAAGCTTCTCCTGAAAGAGCTCGCGGGTCGGGAAGGCGATCAGCGACAGCTGATTGATGGGGGTGCCGTCCTGCTTCTCGGGCGGACGCAGAATGGTGAAATGGACAAGGTCCACCGAGGCGTCGGATTTTAGCATGTTGCGCCAGGTACGCTCGCCCGCATGAGGCTCGCCGGACACCAGCAGCACGCGCATATTCTCGCGCACGCCCTCGACGGTGAGGACAACGCGATTGTTAATCTTGGTGAGCTCGCCTTGCGCGGGATCGACCTCGATCTCGACAATATTGGGACCGGCGTGATCGATCGTCACCGGGACCTCGATCGGCTCGTCGATACGGACGCCTTGCGTCTCGGGCTCCTGGCCTTGGCGGCGGATGGTGAGGTTTGCTGTCGTCGCATTGCTCTTCGCCGTCTCGGTCACTTTGACCTCGAAGGTTTGCCGGCCGCCGACGAGGCCGAAGCGCGGCGCGCTCAGGACCTGAAGTCTGCGGTCGAATTCGCCAGGCTTGCCGGTGATCAGGGCATGGACGGGCGCATCGAAGCCGAGCGCAGCTGCCGTGCCAGGCACGTCGTGGATCTCGCCCTCGGTAATGAGAATTGCGCCGGCCAAGCGGTCGCGCGGCACATCCGACAGGCCCTGGGCGAGGTCGGTGAAGAGCATCGTGCCGTCGCGGTCGGAATCGCTCGTGGTCGAGGTCGAGCGCACCCAGCGCACTTCGAGATTGGGAATGGAAGCCAGGCTGTCGGCGAGGCCCTTGCGTAACTCCTCGGTACGCTTGGTACGCCCGGCGATAGACTGGCTCTGACTCTCGTCGACGACGACGGCGACAATATTGTTGAGCGGCTCGCGGTCTTCCTGCTTCAGCTGCGGATTGGCGATGGCGAGCATCAGGAGAGCGAAGCTCAAGAAGCGCAGCGCCGCCCCCCGGCGCGAACGCCAGAAGAGGAGCGCGAGCAAAACAATGCCTGCGCCGGTCAGTGACCAAAGCACGGGCCAGGGCACCAGGGGGAGAAACTCAAGAGACCATTTCATGGCGCTATTGCCCGAGGCGCTCGAGCAGGGCCGGAACATGCACCTGGTCGGCCTTGTAGTTGCCGGTGAGCGCGTACATCACGATGTTGACGCCGGCGCGGAATGCCATTTCCCGCTGCACCTCGCCGCCGGGGACGGTGGGATAGATCGGCCGGTTCGCCGAATCCAGCGCCCACGCCGCGGCGAGATCGTTGGAGGTGATCACCAACGAGCTCACACCGTCGGTGCGGCGGGAGCGTTCGGCGCGCTCTTCGTCGCCGACAGGCTCCGCCTCGACCCACAGCGACCCGCCGTCATAGCGGCCGGGGAAGCTGCGCATCAGGTAGAAGGACTTGGTGAGGACGTGATTGCCAGGAACCGGCTCCAAGGGCGGGATGTCGAGCTTGCCGATCAGGCGGTCGAGCGCCTTTCCACCCAAGCCGCCGCCGGTTGCCGCGTCTGCCTGATCGCGCGTGTCGAAGACGATCAGGCCGCCTTGCTTCATATAGGCGTCGACCTTGGCGAGCGTTGCGTCGGACAGGCCTTCGGCGTCCTCGCGCACGGGCCAGTACAGAATCGGAAAGAACGCAAGCTCGTCCTTCTCGATGTCGATGCCCATGGGCTCGGCAGGCTCGAGCGCCGTGCGGGCGCTCAGAACTTTGCTGAGCCCTGCGAGGCCTTCCTGGCTCGTGCTGTCGATCTCGGGATCGCCGGTGATGACGTAGCCAAGCCGCGTCTTCAGCGCGGCCTGCAAGGCGAAGTCGTCCGTGGCCGATCCGGTCGGCGCCGGACCCTCTCCGGGCAAGCGCGCAGGCGCCTCTTGCGCGTGAGGATGCGCCGTGAAGACAGGCGCCAACAGGAGCGCGAGCAGGAGCGACGCCGCGGCATGGCGTCCGCGTAGCCGAAGCCCGGTGCTCAAGACCAGCATGGCGAGCACGTCGAGCGCGAAGAGGGCGAGTGCCGCAATATAGAGCCAAGGATCCAGCGCCTCGGGCTTGCGCAGCGTGTAGCCGCTCACTTCGCCAGCGCTTTCGATTGCCGGCAGGGGGGTCAGCGCCGTGCTGAAATTGACGAGGTTGAAGGCCCGGGCGGCGCCCGAAGGTCCGTAATAGCCGGGCGGATGATCGGGACCTGGCGCCGAGCCGTCGATCTTGTCCGGCGCGATGGGCGCGGCGCGCGGCGGCGGCGAAATGAGCTGGCCGTAACCATCGAGCGTCTGGATCGGGGAAAGGGCGGCGGAGCCCGCCTCTGCCGCGTTCGGCTTTACCGCGGCATTCAGGGTCGCGCCTTCGCCGCCTTGCGTCGTCATCTTGCTCGGTACCAAACTGACGACACGGCGCAGCATCTCGACGAACAGGCCGGACAGCGGCAGGCTCGACCAATCGGAATTTGCGGTGACATGGAAGAGCACGACCCAGCCGTCGCCTTCCTTCTTGGCGGTAACGAGCGGCGTCCCGTCGGCCAACGTTGCCCACACTTCCGAATCGGCCATCGCCACGGGATCGGCGAGCACTTGGCGGTTGACCTTGACGTCCTCGGGGATCGTCAGCCCGCGGAAGGGGCTCTTCTCCTCGAAGGGTGCTAGCGTCTGCGGTGAGCTCCAGGACAGCGAGCCACCGAGAGAGCGGCCGCCGCGGCGCAAGGGCACGGGCAGAAGCTCATCGCCGCCTTGCTCCAGACGCGGGCCGGCAAAGCGGATGAGCACGCCGCCGGATTTGAGCCAGGCATCGAGCTCCTCCTGCGTGCCGGGCAGCAGCTTGCCGATATCGGCGAGAACAAGGGTGGAAACGCGCTGTTCGACGAGCTCGTGAACCGCCATGGCCGCGTTGATCTCGTTGGGACGGATGACGTCGGCATAGGGCGAGAGCGCGCGCTCCACATAATAGAGTGGCGACAGGAGAGGCTGCGCCGCCTCGCGGGATTCGCCTGAGATGATGCCGACCCGGTGCCATTGCGAGCGCGCGTCCAGAAGATGCACCGCGCCGGCGGAACGCTCGCCGGCGATCTCGATGCGAGCGACCTGATTTCTGATCTCAAGCGGCAACTCGAAGCGGGCTTTGGCTTCGCGCGCGGTCTGCGGAATGGAGAAAGTGGCTTCGCCCAGAGGCTCGCCACGCCCGGTGACGGCTTTGACGACGCCAGACCGCGCGCCGTCCGCACCGCTCAGGACACGCGCCGACAGCTCACCGCCGTCGCTCAGTCCGAGGCCAACGGCGAGCGGCGCATCGTTCTTGCCCGGGCGAAGGACGGTGAAGCTTCCGCTTGCGCCGGAAAGGCCGGCGAGCGTTTTGGCGAAGGCCGGGCCTTCGCCGTAGTCGACACCGTCCGACAACCAGACGACGCTATAGCCGGGGGCCTTCGCGAGATCTTGCTCCAGCCGTTTCGCCAGGCCGGCGCGGTCGGGCGCATAAGGTTCCGGCACGAGGCCGGCGATGCGCTCGCGCGCCTGGCCGGGAGCGAACGGTCCGCTGATCGGCTGGCCGGACGCGGTCGGCGCCAGCACCACGGTCCTGCCGTCGCGCTCCGCACGATCGATGGCGGCCTCGATCGCCTCGCGGCGGCCGGCCCAGTTGCTTGCAGCGGCCCAGCCATTGTCGACGACGAGAAGCAGCGGACCTGCGCCGGCGAAGCTCGCTCGGTCCGGATTGAGCACGGGCCGCGCCAGCGCGAGAATGATCAAAGCCGCGAGCAGCATCCGAAGTGCCGTCAGCCACCAGGGGCTATGCGCAGGCGTCTCCTCGTGGGCCTTGATGTCCTTGAGGAGCCGCGTCGGTGGAAACACGACGAGGTTCGGGCTCGGCGGTGTCATGCGCAGAAGCCACCAGATCGCGGGAAGCGCGACCAGCGCCGCCAGGATCCAGGGCTGCAAGAAGCCTATGCTGCCAAGCGCGATCATGACCTTTGATCCGGCTCCGCGTCGCTGCCCTCGATCGGGCGCGGCGCGCGGTAGCGATAGTCGGTCTCAAGACCGGCGAGGCGATTGTGAATGGCGAGCACTACTTCCTCGGCGGGACGATCGGTGTGATGGACGAGAAAGGACCAGTTCAGCCGGCGGGCCAGCTCGTTCAGGGCCTTGCGATGGCTGTTGAGCCGCTCCTGATAGCGCTCGCGCAATGTCTCGGCGCGGCCGGCGATGACGCGGATGCGGCCCTCGCTCGATGCAAATTCGGTGCGGCCCGCGTAAGGTAGCGACTCCTCGGCAGGATCGAGGATCTGCACGAGATGACCGCGCACGCCTTGCGACGCGATCGCCTCCATGCGCGCTCTGGTCTCCTCGACGGGTTCGAGAAAGTCGCTGAAGAGGAGGCATTCGGAGAAGCGGCTCAAGCGCGCAGGCGGCGGCAGGCTCAGGTCGCGGCGCACGTCGCGCACGAGATACTCGGCGACGCGGCGCGTTGTATTGCGTCCAGTGTAAGGATAGCCGCCCATCACGCCGACACGCTCGCCGCCACGCGCCAGAAGCTCGGTAAGCGCGAGCGCGAGCACGACACCGCGGCTTTCCTTTAGAGTCTTGGACAGGTTGGACCGGAATTGCATCGAGGGCGAGAGATCCACCCACAGCCAGACGGTGTGCGCAGCTTCCCATTCGCGCTCGCGCACGAAGAGATGATCGGAGCTGCCCGAGCGGCGCCAGTCGATGCCGGACAGGGAGTCGTTCTGGTCGTAGTGGCGGAACTGCCAGAAGGTCTCGCCCGGTCCGGCGCGGCGGCGGCCATGGGTGCCGTGGGTGACGGTATGGGCGACGCGCTGCGCCTCGACGAGGAGCGCAGGCATGCGCTCGGCCAATCCATGAGCCTCGTTTTCCTCGGGCGGGAACGGCTGAAGCACTCTCTCCTGGGGCTTGGCCAACCCTAGCTCACCCCAGCGGTTCGACGAGCTTGGCGACGAGATCGCTCATCTGCAAACCTTCGGCGCGCGCGGCAAAGGTCAGCGCCATGCGGTGCTTGAGGACAGGTTCGGCAAGCTCGATCACGTCGTCGACGGACGGCGCGAGCCGTCCGTCCATCAGCGCCTTGGCGCGGACGGCGAGCATCAAGGCCTGGCTTGCGCGCGGGCCGGGGCCCCAGGCGATCAGCTCGTCGACTTCGCGGTCGATGCCAGTGCCGGGGCGTGCGGAGCGCACGAGCTTCAGAATCGCATCGACCACTTGGTCGCCGACCGGTAGCTGGCGCACAAGGCGCTGCGCCACCATCAATTCGTCGGCGGAGAGGATGGTCTTCAGCGAACGATCCTCGACGCCGGTTGTGGCGAACAGCATCTGCCGCTCGGCGGCTTCATCGGGATAGGAGACATCGATCTGTAACAGGAAGCGATCGAGCTGCGCCTCAGGGAGGGGATAGGTGCCCTCCTGCTCAAGCGGATTTTGCGTTGCGAGCACGTGGAAGGGACGCGGCACGTCGTGGCGAACGCCAGCGACCGTGACGTGATGCTCCTGCATGGCTTGCAGCAGCGCCGATTGCGTCTTCGGGCTCGCGCGGTTGATCTCGTCGGCCATCAGGAGCTGCGTGAAGACCGGACCCGGCACGAAGCGGAAGCTGCGGCGGCCCGTTGAGCTTTCCTCCAGCACTTCGGAGCCGACGATGTCCGACGGCATGAGGTCGGGGGTGAACTGGATGCGCTTGTTCTCAAGCCCAAGAACCGCGCCGAGCGTCTCGACGAGGCTGGTCTTGGCGATGCCCGGCACGCCGATCAGGAGCGCGTGGCCCCCGGAGAGCAGCGTGATCAGGGCAAGATCGATGACGCGCTCTTGGCCGAAAATGACCGAGCCCGTCATGTCACGGACTTTTTGGATCTTGGCGCCGACTTCTTCGATGCGGTCGACGAGTTGCGCTTCGGTTGCGGCGAGTGTTGTCATGGTTTGGTTTTCGCTCGATGCTGCTAAGAGATTATAGGGCGAAAGCCCCCGGTAAGCAGAAGCACTTGCGCTCAATTCTGGTCACAAGGTGGTGGGTCGAGGCCACTTTGCCCAGGCTTTGCGCGATGAACGATTGTAGCGGCCAGGTGATGCCAGATCAGGAAAAAGCCGACATTCTCGTAGCATTGGAGGAGGTTCGCGGCAAACCGCGTCCCGGGACATTGCGAAACATTAATGATTGCGGGGACATCGGCCTGAAGATCGGCCACGACGGGACCTGGTTTTACCGGGATAGCGCCATCGGCCGGAAGCCGCTCGTCAAACTCTTCGCCTCGGTGCTGCGGCGGGAAGATGACGGCCGGCATTATCTGGTGACGCCGGTCGAGAAGGTTCTGATCGAGGTCGCGGACGCGCCCTTCATGGCCATTGAGATGTGGTCGGAGGGAGGGGGCGAAGCGCAGCGCCTCTTCTTCCGCACCAATGTCGACGATGTGGTCAGTGCCGGCCCCGAGCATCCGCTCCACTTTCGGGCGGGAGAAGAGGGTGCGCCGGTGCCCTATGTCCTCGTGCGCGACGGATTGGAGGCGAAGCTAGCGCGCCCCATATATTATGAGCTTGTGGCGCTCGCGGTTCCGGGCGGCGCTCGGAAGGAGACGCTTGGCGTCTGGAGCGGCGGCATGTTCTATCCTTTCCCAACGGATGACTTCGCGGCTGCGCCGTGACAGGGTGCGTCCGAATGATCGCCTAGGCGCCGCCGTTCATCCCGGCGCCGTCGTTCCGAAATCTTGGCAAGGCTGTGAGATGCTGCGCATTGCACTGGTCGACATTCTTCTATTCTCGCTGCCATTTTTGCTCTACGGAGCCTATATGGTTTTGGCGAGAGGCGCGGAGCCCGCGAGTCTTTGGGAGAACGCCCCGATCGTGTGGCTGGCGGCCGCGGGGTGCGGTTTGTTTCTTGCCGCTATGGCGACTCTGATTTCGTTTTCCGGGGGAGAGCCCGGGGGGACGTACCATCCGCCGAGCATCCAAGACGGCGTCATCAAACCCGGCAACATTGACTGACGGCCAAGCCATGCCCGAGCATGAGAGCGACCGCCGTCAAGCCCCACCCTCGCTCAAGGGTGCTGACTGGCTGGAGCGGCCGGAAACGCAAGCCGTCTTCGATGCTCTCGCCGTGGGCGAGGTTGAGACGCGCGTGGTCGGCGGCGCGGTGCGCAATGCGCTGCTCGGATTGCCCGTCACCGAAATGGATCTCGCCACCACGGCGGAGCCGGAGCACGTCATGGCGCTTGCGCGTCATGCAAAGCTCAAAGCCATTCCGACCGGTATCGATCACGGCACCGTCACCCTCATCGCCGATGGCACGTCCTTCGAGGTGACGACGCTGCGGCGTGACGTGGAGACGTTCGGCCGTCACGCACAGGTTGCCTTCACAACTGACTGGGAGGAGGACGCAAGACGCCGCGACTTCACCCTGAATGCGCTCTATGCCGATCGCGACGGGACCGTGTTCGATCCGCTCGGCGGCTATGCGGATCTCGCGCAAGGCCGCGTGCGCTTCATCGGCGACGCCGAGGAGCGCATTAAGGAAGACTATTTGCGCATCCTCCGCTTCTTTCGCTTCAGTGCCTATTACGGCACGGGCGAGTTCGACGAAGCCGGGCTGCGTGCGTCGGTCCGTTTGCTGGCGGGACTGGAGCAACTTTCGGCGGAGCGTGTCGGCGGCGAGATGCGGCGTATTTTGGTGGCGCCGCGCGCGCTCGATGGCATAGCAGCCCTGTTCGATTACGGTTTGCTCACCGACGTTTTGGGTGGCGTGCCGCGCCTCGACGATTTCGGGCGTCTTGTCGCCATCGAGGAGACCGCCTGCCTCGGCGACAATCCCGCACGCCGGCTCGCCGTGCTCGCGGTCTTTATCGATGAAGATGCGCCGCGGCTTGCCGCCCGCCTGCGCCTTTCGAACGCGGAGCAATCCGTGCTCGTGCTCGGCGGCGAGCGGAGCGGGGACACAGGCTTACCCGAGGAGACGCGCGCAAAGGAGCTGCTCTACCGACTTGGCGAGGGCATTTATCCGAGCTTCGTCCTGATCGCCTGGGCGCGTGCCGGGGCGCCGCCGGACGATGCTGGGTGGGGCGCGGCGCTGGCGCTGCCGCAGCGTTGGCAGGCCCCGGCCTTTCCCTTGCGCGGCACGGACATCGCAGATCTCGGCCGCAGCGGACCGGAGATCGGCGAGGCGTTGCGGCGCCTGGAGCGGGATTGGATCGGCGGCGGCTTCGCCGAGGACCGCGAGCAGCTGCTCGTCAGAGCGACGGCGCTTGTGAGTTAAGCCAGCCGTTCGATCAGCGCCATGGCGCCTGTGGGCGCGCGGCTCTTTCCCTCGTGGATAAAGTAGAGATAGACGTCGCGCGGCGTTTTCCGCGTCTTCGACGCGCTGTCAACAGTAGGAAGGTCGTTGGGCACGGCGCCAGAAGCGAAGGTCCGAGCCCGATCCGCCCAAGCGTCGATGTCCGGCCCAGGATAGCAGGTCTCGATTGCGTCGCTGCCTTTCTGCAAACGCCCATAGATAATGTCGCCGGTGACGTCAGCCATGGCCGGATAGGATTCGCTCTCCGAGAAGACCAGCGTCACGCCCGCGTCGCGGAGAAGGCGAATGAAGGCATGGTCGCGGAAGTTCTCATGCCTGACCTCGACGACATGGTGCAGCTTGCGGCCATCGAGGTCGTGCGGCAGCAATTCGAGAAATTTGCCGAAGTCTGCGGCATCGAATGTCTTTGTCGGCGGGAGCTGCCAGAGAATCGGCCCAAGCTTGTCGCCAAGCTCAGTCAAGCCCGAGCCGAAGAAGCGCTGCATGAAGTCGCCGCCCTCGGCGAGGGTCGTGCGGTAGGTGAGGAGGCGCGGCGCCTTCAGCGAAAATTTGAAGCCGTCCGGTGCGGTGTCCGCCCATTTGCGGAAGCTCGCCGGCTTTTGCAGGCGATAGAAGGTCGCGTTGATCTCGATCGTGGTGAGATGCGATGCGGCATAGGCGAGTTCGTCCGCCTGCTTCAGCCCCTTCGGATAGAACACGCCGCGCCAGGGCGGATAGATCCAGCCGCCGATGCCGACGCGAATTTTCCCTGGATCTTTTATCGTGTCCTTCTTGGCCATTCCAGGAGAGTGCCTAAGGATCGTGCTCTAGACAATTCCCCGTAATGGCCGGACTCGACGACGCTAGTGCGGAGAAGCGGTGCTACACAAAAAAGAGCCGCACCCGAAGGCGCGGCTCTGATTTTAAGCGAATCGTTTGAGTCGGTTACGGGCGTTGGCTTAGAAGTCCATACCGCCCATGCCGCCCATCCCGCCGCCCGGCATCGCCGGTGCCGCATTCTTCTTCGGCAGCTCGGCGACCATCGCCTCGGTGGTGATGAGGAGACCTGCCACGGAAGCCGCATCCTGCAGCGCCGTGCGCACGACCTTGGCCGGATCGATCACGCCCTGCTTGACGAGATTGCCGTACTCGCCGGTCGCGGCGTTGTAGCCGAACGCATACTCGCTCTTGTCGGTGATCTTGCCGGCGACAACGGCGCCGTCCTCACCAGCATTCTGCGCGATCTGGCGTGCGGGTGCCTGCAGGGCACGGCGGATGATGTTGATGCCGACGCGCTGGTCCTCATTGGCGACCTTGATGGCGTCGAGGACGTTGACCGCCCGCAACAGCGCAACGCCGCCGCCCGGAACAATGCCTTCCTCGACCGCCGCGCGGGTCGCGTTCAAGGCATCGTCGACGCGGTCCTTGCGCTCCCTCACTTCGGTCTCGGTCGCGCCGCCAACGCGGATCACCGCAACGCCGCCGGCAAGCTTCGCCAGACGCTCTTGCAGCTTCTCCTTGTCGTAGTCGGACGTCGTGTCCTCGATCTGCTGACGGATCTGACCGACCCGCGCCTCGATCTCGGTCTTCTTGCCGGCGCCGTTCACGATCGTGGTGTCGTCCTTGGTGATGACCACCTTCTTGGCGCGGCCGAGCATGTCGAGAGTGACATTCTCGAGCTTGATGCCGAGATCGTCGGAGATCACCTGACCGCCGGTCAGGACGGCGATGTCCTGAAGCATCGCCTTGCGGCGATCGCCAAAGCCCGGCGCCTTGACCGCCGCAACCTTCAGGCCGCCGCGCAGCTTGTTGACGACGAGGGTCGCAAGCGCTTCGCCTTCGACATCCTCGGCAATGATGAGAAGCGGCTTGCCGGACTGCACCACGGCCTCGAGCACGGGCAGTAGCGACTGCATGTTGGAAAGCTTCTTCTCGTTGATGAG